>NZ_JAWRXG010000002.1:0-486821 GCF_046535135.1 Arthrobacter sp. SIMBA_036
ACTGGACTTGAACCAGTAACCCTTCGATTAACAGTCGAATGCTCTGCCAATTGAGCTACGGAGGAATGAAGCGGTTATGACTTTAGCAAAGGTTTGGCGGGAAGCGAAATCGCTCGTTTATACCCCCTGGGGGTATAAAAATACCCCCGCTCCAAGGAACTTGAAGCGGGGGTATTGCGCGCTCCTCCGACTGGACTTGAACCAGTAACCCTTCGATTAACAGTCGAATGCTCTGCCAATTGAGCTACGGAGGAATGAAGCGGTTACTAGCTTAACAGGGCACTTCGGGAAAACGAAATCGACTCCCTCAGGCCTCGGCGCGCAGGGATCGGCGCTCCATTTCAAGCTGCATCAGTTCGCGGTTCAGCCGTTGGAAGTCCTCCGGATGTGCCGCCGCGTCCAACCGTTGAAGCTGCCCCATCTTGTCCGCCTTGATCCTGGTGATCTGCAGTTCGAAGAGCCGGGCTAGGATGTCCCTGCAATACCTCGCCATCGCTTCAGGGGTGGTGGCAGGCAAGGGCGTCACCGCAAGCTCGGACACCAGGGGCCGGAGTGGCTCAGGGACTTCCTGCCTGATCTGCTCCACCCATGCCACAGGGTCTGCCACATGGGCGAGGCCGGCGGCCCTGATACCGGTATGAACGGCCGCATAGGCCGGCGTGGCAAAGTGGGAGGCTTCGAATCGCGCCCACGCGTCCCCACCGAGCACGGCTGGTTCCTGCAGGACCACCTCCAGGGCTTGGCGCTCCATCCCTGCGACAGGGTCCCGCGGATCGGGCCGCTGGAAAACAAGCCCGTTCGACGCCGGTGCTGCCGCCGCCGCCAGCTGTTCGGCGCCGCCGCTCCCACCCGCGGCGGCACGCTTGGCTGCTGCCCCAACGTACCGGCTGACCTCCTCGATGGGCATTCCGAGCCAGCCCGCGAGCTCGCGGGTGTAGCCAGGCCTGGTGGCCAAGTCGCGGATCTGCGCCACGACGGGTGCTGCCTCGCGAAGGGCTGCGACCCTGCCTTCAACCGTGTCCAGGTTATGCCGGCGGAGGGAAGCCCGGATAGCGAACTCGAAGAGCGGCTTCCGGCTGGCAATCAGCTCCCGGACCGCCGGGTCGCCTTTGAGCTGCCGGAGATCGCAGGGATCAGCACCGCTGGGCTCCACGGCAACATAGGTTTGGGCCACGAACCGCTGGTCTTCCTCAAAGGCCCGCAACGCTGCCTTCTGGCCTGCTTCGTCGCCGTCGAACGTGAAGACCACCTCACCACCTGTGCCGTCATCAGAGAGCAGCCGCCGGGCCACCTTGATGTGTTCGGCGCCGAACGCGGTACCGCAGGTGGCCACCGCCGTCGTGACCCCTGCCAAGTGGCAGGCCATGACGTCCGTGTACCCCTCGACCACCACGAGTTGACGTTCCTTGGCGATATTCCGTTTGGCGAGGTCGATCCCATAGAGGACCTGGGACTTTTTGTAGAGCGTGGTCTCCGGGGTGTTCAGGTACTTGGGGCCTTGATCGTCGTCGTACAGTTTGCGCGCACCGAAGCCGATGGTGTCGCCGGCGATGTCGCGGATTGGCCAGATAAGCCTGCCACGGAAGCGATCATAGATGCCCCTATTACCTTCCGAAAACATTCCCGTCAGTTTCAGCTCCACATCCGTGAAACCGCGCCCGCGCAGGTGCTTGAGCAGCGTATCCCAGCCTTGCGGTGCATAGCCGACGCCGAAATGCTCAGCAGCAGCGCGGTCAAAGCCGCGGCCGTGAAGGAAGTTGCGCGCCTCAGCCGCGCCAGGGGTCAGTAACTGCGCACGGAAGAACTCGTCTGCGATCTTGTGCGCGTCCAGCAGCCGCTGGCGTTTGCCCACTTCTTCCCGGCTGGGTCCGCTTCCGCCGTCCTCGTACCGGAGTTCGTAACCGATTCTGGCAGCGAGCTTTTCCACAGCTTCATGGAAAGAGCTGTGATCCATTTTCTGGACGAAGGAGATGGCGTCGCCATCCTCACCACACCCGAAACAGTGATAGCGGCCCACTTGGGGGCGGACAGTAAAGGAAGGTGACCGTTCATCGTGGAAGGGGCACAGGCCTTTGAAACTGCCTAGCCCGGCACCCTTGAGCGTCACGTAACCGTCAACGACTTCCTTGATGTCCGTGCGCTGGCGTACTTCGTCGATATCTTCACGTTTGATCAGGCCAGCCACGTGACCATCCTAGTCTCTGCGGGGCGGCGGTTAACGCGGGTTCGCAGCCTCAGCTGGCGGGCGCCGGCTACCACAAGGACGGAAGACTACCCACCAACCGCTCATGCATCGCCATGGCTGAGACGTCCGTCAGGGAGGCCACTTGGTCGATGACGACGCGAAGCCGCGCACCGTCGTCGACGGCGTCGCGCCAGTCCGCGGCGAACATCGGCTCGAGGTGGCGGTCGCCAGTAGCGTTGAGGACGCCAACGAGGGCATGCAGCACTTCCCGCTGACGCTCATACACGGGCTGGCGGTGATCGGTGGAGATGACGAAAGTAGTGGCGAGACCCTTCAGGACCGCGATCTCCGTCACCGTATCCGCGGGAACCATGAGCTCGGCATCGTAGCGGGTGAGGTTGGCCGGCCCGAAATGGTCACGCGTAGTGCCCATGGCGCTCTGGCAGAAGCGACCGATCAGCTGGCTGGTCATGTCTTTCAGGGCTGCCATGGACTTCCGGCTGCCATCTGCTTCACGCACCCACACCGGGGTGGCCTCGAGCCTGGCAAGCGCGGCGTCGATCTCGGCGGGGTCGTTGTGCGGGAGGTACCACTGCTTGGTGTAGCCCACCACGCGGGCACGATGGTCCGGATTGTCCAGCCACTTGAGCTGGAAGTGCCCGGCAACGATGGCGTCTTCGACGTCGTGGACGGAGTAGGAGATGTCATCTGCCAGGTCCATCACCTGGGCTTCTATGCAGGAGCGGTTGCCCGGAGCCCCTTCGCGGAGCCATTCGAACACCGGTAAATCGTCCTCATACGCGCCGAACTTACTGGTGCGGTGGCCGTGGATGACAGGCGCGTCGACGGCGGACCACGGGTACTTGGAGGCGGCGTCCAGGCTTGCACGGGTCAAGTTGAGTCCGGCCGGCCTGCCATCGCCACTGAGGACCTTGGGTTCCAGCCGCGTCAGCAGCCGCAGGGTTTGGGCGTTGCCTTCGAAACCACCGATGGCGTGGGCGACCTCGTTGAGGGCGGATTCGCCGTTGTGTCCGAACGGCGGATGCCCGAGGTCGTGGCTCAGGCACGCCGTGTCCACAACGTCCGGATCACACCCCAAGGAACGGCCCAGTTCCCGGCCAACTTGGGCAACCTCCAGGCTGTGCGTCAGGCGGGTGCGGACAAAGTCGTCTGTATCCGGCGCCACCACCTGTGTTTTGGCACCGAGCCTGCGCAGCGCCGAGGAGTGCAGGACACGCGCCCGGTCCCGCTCAAAATCCGAACGGTACGTGGTCTTGCGGGGTTCCTCGACCCAACGCGCGGAATCCGCTTCGGTATAGCCCGGGATCGCCAGCACGTAATCGTGTGCCGTTCCGTTCCGGCCAATCATCGCTTCGGTTCCCATGGGTAGCTGCCTCCTTCAAGCGCCGCGGTGCTTCTTGAGCCAGTCTTGCACGTATAGGGCTAGCCGCCCGACACGTCCAGCTCTGCTGCGGAGATGTCCGCGCTTTGTTCAGCATTCAGCTGGCGGCTTACCAGCCAGTCCTTGGGCAGGGCAGGCTTCTTGGGGGAACCGGCGCGGCCGCGCGGGCCCTCGGAATCGACCCCCGGGTATGGCAAATCCATGTCCAGTTCATCGAGGAGCGCGCGCAGCACCTCGAGGGTGGGCACCTGGGCCAGCTTGGCCCGAAGCTCGCCACCCACCACGTAGCCTTTGAAGTACCAGGCCATATGTTTGCGGATTTCGCGAAGCGCCTTGTATTCGTCGTTGCCAAACGTCTCCACCATGAGCTCGGCGTGCCGGTAGACTCCCTCGGCCACTTCCCGTAGACCCGGACGGTGCCGCTGGTCGCTGCCTTCAAAGGCGGCTTGGAGGTCGCCGAACAGCCACGGCCGGCCTTGGCATCCACGGCCAACCACCACGCCGTCGACGCCGGTTTCGCGCACCATGCGCACGGCGTCCTCTGCGGACCAGATATCGCCGTTGCCCAACACAGGGATGTCGGGGAGGGCCTCACGGAGGCGCGCGATGGCCGACCAGTCCGCTTGGCCGGAGTAGAACTGCGCGGCAGTGCGGCCGTGCAGGGCGACGGCGGCAACGCCGGAGTCGCGGGCGATGCGGCCGGCGTCGAGATATGTCAGGTGGTCCTCGTCGATGCCTTTGCGCATCTTGATGGTGAGGGGAATGCCGCCCTTGGAGGCTTCCTTCACCGCCGTTTGCACGATCGAGGTGAACAGGTCGATCTTCCATGGCAGGGCGGAACCGCCACCGCGGCGGGTGACTTTGGGGACAGGGCAGCCGAAGTTGAGGTCGATGTGGTCTGCGCGGTCTTCTTCGACCAGCATCCGCACAGCGGCGCCTACCGTGACGGGATCCACGCCGTAGAGCTGCACCGAGCGGACTTTCTCGTCCTCGTCATGGGAAATGATGCGCAGTGATTCGGGGGTGCGTTCCACCAAAGCCCGTGAGGTCACCATCTCGGCAACGTAGAGTCCTCCGCCGTATTCGCGGCAAAGTCGTCGGAAAGCTGAGTTGGTGATGCCGGCCATCGGAGCAAGGATGACCGGGGTGTCCACGGTGATCCCACCGAGCTTCAAAGGCGGGAGCTCAAGCTTAGGTGCAGGGGGCGTCGCTACTACAGTCACCCGTCCATTGTCTCAAATACGGGCAAATCGGGATCCCGGCCCTAGAGAAGCCAGCCCCAGTCCTTAGAGAAGCCAGCCCCAGTCCTTAGAGAAGCCAACCCCAGTCCTTAGAGAAGCCAACCATTGTCCTCTGCCAGCCGCACTGCCTCCGCGCGGGTTCGGGCCCCCGTCTTTGCCATCGCCGCGGACAGATAGTTGCGGACGGTGCCCTCCGAAAGCAGGGCTGCTTTGGCAATATCGGCCACCGTGCCGCCGTCGGACGCTGCCTTGAGTACCTCCGCTTCCCGTTCGGTCAGCGGACTGTCCCCGGAGGCCAAGGACTCGGCGGCGAGCCCTGGATCAACCACGCGCAGGCCAGCGTGGACCCGCCGCACTGCCTCGGCGAGTTGCCGGGCCGGAGTGTCTTTCACGACGAACCCGGAAGCACCGGCAAGCATGGCCCGTTTGAGGTATCCCGGGCGGCCAAATGTGGTGACCATCAGGACGCGGCACCCCGGCGCCGCTTGCCGGACGGCGGCCGCGGCACTGATCCCGTCAAGCCCGGGCATTTCGACGTCGAGCATCGCGACGTCTGCGGAATGTTCCACGACGGCGTCCGCCACGCCGGTTCCGTCGCCCAACTCGGCGACCACCTCGATGTCCGGTTCCAATCCCAGGAGCGCCGCTAACGCGCCGCGCACCAATGCCTGATCGTCCGCGATAACCAAACGGATACTCATACTTCGGCAGCCAATCTGAACCCTCCAAGGTCGCTCTTGCCCACGCAGACGTTGCCTCCGGCGGCCATTACTCTTTCACGGATTCCGGTCAGGCCGTTCCCGAAGGATCCGGCCGTGCCCGGTCCCACGCCGTCGTCCTCCACGGAAACTTCCGACGCCGTCAACCGGACCCGGCATTGCTTGGCACCGGAGTGCCGCACCACATTCGTGACGCCTTCGCGCAGCACCCAGCCAAAGAGTTCGCGGTGGCGTGCCGGTACCGCATCGACCGTGGCGGGAAGGTCTGCGGTTATGCCGGCGGACTCCAAAGCTGTTCGCGCTACCGCCAGTTCGGCCAGGACGTTGACACCGCGATACCCCGCCACGGTGGCGCGTACATCTGCGAGCGCTCCCCGGGCGAGGTCCTGCACGGCCGCAATTTCCGCGGCGGCCCTCCGGAGCGGCGCAGCGTCCACGGAAGCGGACGCGGACGCCGGATCGGCGCCTGACGCCGTCTCGAGCATCCTCGCGGCGAGCTCCGCTTTGACGGCGATGACGGTCAGCGAGTGGCCGAGGATGTCATGCATGTCACGGGCAACGCGGCTCCGCTCCGCGGCGACGGCGGCTTCCGCCAACTCGGTCTGAGCAGCCCGTAGCTGGACGGTTTTTCGGATCGACCTGGCGAAGGAGCACATCATCAAACCGAGGGAGACAATGAGTGCCGGCTGGAAGAAGGCCTGGTCCTGGTTGCCCGTCAGCAGTTGGGTAGCCAGGGACGCACCAGCGAGGACACCGATGAGGACGTAATCGACCCGGGACGGCAGCGGCATCATGGCGATGGCGCAGGCGAGGAAAGGCCACGTCCAGAGCGCCTCTACGCCCACCAGGTAAATCACTATCGCGTTGAGGGCACCCAGGACACCAATGCACGCGAGCCCGGCCCGCACGCCCCGCTCCCTGCAGAACATCGGAAGCACAGCATACGCGCCGAAAAAGGCCACCAAGGATCCGGATGCAGCCGCCTTCCACGCAAGTGGCCCATCCACGGACCAAACCTGGTTCCACGTTGGTCCGGCCCAGAGAATGATCGAGAACGCGGCCCCGATGAACCAACCCCTGGGCCCGGGCCCGCGGAGTCCTGCGCTGCTGAGCCCAGGGCCGCGGATCCCCGAAGCGTTGAGTCCCCGAGCGTTGAGCCCGGGCGCACGTCGCTTGGCCCTCCGAATCGCGGTTGTTGTCATTGGTCCCCCTGGTGGCGGTGCAGATTCGAGGTTAGACACGCTGGGTATCGCGTCGGAAGGCCATGGCAGCGCCGCCGACAAAGAGCGCCAGCCACACAACGACGTTGACGATCCACATGACATCGAATTCGCCGGTGATGGGGCTCCTTGCGAGCTGGCCGATCCCGTATGCCGGGGTGAACTTGGCAATCTGGCCGAAGGTGTCCCCCATGATTTCAATCGGCATGAAAAGCCCGCCAAGCATCGCCAGGATCGCCAGTGCCGGGCCAAGGATCTGCATCACGTTCTGGCTTGGCATCAAGTACCCTACGAACAGTCCCAGAGCGGCGAACACCAGGGAACCAACCCACGCCGTCAACCCCGCTACCAACCATGTCTGGGCATCCATGGTCACCCCCGCCGCCGCTCCGATGATGAACTGGGCTATCACTGCCACGAAGGACAGGGTCAGCGCCGCGGCCGCTTTGACGGCTATGTAGGCTCCCGGCAACAGCGGGGTCAGGCGCAGTTGGCGGCTCCAGCCCTGGGCCCGTTCCACCGCAACTTGGCTACCGGCGCCGGTGGCTGCCGTCATGGCCGCATACACCGTGAGGCTGATGAGGATGTACTGCCCGTAACTGTGGCCGTTCGGCAGCAGCTTGTCCTTATTGGACAAGCCGAAGATGAAGAAGAAAATCGCCGGCATGAAGACCGTGAACATGATGGTCCTGCGATTGCGGAGCATCCTCTTGATCTCGATCCACAGAAACGTCGTGTTGACCCCGCCCGCGGAGGGTTTCCGGTCCTGGATGGCTGGTACCTGGGTCATGCCCGGTCTCCTTCGAACGCGCGCTGGGTTGCTTGAGTGTTTGGTTCGTCAGCGGTGTTTACTTCGTCCGCGGTGATTGGTTCGTCCGCGGTCAGTGCCACAAACGCCTCCTCGAGGTTGTTCGCCACAACCTCAAGATCGTGAGCTCCGGTGGAGTTGAGCAGGAAGCGGACCACCGAATCGGAGTCGGACGTGCGGATGGTGACGCGTCCGGCGTCGTACTCCACCCGGTCAGTTGGCGGCAGTCCAGCCAGCAGGCCCTGCTCTGCAGCGGGCAAGCTCGCCCGCACGGTCCTGCCGGATGCCAGGTTCTTGACCTGCGCGGCAGTACCGTCGGCAACGATGCTTCCTTGCCGGACCAGCACGATCCGGTCCGCGTAGGCATCGGCTTCCTCAAGGTAGTGGGTGGCGAAGATGACCGTGCGTCCCCGCGAGGCGTCAGCCCTGATAGCCGCCCAGAAGTCGCGGCGTCCGGCGACGTCCATGCCAGTGGTCGGCTCATCCAGGATGAGCAAACCCGGATCGGAGACCAGGGCCATGGCAAAACGTAGGCGCTGTTGCTGGCCTCCCGAGCACTTCTCCACTTTCCTATCTGCAATGTCCAGGATCCCGGCCCGTGTCAGCACTTCCTCGACGGGGCGGGATGAATCGAACATGGCGGCGGTGAGCTGGACCGTCTCGCGGACAGTGATGTCACGCAACAACCCACCGGTCTGCATGACAGCTGCCACCTGCCCCCGTGCGATGGCCCCTCGCGGAGTGTGGCCGAAGATCGACACCTCGCCCCGGTCCGGGGAACTGAGTCCCAGGATCATGTCGATAGTGGTGGTTTTCCCGGCACCGTTAGGTCCGAGGAACGCCACCACCTCGCCTTGCTGAACGGTCAAATCCAGGCCGCGGACGGCACGGACCTTCCCAAAGCTCTTATGAAGCCCGGTGGCGTGGACGGCCGGGACGGCTGCTGTGGTCATGGTTTTCCCTCTGCTTGATTGTTCTTCAACAATTCAAGCCGCAAAACTGCTCCTGCACCCCTGAACGGTGTCACTTTTTGGGGATGACAAATGTCATCAGGCGTGTGGGTTGCAGAAGTTCAGCGCCGCTCAGTTTCGCTGTTCAGCGCCGTTCCGCTTCCCGCCGTGCCCGGCGACTTCCGACGACGACGGCCGCTGCGGAGAGTTCGCCCGAATCCTTCAGGTCTTCGGCAGCAACACGGGGCGCACCCGCAGGCTCCAGGCGCTTCGATCCGGTGGCTTTGACCACAAGGACGCCGATCAAGGTGGTCACGGGGATGGCCAGGACCAAACCGATGGACCCTACCAGGGTGCGGATGACTTCCTCTGAGAGTTCTGCGCTGGTCAACGCATCCACGAGGGGCCGGTCATAGAGCATGACGATGATGAGTATCGGCAGGGCGGCACCGGCGTAGGCGAAAGCAATCGTGTACACGGTGGAGGCGATGTGGTCCCGGCCGATCCGCATCGCTGAGGAAAACAGCTTCCGGGCACTGGAGTGGGGCGCGAGTTCATAGAGTTCCCATACCGCTGCCGACTGGGTGATGGTGACGTCGTTCAGGACGCCGAGGCCTGAGATGATGAGGCCGCAGAGCACGATGCCGGAAATCGACATCTTGTCCGACATGTTGATGAGGGTTGCGGCGTCATGATTTCCAACTCCGGCGAGGTTGGCGGCGTCGGTAGCCCAGGCGGCCAAGAGCGCTGTGATTCCCAAACCAAAAATGGTGCCCAAAAGGGCCGTTGATGTCCGGGCCGAGAATCCATGCGCGAAATAGAGGACTCCTATCATGATCACCGTGGACCCGACCAGGGCAAACAGCAACGGCGGCTTCCCTTCCACCAGGCCCGGCAGGATGAAGCCGACCAGCACAAAGTACGCGCCAACCAGCCCCAGAAGGGCCCGGAGCCCCCGCCATCGGGCGACGGCGATAACCACCACGGCGTAGAGCACCGCGAGCAGCGCAATCGGCAGCGTCCGCACGAAGTCGACAAAGACGTACGACGGCGAGCCGTTGCCCGCGTTTGCGCCTTGGACGGCCGAAAGGTTTAGGTAACGAATGGGATCGCCAACCTTGACGCCGTGCGACTTGGCAACATCCGGGTTGATCACCACCTTGACCGTGGCACCGCCTTTGTCCGGTTCGGTGATGGCGAATGTGCATTGGGACCCGGCCCCCTGGCCGCTGCCTGCCTGGGGACCGGCCGTCTGACCCGTTGGTGTTTGGCCTGTTTGTGTACAGCTCTCCAGCGCCACACTCTGGATCTTTCCGGTATCGAACGTGACTCCCGGAGCAGCCTGGTACGGGCTCGCAAACGAGATATTGTCCCGGTTTCCGGAAGGCCACATCAGCACCATGGCCACGAGGGTGAGCAGACCCAGAGGCACGAGGACTGCAGCCAAAAGCCGGTTGGCCCTCTTACGTGAAGCCAAGGCCTGTGGAGTCGGCTCGGAATCTCCGGCATCGCCGTGGGAGTGACCGTGACCCATCAGATACAAAACCTCATCGGATAACCCTAGCCGCGGCTCAGTCGCTAACGATCAGTGTGTCTGCCCCGCGCACGCGGGCCCTGCCGGATTCCAAGAGAGGTTCAAGGACCGTCCGCAAGGCAGTCATCGAATCGTCGACCTCCAGCAACACAGGGTGCTGGTAGGCGATCAGGGCCAAAAGGTCCCGCACGGCGAAGGCTGCGTCCTCGTCGGAGAGGGACGGGTCATGCCCCAAGAACACATCCGAAGGTTCATCCGAAGTACCTTGCGCGTAGCTGATGGCGAACGCCTGGATCTTGCCCTTGCGGCTCGCCGGAATGCCCTGGCCAAAGGCGCTTGCCTTGGGCGCCCGCAGCACGATTGCGCCATGGGCTCCGGCGAGGTCGTGCAGGAACAAGCGCTGCACTGTGGCGATGCTCAACTCCCCCGGGCTGTCCCAGTGGTGGACATGTGAGTAGTACTTACCCACCACGTCACTCAACTCCACCGATCCGGTTGCCAAATCCTCCACGCGCTCGGAAGCGGCTTCCTCGGAACCATCCCCAAAACGCGGGAGGTTCAGCGGCTCCGGTTCCACGACGACCAACTGGGAACGCTGGATCGGGGCAAGCCCGGCGGCCGCGGCAAAAGCCGCCCCGGCCGTATCCGGTTCCACCTTGCTCCGCAATTTGATAACGCCCGACGGCGAGTGCCCGGCTTCACGGCGAAGCATAGCCAGGAGGGTACCTCCGACGCCGTTGCGCCGGTGGTCCTTGGCCACCTCGATGTACGCCCATAGGCGTTCGGGGTGCAGCGATGCCTCGTGGACCACGCCGGCGGCAACGGGAATCCGCACGCCGTCCACCACGTCTTCGGCCACGATGCATCGGCGCCAAGGCTGGTTGCTCGACGGCGCCAAGGCTGCACGGAACTGCTCAGCCGGCAGCGTTTCCGGGCCGCCCCAGATTTCCAGGAGGGCGAGGTCGTCGCCTTCCTTCCATTCGCGGTATTCCAACGCCACGGTCAGGCGCCGATCAGCCGTGCGGCCAGGTAGGACTCAACCTTGTCCAAGGAAACACGTTCCTGGCTCATGGTGTCACGCTCACGGATGGTGACGGCCTGGTCCTCGAGGGTGTCGAAGTCTACGGTGATGCAGAACGGGGTACCGATTTCGTCCTGGCGACGGTAGCGGCGGCCGATCGCACCGGCGTCGTCAAAATCGATGTTCCAGTTCTTGCGCAACTGCGCGCCCAGCGCCTTGGCCTTCGGGGAGAGGTCCTCGTTGCGGCTCAACGGAAGGACGGCAGCCTTGACCGGGGCCAGGCGCGGGTCCAGTTTCAGTACCGTACGGACGTCGACGCCGCCCTTGGCGTTGGGTGCCTCGTCTTCTGTGTAGGCGTCAATCAGGAAAGCCATGAAGGAGCGGGTCAGGCCGGCAGCGGGTTCAATGACGAACGGGGTGTACCGCTCGTTGGTGGCCTGGTTGAAGTAGCTCAAATCCGTTCCCGAAGCCTTGGCGTGCGTGGAAAGGTCGAAGTCCGTGCGGTTAGCGATGCCCTCAAGCTCGCCCCACTCGGAGCCTTGGAAGCCGAAGCGGTACTCGATGTCCGTGGTGCCCTTGGAGTAGTGGCTCAGCTTTTCCAGCGGGTGCTCAAAGAACCGGAGGTTGTCCTCACGGATGCCCAGATCCGTGTACCAGGACATGCGTTCCTTCATCCAGTACTGGTGCCACTCTTCGTCCGTGCCGGGTTCTACGAAGAACTCCATTTCCATCTGCTCGAACTCGCGTGTGCGGAAGATGAAGTTGCCCGGGGTGATCTCGTTACGGAAGGACTTGCCGATCTGGCCGATGCCGAACGGCGGCTTTTTCCGCGAGGTGGTGAGGACGTTGTTAAAGTTCACGAAAATGCCCTGTGCCGTTTCCGGGCGGAGGTAGTGCATGCCTTCATCGCTGGCCACCGGGCCGAGGAAGGTCTTGAGGAGGCCGGAGAACTCCTGCGGTTCGGTCCACTGGCCACGGGTTCCGCAGTTAGCGCAGACAATGTCCGCGAGGCCGTTTTCGGCCGGGCGGCCCTTCTTTTCCTCGTATTCTTCTTCGAGGTGGTCCGCACGGTAGCGCTTGTGGCAGGAGAGGCATTCCACCAGGGGGTCGGAGAACACCTCGACGTGACCGGAAGCTTCCCATACCTGGCGGGGAAGGATGACGGAGGAATCCAGTCCTACAACGTCTTCACGGCCGCGGACCATGCTCTGCCACCACTGGCGCTTGATGTTTTCCTTCAGTTCCGCACCAAGGGGGCCGTAGTCCCATGCTGAGCGGGAGCCACCATAGATTTCACCGGCCTGGAAGACAAAGCCCCTCCGCTTGGAGAGGGAAATGACCTGGTCAAGGACGGATTTTGCTGCCATGGGGTGCTCCATTTGTTCTACAGGGCCGCTGGGTGCGGTCCGCGGTTGTGTTCCCCTGGTTCCGGACGCGGGTGTCCGGCGGGGCGCTCGGGATAGGTACTGCGTTCTAGCCTACCGGCCTTTGGCCGCTGGTTTTCGTGCGAAAGCTCCCCTGGGCCAGGGCAGCGTGGCCACGATGATCGCGGCGAGCGTGAGGACCGTGCCCAGCACCGTGGGCAAGGCGACCACCGTACCGGGACTAGGGATCACGACGTCGAGCACCAACGAACCCACCAGCTGCCCGGCGATCATGCCCAGCCCCGTGATGAGCACGCCGAGGCTGCGGACCAGCAGGGCCGCCAGGCCAATGAAAAGGCATCCCATGGGGCCGCCGAGGTAGTACCACCACTCCGTTGGAAGCGGATTCCCGGGGCCGGCCACAGCCAGCTTGATGACCCAGGCGACCCATAGGATGGCGGACCCTGCGAGGAAGTTCACCAAAGTCGCCGCAAGGGGCGTCCCGTAGTGCACCGTAGCGGTTCCATTCATGGCCTGCTGGAAACTCATGAGGAACCCCGCCACCAAGGGCAGCAGCACAGGCAGCACAAGGGACGCAATGTCCGCCGCGCCACCGAAGCGCGGGGAAACTGCCCAGGCGACGGCGGCAACGGTCAGGATGCTGCCCAGTACCCGGATACCCGTGATGGGGCGCTTTCCACCGGGACCGATGCCCATGCGATCCACCAGCAACCCGCTGAGGGTTTGCCCGGTCACGGCGGCGACCGTGAACAGTGCTACCCCCAGCAAGGCAATGGTGAAGGACTGGGCGCACACGAATAACGCGCCTATAGCTCCCGCGGTGACGTAAAAGCGCGGAAAGCTACGGTTCCGGACAGCGGGGATGATGCGCTGCAGCCCTGACCGGCCTTTGGACGTGGCCAGTGAGACAGCACCGATGACGATCAGCCCTGTGGTGAAACTCACCACAGCAGCAGCGATGCCATCGTTCAATCTGCCCCCCAGGGCTCCGTTGATCCTTCCCTGAAGGGGAATGACCAGTCCGGTAGCTACTGCGATAGGGAGGCCAAGGGCGAGCGGGAGGGCGGGTCGGGAAGAAGGCTGCGGCACTGTCACACCCTACTTCAGGCATCATTGCTGTATGAGCAATCCGGAAATCGAAGAGGTCCCCATCCGTGACGACATGATCCGTCTCGGCCAACTGCTGAAGCTCGCCAACTTGGTGGAGGACGGCGTGGAAGCAACGGAGCTCATCAAGAATGGCTTGGTCAAAGTCAATGGTGAAATCGATGAACGTCGCGGCCGCCAACTCCGTGCCGGCGATACCGTGACCGTCAACGGCCAGACGGTCCGAATCACCTCCGCCTAGGAATTGCTCAGGACCTTGTGGGTCAGGAACTCCCCCACATGGCCGATCTCCTGCTGGTTGATGCCATGCCACATCCCGGTGTACAGCACCTTGGTGAGGTCGACGTGGCTGCGGACCCACCCCATGGTGTAGTCGATCTTGTCTGCCGTGATGACCGGGTCCTGCTGGTCCCGGCCCCAGAACATGGGGACGGATCCGTCGAGCTCGGCGTCCCGGAAGGCGGCATCGGCGCCGGCGTCGATCACGAACCCTGAAAGCCCGACGACGGCGGCGAAGTCCGCAGGCCGGTAGCGGAGCATGGTGGTGGCCATGGCCATGCCCATGGAGAAGCCCAACAGCGTCACGGACGGGTGGTTGGCCTTGACGGTGTCCAGCCATTCCAGCGCGTACTCGGCGGCGAGCTTCACGGCGTCGAGCGAATACTCGATGGAAGCCGTCAGCGGGAACCACGAAAATCCCGGACCCGTGGGCAACGGTGCGCGCAGCGCCGCCACCACGAAGCCCTCGGGCAACAGGCCCGCCAGGCTGAAAAGATCTTCCTCGTTGGAGCCGTAACCATGCAGCAGGACCAAAAGGGGCTTGCCGGCGCGTTCGGCTTCATTGTGGGACCACAGGACAACGGGCGCGGGAAATGCAGCGGCTTCAGTCATGAGGACTATTCTTGCAGTTACCGGTAAGTAGCTACTGCCGGTGACACTTTTTGCAGCAAGCGTTGGAGGCGACGCAGGTAAAGAGGCAGGTGCAACACATGAGCGTGGATGGGATTAACCCGTTGGAAATGCCGGAGCAGTCGGTCAGCCACTTGGTCAACAGGCACCCCTGGAGCCGCTACGTGGCCTTGGGCGATTCGTTCACGGAGGGCATCGGAGACCCCGAACCGCTGAACCCTGGCGGTTATCGCGGGTGGGCGGACCGCGTAGCTGAAGAGCTTGGCCGTGGTCATGAGGATTTCGCCTACGCCAACCTCGCCATCCGGGGACGGTTGCTACAACAAATTGTGGATGAACAAGTGGGCCCATGCTTGGACCTGCGGCCGGATCTCGTGTCCATTTCTGCCGGCGGCAACGACCTCATCCGTCCAAGCGGTGACCCGGATGCCTTGGCCGAAAAGCTGGACGCCGCCGTCGCCGAGCTCGGTTCCCGCGGCGCCACTGTGGTGTTGTTCAACGGCCCTGACACGGCGTTCTCCGTGTTGAACCGGATCCGCGGCAAGGTGGCCATCTACAACGAAAACCTCCGCACGGTAGCTGCCCGGCACGATGCCATCGTCGCGGACATGTGGTCCTTGCGGCAGCTGGCTGACCCGCAGATGTGGGACGTGGACCGCTTGCACTTTTCCCCATTGGGCCACCACACCATTGCCATGATGGTGTTGGACGCCCTCAACGTCCAGCACACCTTGGAGCCGCTGCTGCCCAAGGACCTCCCGCCCCGGACGTGGCGCGAAGCGCGGTCCTCGGACCTGGTCTGGGCGCGCGAATACTTCGTTCCGTGGGTCATCCGGAGATTGCGGCATCGGTCATCCGGCGACGGGATCACTCCTAAACGCCCGACGCCGGGGCCCGCCGTCGGCCCCAACGGGACCTTATTGCCGCACGAGTAGGGTCATTGACCTGCCCCGGAGCTGGGCGCAGTGGTGTTGCCGCCAGCGCCGCGACGTCCCTGACCGGTCCCTTGGTTCCCCGTTCCGTTGCTGCCGCCCCCGCCGTTTCCGGTCCGCAGGTTGGTCCCTTGGAAGTTGCCCACATTCCGTCCAGCCCGGTTACCCAGATCTATTTGCTTCTGGACCACTGAGCCGCCAAAGAATCCCGCCACCACGAGCAAGACGCACGCCAGCACCTTTGTGGAACGGCCCGGGGTGTACCGCTTCCGGGGAACAAAGGGCTCGTCATCCGGTGGCGGCAGCATTGAATCGTCGGGAAAGGGTTCGGGCATTTCGTCGTACCCCATGGGCGGGACCGGAGCCGGGAGGGCCTCAGTGACAGCGTCGCCGGGATCGCGGCTGCCGGTGTTGGAGCTGTTCATGATTTCCTATTCGTACCGAAGGGCATCAATGGGCCGCAGTTTAGCGGCTTTGTTGGCGGGATAAACCCCGAAGACGAGGCCGATCACGGCCGAAACCGCCAAGGAGAGCCAGACCGTCCACGCCTGCACCTCAGGCTGGACACCGAGCACGGGGAACGCGCTGCCGGCAAAACCAATCGCGATACCAGCCACTCCACCGATCACGGAAATCACCAGGGACTCGATCAGGAACTGGGCCACGATGCTTCCCCTTGAAGCCCCGATCGCTTTCCGGATGCCGATCTCCCGCGTCCTCTCCGTCACAGTCACCAACATGATGTTCATCACCCCGATGCCCCCCACCAGGAGGCTGATGGCGGCAACAGCGCCGAGCAGGATAGTGAGCGTCTGTGTGGTACTGGTGGCCGTAGTCAGGATCTGGGCCTGGTTCCGGACTTGGTAGTCCCGGGTGGTGGAATCCACGTGATGGCGGGCGTCCAAGATCATTTGGACTTCGTTTTGGGCTTGGTTCATCACATCAGCCGAGCGGGCCTGGACCGTTATGGACGCCAGCGTGGGCGCATAGCCGGTGAACTTGTTCTGCGCGGCAGAAAACGGGATCACCACGATGTCATCGGGATCGCTCAGGCCCGATGAACCTTTGGCAGCCAAGACGGCGGAAACGGTGAAGTTTTGCCCGTTGAGCTGGATTGTTTGTCCAACGGCGGAGCCGGTGGCGGGTCCAAAGAGGTCAGCGGCCACCGTGTTTCCGATGACGGCCACAGGAGTGCCTGCCTGCTGGTCGGCGGCCGTGAACAGCGCACCGGACGCTGCGGTGCTGTTGCTGATATTAAAGTATGACGACGTGGTCCCTAGGAAGCTTGCCACCGAATGCGTGGCACCGCTGTATGTCGCAGTGACACCCTGTGCCTGGACGATCGGGGCGGTCCGGGCGATGTCCGGTGCCAGCACTGGATCGGTCAGGGAGTTCTCGTCCTCGACGGTGAGGTTGGTGCTGCGGGTTCGGTTGGCCCCGGCTTGGCCTCCTGTGGCACGGCCCCCGGCACTGGTGGAACGGGTGACCGTCAGCACGTTCGTCCCCAACTTGGCAATCTGCGCCTTGATGTTGTTGCTTGTCCCGGCGCCGACGGCCAACAGCACTATCACCGCGGCAATACCGATCAAGATGCCCAGGGTGGTGAGGACTGAGCGCATCTTGTTGGCCGCAACTCCCGAGAGTGCGAACCTGGCTGATTCGAGAAGATTCATGGTCTCCCCGCGAAAGATCTACCCGGTACAGGGGTTTGGCGAACATCCGAGATGATCCGGCCATCCTGCATCCTGATCACCCTGCCGGCACGCTCCGCGACGTCCATTTCGTGGGTGATCATGACGATGGTCCGCCCTGTGGCGTGGAGCCTGCCGAAAAGATCCAGGATCTCGGCCGAGGACCTCGAGTCCAGTGCTCCTGTGGGCTCGTCTGCGAGCAGAAGCACGGGGTTGGTCACCAAGGCCCGGGCAATCGCGACGCGTTGTTGTTGCCCGCCCGAAAGTTGGGAAGGTTTGTGCCCCGAGCGGCTCGACAACCCTACCGCGTCAAGCATGGCCATAGCCCTGTTGTGCCGGTCGTGGCGCCCGACCTTTGCATACGCCAGCGGCATGGCCACGTTATCGACAGCTTTGGTGCGCGAAATGAGGTTGAAGTTCTGGAAGACAAAACCGATTTTCCGGTTGCGTATCTGGGCCTGTTGGTACTCATCCAACTCGCTGGTATCGATTCCGTCCAGGAAATAGCTCCCTGTGGTCGGGGCGTCCAGGCAGCCGATGATGTTCATCATGGTTGATTTACCGGATCCCGAAGCCCCAATGATCGCCACGAAATCGCCGCGTTCAATGGAAAGGCTCACGTTGTCCAATGCCCGCACTTCGGCCTCGCCTTTGCCGTAGACCTTAGTGACCCCGGCGAGTTCGATGACCGATGCCACGGCTTACTGACCGCCGTTTCGTGCGCCGCCGCGGTTGGTGCCGGTACCGCCGAAGCCGCCCGTGCCGAAGCCGCCGCCGGTGGTGGTACTGCCGGTATCCAAGGTGCTTGAGATGGCCGGCAACTGAACTTGGTCACCGTCGGAGAGACCTGTCAGGATCTGGGTTCGGCCGTTCGCACTGATCCCGGTGGTGACGGTTACCGGCGTCGGCGTGCCGTTCTTCACGACGCTGACTGTCTGCCTGTTCCCCGTGGTGGTGATGGCCAGGCTTGGAACTACCAGCGCATTGGTTGCTGTGGCCGTGGTGACGGAGATGTTGGCACTCTGCCCAAGCCGGAGGCCTGCCGGTGGATTGGCAATGGAGACGGTTACCGGGTAGGTGACCACTCCATTGGTGGTAGTGGACGTTTGGGCAATCGAAACAACTTTTCCGGTTACAGGAGCAGCGGTTGGATCCTGTGGCAAGGCAGGAAAGGTGAATTGTGCGGTTTGATCGGGTTTCATGCTGGTCACGTCGGATTCGGAGAAGCCAGCCACTACCTGAAGATGGCCGGTGTCGCTGATGGTCACCAAGCCAGCGCTCGACGCCGAACCACCCGAAGCAGCGACAGTCCCCGTCCCGGCCGCGGATCCACCGGCACCGGCGGAACCCGTGGAACCCGTAGCCGAGGCTGCCGAGCCCCCACCGGACGAACCGGTCAGCGCCCCGACGGTGGCAGTTACCGCGGATACCGTGCCGGACACGGGAGCTGTCAGGTTGCAGTCGGCGAGGTTCGCTTGGGCCGTCTGTACAGCGAGCCGGGCACTGGTGACGTTCGTGGCGCCCGCCGAGGCCGCAGAGTTTTGGGCATTTCCGAGCGCCGTTGTTGCGGAAGCGACCTGTTGTTTATCTTTCAGCTGGGTGCTGGCAGCTTGGTTTTGTGCCTGGCTGAGGGACGCCTGGTCTTTGGCGAGTTGGTTCTGCGCCGCCACGACCGGATCGGTCCAGTTCGCCGGCTTCGGGTTGGGGACGGGAACGGCTTTTGCAGCAGTGACCGCGGCATTGTCTGCGTCCACGGCCTTCTGTGCTGCGGCAACGGTTGAGGCCTGCTGGGAGTTATCCAATGCCGCTGACTGCTGGGCGTTAATGAGGGCCTGGTTTGCCGAGGACACCTGCCCACTCGCCGAGACCTGTTGCTGGTTTGCCTGGGCAGTGACGGAATCCAGCTGCGCTTGGGCCGCATCCAAGCTGTTCTGCGCATTTGTAGGGTCAATGGACACGAGCAGCTGGCCCACGCTGACTTGCTGGCCAAGAGTGGCGCCCACCGACAGGATCACCCCGCTGCAGTTCCGGGCATTGACGACGGTGGTGGACTGCGGGGCCACATTGCCCGACGCCGTAGCCACCGAGGAGATATCAGCCTTGCCTACCGTCACGGTCCTCGTTGCCGTGGCCGGGGTGGTGGAGCCTGCGGCCGTCGCGGTGAGGTAGGTACCCGCACCAAGTGCGACTATGACAGCGCCCAGGCCCACGTTAATCACAAGGGTTTTTGACATCATGGCTGGAGGTTATGGGCCGGACCTGAGTGAAGCCCTTGAAAGTCATGGAAGGAGGCCGAAAAAAGTCGAATTGTTGCAAACGGCTTCTTAGCTGAAGAACGCCTCACCGAGCTGCGCTGACAGCTGCCCGATTTCCGTGAGGAAGCCGTCATGCCCGATCGGCGCCTCGATGACATGGACCGCAACATCACCTGGCAGGGCAGCGGCAAGTTCGCGTGATTGCGCCGGGAAGTACAGCCGATCGGTGTCTACTGCGGCCACGAAGAATTCCGCTGTTGCGCGGGACAGGGACTGCTGCAGACCACCCCGGCCCCGGGTGACGTCATGGGACATCAAGGCCTCAGTGATGGCGACGTAGCTGTTGGCGTCAAAGCGTTGCACCAACTTCTTACCCTGATGGTCCAGGTAGCTTTCCACTTGGTAACGCCCCCGCTCCCCCAACACCGGCGCAACAAGGGGTGCTTCCTTGGGCTGGGCTTGCCTGCCGAAGCGAAGGTCCAACTCCAAGGCCGAACGATAGGTGATGTGCGCTATGCGCCGCGCCAAGGCCAACCCGTTCTCGGGGGCCGGGCCGTCGTAATAGTCCCCATTGTTGAAGTTCGGGTCCTGCCGGATCGCAAGGGTCTGGGACTGGGCAAAGGCGATTTGCTCCGCCGTGCTGTAGGCGCCCACGGAGATCACGGCGCAGCGCTTGACGCGTTCGGGAAACGTGATGGCCCATTCAAGGGCCCTGGCCCCGCCCATGGAACCTCCGAGCACGGCGTGCCAGGCATCGATACCCAGGACATCGGCGAGCCGGGCCTCGGCTTCGGTGCTGTCCCGGAGCGTGATCAGCGGAAACCGCGATCCCCAAGGTTTCCCGTCGGGAGCCTGGCTGGATGGCCCGGTGCTCCCGTAGCAACCGCCCACGATGTTGATGGAGACAACAAAGAATCTGTTGGTGTCGATGGTCGCACCTGGACCGACGAGTTGCTCCCACCAACCTTCCTCGTCCGTACTCCCCCGAGCCACGTGGGTACTTCCGGTCAGGGCATGCTGGACCAACACCGCGTTGGATCGATCCGGGTTCAGGCTCCCCCACGTTTCGTAAGCCAAGACGACATCCGGGAGGTAACCCCCGGCCTCAAGTTCCAACGAACCTATCCGGGCGTAGCGGACCGTTCCGTCTTCTTTTCCGGAAGTGGGAATGGCTGTAGCAGTGATGGTCATTTCCTTCGACACCTAAACCTCGCACTTGCCAGTCGCCTTGCATGCGACGGGCCAGGTCCTCACCCGGGGCACCCCACCGCGGAGGAGGGTTGCCGGCCAGCAAGCCGGGGCTGTGTGCTGGCACTCATGACCTAATACGTAGAGTTTAGGAAGAACATCCCTCTTCAGGCGAAGATTGTGACACCAGTGTGACGTTTTGGGTGCGGCTTGTTCTCCGAAAGCCAGGACTGGACGCCGCCCACCGAATAATCATCGGCGGGCGGCGTTCGTCCGCGGTCAGGCCCCCTTGGCGGCCCGGAACCCGGCTTCGAGGTCGGCGATGATGTCATCCACGTGCTCCAGGCCCACGGACAAGCGCACCAATCCGGGGTTGACGCCCGCGACGGCCTGCTGGTCTTCGGTGAGCTGGCTGTGAGTGGTCGACGCCGGGTGGATCACCAGGGAGCGAACGTCGCCGATGTTGGCAACGTGGGAGTGGAGCTCCAGGCCGTCCACGAAGCGCTTGCCTGCCTCGACGCCACCCTTGATGGTGAAGGCCACCACCGCACCCGTGCCCAAGGGGCCGTACTTACGGCCGCGGTCGTACCAAGGGCTGGACGGCAGGCCAGCGTAGGCGACGGCCTCGACGTCGTCGTGGGCTTCCAGCCATTGCGCCACCTTAATGGCGTTAGCAACGTGACGCTCGACGCGAAGGCTCAGCGTCTCCAACCCTTGTGCGATCAAGAAGGCGTTGAACGGGGACACCGCGGACCCGAGGTCGCGGAGCAACTGCACGCGTGCCTTCAGAATGTAGGAAAGGTTGGCGCCGAGTGCCCCGTCCTTCCCGAGATCGCGCGCGTACACCAGGCCGTTGTAGCTGGGATCCGGGGTGTTGAATCCGGGGAAGCGCTCCGGATCCTTGCCGAAGTCGAAGTTGCCGGAGTCAACGATCACACCGGCTATCGCCGAGCCGTGGCCGCCGAGGTACTTGGTGGCCGAATGAACCACAATGTCCGCGCCCCACTCGATGGGACGGATCAAATAGGGAGTGGACAAGGTGTTGTCCACGATGAGCGGCACGCCGGCCTCGTGGGCGGTACGGGCAACGCCTTCGATGTCCAGCACGTCCTGGCGGGGATTGGAGACAACTTCTCCGAAGAACAGCTTGGTGTTCGGCTGGACAGCATCCCGCCATTGGTCCAAGTTGTCCGGATCCTCCACGAAGGTAACGGAAATGCCGAACTTCTTGAGGGTGTGGGCCAGGAGGTTGTAGGTCCCCCCGTAGAGGCTTGGGCTCGCCACCACGTGGTCCCCCGCCTCGGCGATGTTGAGGATGGCGAAGGTCTCGGCTGCTTGCCCGGAGCTGAGCAAGAGGGCGCCGAGGCCGCCCTCCAGGCTCGCGATCCGCTGTTCCACGGCGTCCTGGGTGGGGTTGCCAATGCGGGTGTAGATCGGTGAAAGTTCAGCCAAGGCAAAACGGTTGGCCGCGCTTTCGGCACTGGGGAACACGAAAGACGTTGTCTGGTAAATCGGCAACGACCGGGCACCTGTGGCGGCATCCGGCTCTTGGCCTGCATGAATCTGGCGGGTTTCGAAAGACCATCCTTGGGACATTGCATTCTCCTCTGAAGGCGATTTGTGGCGGGACACACCTACGGCGCGGTCATTCATCCGGGCCCGTGATGCTCGTGGTGCAGTGGAAATGAATCCGGGGCGGCTGGAGCCAGTCTAGGAACAGCCGCTCACCATGGATAGCTTTGTGACGCCAGCTGAAATTTCGGGTCCGAATATGTCATGGGCCCTCGCTCCGCAAATAGGTCCTACCATAGTTAGGCTTTACTTAGCTGAGACCCCGATCACAAAGTGCCAAGATGAAGCCATGCGCATGGATCACGTCTCTTACGCCTGTGAACGAGATGGCCTTCTGGCCACAACCGAACGAATTTCCGCAGCTCTGGGAGTGGACGCAGTCCGGGGTGGAGTGCACCCGCGCTTCGGCACCCGGAACATGATCATTCCCCTTGCAGATAACAAGTACCTGGAAGTCGTGGAGGTCTTGGACCACCCCGCTTCCGACAAAGCCCCCTTTGGCCAAGCGGTCCGTGCACGCTCGGCTGCCGGCGGCGGCTGGATGGGCTGGTGCGTCGCCGTCGACGACCTGGCTCCTTTCGAAGAGCGCCTCGGCCGCTCAGCCGTCCCGGGTAACCGCAAGTTTCCCGATGGCCGGGAATTGGTGTGGCAGCAGATCGGTATCCTTGGTTTGATCGCCGACCCCCAGGTTCCCTACCTCCTCAAGTGGGAGGGCGACCCGACGCTGCACCCGTCCAAGGTGTACGAGAGCGACGTGAAAATGTCCAGCCTCACCATCGCCGGTTCCGCGGAACGCGTCACCGAGTGGCTGGGCGAGCCGGTTGAGAAGCCGCTTGAGGACGTAGCCGTCCAGTGGATAGCTCCCCGGGGCACCCCTGGCATCATGTCCGTCACATTCGAGACCGCCACCGGGGCCGTCACCATCTGATCCCTTCCAACCATCCCTGCCTGGACAGACCATCACCTGTTCGAGCCTGGATAAACTTCGGCCGCCATCAGCGGGTGCCAATGACGTCACCCCCGATGGCGGCCGAGAACATTTAAGCGGGCGCTGCTCCTAGCCGAGGCCTATCGCCTTACCGAACAGGCTGAAACCTACAAACGCGACGATGTCCAGAAGTGCGTGGGCAACCACCAACGGCATGACGCGCCGGGTTTTGGTGTAGATCCAAGCGAACACCAGGCCCATCACGAAGTTGCCCACAAACGGCCCGAACCCCTGGTACAGGTGATAGCTGCCCCGAAGCAAGGCGCTGACAACAATGGCCGCCGGCGTCCTCCACCCGAACCTGCCAAAGCGGTCCAAGAGATAACCCACCACGATCACTTCTTCGACGATCGCGTGACGAACCGCGGACAGTATGAGCACCGGAACGGTCCACCAGTAAGCATCCAGCCCGCTGGGAACAATAGCGGTGGTGATCCCCAGGGCGCGGCCGACCGCGTACAGCCCTAAAGATGGCACACCGATCAAGGCGGCCAATCCCAACCCCTGGAGTGCGTCCTTTCCGGGACGGACAAAGTTGAAGCCAAGCCTGGTGAATGCCGTCCCTGGGCTCGCCGCACCCGGTGTCGCTGCATGTGTGGACAGGAAATAGATCACCAGCGCCACTGGCACCAGCGCGAAGGCAATGTCCAGCAGTTGGTAAGTGAGGTCGAAATACTCCCGCGTACTTTGCGATTGATTCAGGGTGGAAGTGCCTTGGGACAAGGGCGCACGCGTCAACTTGTCCAAGAGTTGAACTACGGAGTACACGGCGGACTGGCCCAAGGACAAGCCCAACACAATGAGTACCTCGGCACGCAACCGACGGCGGGAAGCAACAAGCATGTACCTATCTTGCCCGCATTTCCTGCGAGTCGGCTGCTCAGCTGGCAGTGGCGACGATGACTTCGATGCCCTTGGCTTCGAACGCTGCCCGGTCCTGCGCGCTGATGCCCGAATCCGTAATGAGGTGCCGGAACTCGTAGCCCGACATGGCAGCGAAGGACCGGCGGCCCACCTTTGAGGAGTCGGCCAGGACATAGGACTCAGTGGCCCGGTGGGCCATGACCGTGTTGACCATGGCTTCCCCCTCATCGGTGATGGTAGGGCCGAGATCCGGGTCCACGCCGTTGACACCGATGAACGCAATGTCCAAGGCCACTTTTTGCATGATGACGTCGATGTACGGTCCCACGAGTTCGTAGGACCGTGGGTTCAGGATGCCGCCGGTGACCATGATCTTGATGTTGGGGCGGACCGCGAGCTGGGAGGCAATGTTGATGGCATTGGTCACCACCGTGAGCGTGGGCTTGCTGGAAGGAGCGTTGAGGTCCTCCCGCGTGGAGAGCACCTGGGCCAGTGCGGTGTTGCTGGTTCCCCCACTGAGGCCGATGACGGCGCCCGGATGGATCAGCAACGATGCCGCCTGCGCAATGTCCTGCTTCGCCTCGGCATTGTCGTCCCGGTTGTACCGCCCTGGTAGGTCGTAGGACAGCGATCCCGTGGTGGCGCCCCCGCGGGTGCGGCTCAACAACCTCTGCTTGGCGAGGCTGTCAAGATCCCGGCGGGCGGTGGCCGGTGACACACCCAAACGCGTCACGATGTCCTCGACTTCCACACGGCCGGTTTCGGCCAGCAGGTCAAGGATGGCGGTCAGCCGATCGGTGCGGGTCATGACAGTATGCCTTTCGCGGCGTCGGGCTATGTCACCTTGGCAAAGTGCACCTTGGCGAACAGCGTGAGCATTCGTGCAGATTCCATTACCAGCGCGTCCCTCCCCGCTTGGATGTACTTCCTGGAATCCACCACTTCAGGATTGGCGTCCAGGTACTGACGGACGCCACGGGTGAAGAACCCGTTCACATGCGTGGATACGTTGATCTTAGTCATACCAGCTTTGATAGCCGCCACGAGCAGGTCATCGCTGACTCCGGAAGAGCCATGGAGGACCAGCGGTTTTCCGACGGCGGACTTCAGCCGGGTGATCAGCTCAAGGTCCAGTGCCGCGCTGCGCTCGGTCATGGCGTGGGACGAGCCAACCGCCACGGCCAACGCGTCCACCCCCGTCGCCTCAACAAAGGCGCGGGCCTCGCCGGGGTCGGTGCGGACGCCGGGGGCGTGGGCACCGTCTTTGCCACCGACCTCGCCGAGTTCGGCCTCGACAAAGGCGCCTCGCTCATGGGCGTACTGCGCCACGCGCGCAGTGGCCGCGACGTTCTGCTCATAGGGAAGGTGCGCGCCGTCGTACATCACCGACCCGAACCCCAAGTCGACGGCGGCAAGCGCCAACTCCTCCGACTCTGCATGATCCAGGTGCACGGCCACCGGCACGGACGCGGCACGGGCAATGGCCAACGTGGCCACGCCGATGGGCTCCAGCCCGCCGTGGTACTTGACGCAGTTTTCCGATATTTGCAGGATCAGGGGAACTCCTGCTGCTTCCGCGCCTGCCACGAGTCCCTCGGCTGTTTCCACATGGACGACGTTGAAGGCGCCTTGGCCCTCGCCGCGGGCCGCTGCGCGTTCCACGAGTTCCCGCGTGGCGACCAGGGTCATCGGGATTCCTTCCACGTAACCATCAGTTGCTCTTCCAGTTCCTTGAAGCGGGGTGAGATCTCCCCCGCGGCCGGCATGAGCACGGCGGCGGCGGACCACGCTGTTGCCCTGCGGAGGATTTCGCGGGGCTCGTTGATGCCTTCGGCGAGCGCGACGGCGGCAGCAGCCACCGCGGCATCACCTGCCCCCGTAGGGTTGCCGCTCAATGGCTCCGGTAGCCGTGCGGCCCAGTAACCTCCGGGAGCCGCGTGGTCGAAGGCCAGCATGCCCTCTGAACCAGCGCTCACCAAAACCGTTCTTGCACCCATGCCGATCAGCGATAGTGCCGCTGCTTCCACGCTGGCTTCGCCTGTGGCTTCGGCCAGTTCGTGGTGGTTTGGCTTGAGGACATCCGCTCCAGCCCGTGCAGCGGCGATGATCCCGGGACCGGAAGTATCAATGATGGCCGGGATGCCGGCGTCGTGGGCCAGTTGCACCAGTGACGGATAGAAGTGACCGGGCGCCCCAGGCGGCAGGCTTCCGGAGCCGACGAGGACGGACGCCGGCAAGTTTCGGTTACCGCTGACAGCTTCCACGACGGCGGCCGTTAGGGAACGCCATTCGTCCGGCAGCAGGGCTTGGCCTTCTTCGTTGAAAATGGACGTTTCACCGGCCAGCGTGTCCACCAAGGCGATGCTGCGGCGCGTTTCCGCAGCGACTCCCACCAGGGTGTGTGGCACCCCGCTTGTCCACAACTCCGCTGCCAGGGTCTGACCTGCCGCACCCCCTGTAGGCGCGATGGCCAGCACGGGGTAGCCGAGTTGATGGATCACTCGGGCTACGTTGATTCCCTTCCCGCCTGCCCGGCTCAAGGGGGTAGGCACCCTGTGGCTGGCCCCCTCGGTGATCCCGCGAACGGCGTAGGTCATGTCGATGGCCGGGTTCGGGGTGACAGTGATGATGCGGTTCATTGGGGCCACGCGGTTCACGGCTGCCTCCGTCGGTGGGCCGTTGACTCCATGGTGCCCAAGAGCGCCCGGGCGTTCATGGCGGCACCGAGCAACCCGGCATCCTGGCCCAGTTGGGCCCGGATGAGTTGCGGACGGCGCTGAAAATCAAGCATGGCGTCCACCGTGGAACGCAGCGGCCGGAGGAGTTCATCACCGGCTTCGGCAAGGCCGCCGCCGATCACCACGGCTTCGGTTCCGATGATGTTGACGCATTGACAGATGGTGAACGCCAAGGCCCTGACGGCGTCGTCCCAAATGCGGGCAGCTACGGCGTCCTGTGAGCGCGCCCGTATCAGCACCTCGCGGGCGCCTTGGACCTCGACGCCGGTCGCGGCCTGGTAGCGCCGCGCCACGGCACCGGCTGAGCCCACCGCTTCCAGGATGGTGTAGCCGGCTGTCCCCGTTGTCCCCGTTGTCCCGGTTGTCCCGGTTCTTCTGGTTCTCCCGGGGCCTCCGCCATGACCGTTGCCGTGGCCGGCGTCGGGATCAGGGACCTGCGCATGGCCCAGTTCGCCCGCGAACCCACCGGCGGTGACTGCCTTGCCGCCGGAGAAGACTGCAGCAGCGATTCCCGTGCCCACCACCATCACCACCACGTCTTTGAATTCCCGGGAGCCGCCGAAGGTGTGCTCCACGGCAGCGGCGGAGCGGACATCGTGATCGAACGCTACCGGGATGCCAAGGCGCCGCTCTGCTTCTCGGGTGAAGGGGAAATTGCGCCAGCCAAGGTTGGCTGAGTAGATTCCCACCCCCGATGTTGAGTCCACGATGCCGGGAACGATGATTCCTGCCGCCTGCGCCTTGGCCTCCGGAAATTCGGCGGTAAGCTCGGCCGCAAGCTCAGCAATACGGTCGAGGACCGCCTCCCCCGGACGCTGGGAGTCCAGCGGGGTAGGAACACGGCGCATGCCGAGGACCGTTCCGTGGGGATCCACCAGCCCGGCCTTGATGTCGGTCCCGCCGACGTCGAAAGAAAGGACCGGGGATTCTGCGGCTCCAAGAACCATGGCGGAGGTCCTAGGCGGAAGCGTTGAGAATAACCGAGCGCGTCAGGTTGCGCGGCAGATCCGGGTTAAGGCCGCGGGACCGCGCGCGCTCCAGCGTCACTTTATGGACGCGGGCGAGTTCCGCCAACGGGTGCTTTCCGGTGCGCACGTACAGCGCTCCGGTGGCTTCCATGTCCTTATCCAGCCCGTCGGGCTGGTCACCGAACAACCACGTAACCCGTCCAGGGGCGGCAATGGAAATCGGACCATGGCGGTATTCCATGGCCGGGTAGGACTCTGTCCAGCCCTGCACAGCTTCACGCATTTTCAGGGCCGCCTCGTGAGCCAAGCCAACAGTCCAGCCGGTTCCCAAGAAGGTGAACTGTTCTGCGTCCAACAGCTCCCGGGACACCGGGGCGGACACAGCGTCCCGGGCATCGTCGATAGCCTGCTGGACGTCCATGCCCAGGCTTGTCAGCAGGTACACAAGGGCGGACGTGGCGAAGCGTGTTTGGACCACCGAACGCTCGTCGGCGTAAGGCAGCCCGATCACGGCATCGGCAAGCCCAACGATCGGTGAAGACGTATCGCCAATGATCGCCACTGTGGGAACCAAGCCCTGCAATGCACCCAACAACTCCAGTACCTCAGTGGTGGTTCCCGAGCGCGTAATGGCCACAACGGCGTCGTACTGGCGATCCGGACTGTTGCTGTTCAGGAAGGCCTCGGAGGCGGCGAACGCATCCGTCATGCCCTTGCCCGCAGATTCGCGGGCCACCGCATAGCTTTGGGCCATGAACCACGACGTTCCGCAGCCCACCACGGCGACGCGCTGGCCATCGGCAGGAAGCAGCTGCTCGGCCCGGGCTTGTTCGACGGCGCGCTGCCAGACGGCGGGCTGGGAGACCAGCTCTTCCTCCATGAAAGCCCCGAGTATGTTCTCGCTCATCGTGATCCCGTTCCCACACAGCAAATGACGTTTTCTGATCTATGGAAACACTAAACGATCATTTTCGATCTCACAAGGAGTCAGTTGCTCACATGCCGGAACCGCTCCGAACGGTACCTTGCCCTCCACGCCCGAACCGTCAGGGCGATCGTCGCGACCATAAGTGCAGCCACAACAACGACGCCGATAACCCTTACCCCAGGGGCGGCGGGCGCAAACATCCACACCGGAACCAGGAAGGAAGCCAGGCCTATCGGTAAGCCCGGAACGAAGAGCTCCTTGCCCGGAATCCACCCAAGAAGAGCCGTCTTGGCCCAGAAACGCGTCCACGGCGTCAAACGCACCGGCAACAGCGACAACGCTGTGGGAATGATGGCCACTGGACCGATCGCCTCGTTGGTCCAACCCGTGGCGGACAGCCTGGTGGTGGCGTGGGCCGGGCGCAAAGACTGGACCATATAAGTGAACGACAACACCGCGAAAGGGACAGCGGCAAGGGGGAGGCACACAAACGCGTAGCCAAGCAACGGCACCAGGACAAACAGCACGAAGACACCGAAAAGGATCAGCATCACCGGGTCACTGTCCGTCACGAAGTCTGCGGAACCAAACCCGTCACCCCCGCTCGTTGCCAAGCCGATGGTCAACGCAGCCGGCAACACAAGGGTCACCGCCCCGATCCCGCTCCACACCAGGCCCATCAGGAGGTAGCCGAATGGCCGCAGCGCGCGCTCAAGGGACGACGGCGGTGTCGTTCGCCGGGCGGGACGGGAGGCGGCGTTTGCACTCGAATAGACATTGGGCCGCATCGGCTTGTACGGAGACATGCCACGATGCTAACCCGGCCGGCGAACTCCGGCCGTCTCGGCCATCGACACGCACGCAGGCGCGCTACACCACCCGCACGCCGGCGCGCCATACCGAATGCGTCAACGGGATCCCCGGCCGGTAAGCCAAGTGCGTAGCCGACGGCGCCTTCAGCATGTGCAAGTCCGCCCGGTGCCCCACCGCGAGCGAACCCACCGCCCGCTCGCCGTCGACGTCGTTCCCCGACTCCCTGCCCAACGCCAGGGCGCCGCCGTAGGTTGCCGCGCGGACGGCCTCGTGGACACTCAAATGCATCTGCAGGACAGCGGTGGTCACACAGAACGCCATGGAACTCGTGTAAGACGTGCCAGGGTTGCAGTTCGCAGCCAGCGCGATCTGGACACCGGCGTCAAGCAACGCCCGGCCCGGGGCCAGGGGTTGGCGCGTGGACAGGTCACAGGCGGGCAGGCAGGTCGCCACCGTACCCCGCGCTCCGGTGCCGGTCGCCGGGTCCCATCCACGCCAACTCCCCGCAAGCGCGGCGATGTCCTCCGGGGAAAGGTGGTTCACATGGTCCACACTCGCCGCACCGAACTCAACGGCCAGCCCGACGCCGGGACCCTCGCCCAATTGGTTGCCGTGGACCCGAAGTCCCAATCCGGCGTCCCGCGCAGCGGTCAGCACACGGCGGGACTGATCCTCAGTGAAGGCGCCGCGCTCGCAGAACACGTCTGCCCAACGGACGTGCGGAAGGACGGCGTCGAGCATGGGACCGCACACCAGATCGGTGTACTCCTCAGGGTCGGCACCCTCGGGGACCAAGTGCGCCCCCAGATACGTGACTTCGTCCACTTCCCTCGCCGCGATGCGCGCACTGCGGGCCTCGTTGTGGACGTCCAGGCCGTAGCCGGTCTTGCTTTCCACATACGTGGTGCCTTGGGACACTGCCTCGGCGACCCGGTCCCTGACGAGCCGGGTGAGCTCCTCATCGCTGACGGCCCGGGTTGCACCTGTTGTGACGGCGATGCCTCCAGCACTGTAGCTCTCCCCGGCCATGCGGGCTTCGAACTCGGCGGTCCGGTCGCCCGCGAAGACCAAGTGGGAATGCGAATCAACCCAACCAGGCAGCACGGCGCGGCCTTCGGCGTCGAGTTTTGCGTCTGCGGCGGGAGCATCCTTGGCCGACCCAAGCCATGCGATGCGCTCACCCTCGATCACGATCGCCACGTCCTTGAGGACCCGGTGTTCCAAGTCCTGGGTCATCAGCTCACCCACGTTGGTGATGAGTGTGCTGCCGCCTGATGCTCCGCCGTGCCCGTCCCAGTTTCCGCTCATGACCCTATTGTTCAGCGCCGGATGGACCAGCGGGTGGCAGCGAGCCGCTCCGCTGTCCGGGATTCCGGACTGTCGGGCTGTACGGTTCCGAGGATCAGTGCGGCGGCCAGCTCCGCGATGCCGGAGGACGTCTGGAAGCCATACCCACCTTGCCCTGCCAACCAAAAGAAGCCCGGGGCTTCGGCGTCGAAACCGACCACCGGAATCGCGTCCGCGGCTTCGGTCCGTAGTCCCGTCCAGGCACGGTCCACGGAGCGGATGCCCATGGATGTCACATCGTTGAGCGTGGCGATCAACTTCTCCACATCACCCGGATAGGGCCGGGCGTCCTCTGGCCCGCTGGGCACAGCTTCCGACGGCGAAATCAACACTTGGTTGCCCTCTGGCCGGAAATAGAAGGATTCATCGGCGGCGCAGACCATGGGGGTCTCGGGCGGCAACGGGCTCTCAACATTGACGATCGCCGCCGTGCGCCGGTAGGGCTGAAGTCCAAGCTTCTCCACGCCGCTGATGACGGCGAGCTCATCGGCCCACGCACCGGCTGCGTTAACCACGACGCCGGATTGGAACCCCTCCGTTCCTGCACCCACTTGCCAGCCGCTCCCGAGCCGCTGCGCTGAGTGCACGCGAGCCCCGGTAATGATATCCACCCCGGCGGTTTCGGCAATGCGCCGATGCTCCTCAAGCAGCAAGGGCGCATTGCAGCCGAAAGAACCGGTATCCAGCCCAGCGGCGGTGAACGAATCCGGGTGGAGGGCCGGGCAGAGCCGCAGTGCCTCCTCATGGGAGATGGGTAGCATGTTCCCGCTGGCCTCGGCACGTACTGTCACGTCGTCGCCCACCATCATGAAAGCGCGTGGGGTGAGCACCGGCTCAGCTGCTGTGCTGTCCCTTTCGTGAAGCAGATCCAAGGTCCGGACGGTCAACTCCTGTACCACCGCCGGACCGTAACTGGGGATCAGCTGCCGGGCTGAGCGCGAGGACGTGTGGAACGCCAAGGACTGCTCAGCCTCCACCAAGGCAACAGTGCACTTGCCCGCCAGGGCCGATGCCAAGGACAATCCGCCGATGCCACCGCCAACGATTACCACGTCATAATTCGAAGCCATGGGCCCATCCTGTCAGACGATGGAAATGTTGGTGCTGCTATACGTTCGGCCGGGTCCTTAGGCGACCGCCGCCCGACTCTTCACAAACGCCTGAACGCAAGCTTCGACGTCGTCCGTGCTGTGCGCTGCTGACAGCTGGACGCGGATCCGGGCTGCGCCCCTGGGCACTACCGGGAAACTGAAGGCTGTCACGAACACGCCGTGCTGGAGCATCTGGTCTGCCACGCGGGCCGCCATGACGGCGTCGCCGAACATGACCGGGATGATGGCGTGCTCGCCGTCGAGGAGTTCGAAGCCTTCCTCGCTCATCCGACGTCGGAAAAGGGCCGCGTTTTCGAAGAGGCGGGTGCGGAGCTCACCGGATTCCTGGACCAGCTCGATCGCCTTGATGGTGGCGGCGACGATGGCCGGAGCCAGGGAGTTGGAGAAGAGGTAGGGACGTGCCTTTTGGCGCAGCATGGCAACGATCTCACCGCGGCCGGAGACGTAGCCGCCCGAAGCTCCGCCAAGTGCCTTGCCGAAAGTCCCTGTGTAGATGTCCACGCGATCCGAGACGCCGGCATGTTCGGGAGTGCCTGCGCCGGTGGAGCCCATGAAGCCGACGGCGTGTGAGTCGTCAACCATGACCAGCGCATCATGCTTTTCGGCGAGATCGCAGATAGCCTCCAGCGGGGCAAGGTAGCCATCCATGGAGAACACGCCGTCGGTGACGATGATCTTGCGCCGCGAACCGGACGCCTCCACCAACTTGGCCTCGAGATCTGCCATGTCCTGGTTGGCATAGCGGAAGCGCTTGGCCTTGCTCAGCCGGATCCCATCAATGATGGACGCGTGGTTCAGTGAGTCCGAGATGATGGCATCCTCGGGGCCGAACAGGGACTCGAACACGCCACCGTTGGCGTCGAAGCAGCTGGAGAAGAGGATGGTGTCTTCCGTGCCCAAAAACCGTGAAACACGGGCCTCCAGTTCCAGGTGGAGGTCCTGTGTCCCGCAGATGAAGCGCACGGACGCCATGCCGAAGCCGCGCTCGTCCATGGCGGACTTGGCGGCAGCGATGATGTCCGGGTGGTCGGCAAGGCCCAGGTAGTTGTTGGCGCAGAAGTTCAGGACCTTGTTGGCCGGCTGCCCCAACTGGCCTGCCGCGATGTGGCTGGCCTGCGGTGAATCGATGTGGCGTTCGGTCTTGAAGAGTCCGGCACTGCGGATCTCGTCCAGCTCGCCTACCAACTGGTCTTTGATGGCTGAATACATACGTGCTCCTCAGTTCGTGGAGAGGTTTACAAAGTCTCGGGAGTTCAGGTCTCGGGATTCTCGGGTTTGGCGGTTCGCGTTTCGGGGTTTACAGTGCAGTCCAGTCAAGGACCACTTTGCCGCCGACGCCGTTGCGGGCGATGTCGAAGCCCTTTACCCACTCGGTTGCAGGCACGGTGTCCGTCACCACCGCGGAGATGCTCCGGTGCAATACGGGGTTGGATGAGAGCATGGCGCTCATCGCATACCAGGTTTCAAACATCTCGCGGCCGTAGATGCCCTTGAGGGTGAGCATGTGGGTGACTACCTTGCCCCAGTTGATGTCGATGGATTGGCTGGGAAGGCCGAGCATGGCAATCCGGCCACCGTGGTTCATGTTGTCGATCATCTCAGGCAGCGCCGTGGGGTGTCCCGACATTTCCAGTCCGATGTCGAATCCTTCACGCATACCCAGTTCGCGCTGCGCGTCGCGCACACGCATCTTGGAGACGTCCACGGCCAGGTCCACACCCATGTGGCGGGCCAGCTCCAAGCGTGGAGCGGATACATCAGTGATAGCGATTTTTCGGGCTCCTGCATGCCTTGCGACGGCGATTGCCATGAGCCCGATAGGCCCGGCACCGGTGATCAGGACGTCCTCGCCCACCAGCGGGAAACTGAGCGCCGTGTGGACGGCATTACCGAACGGGTCAAAGATGGCCCCCAGTTCCGGCGTGACGGACTCGTCCTGGTGGACCCACACGTTCGTCTCGGGGATGACAACAAACTCGGCAAAGGCACCATCACGCTGCACGCCAACCGAGACCGTGTGGATGCACATTTGTCGCCGGCCGGCCCGGCAGTTGCGGCAGATCCCGCAAACGACGTGCCCCTCGCCCGAAACCCTGTCCCCGACCTTGACGTCCCGGACGTCCTCGCCGATTTCCACCACCTCGCCGTAGAACTCGTGGCCGGCGATCAGGGGTGCCTCGATCATGGACTGCGCCCACGCGTCCCAGCTCTGGATGTGCAGATCCGTGCCGCAAATGCCGGTGGTCATGACCCTGATTTTGACGTCGCTGGGACCGGCTTCGGGCTCGGGGCGGTCAACGAGCTCAAACCCTGCGTGGGGTCCGGATTTATAGAGAGCCTTCATGGAATTCCTCACTGATGGGCTGCGGCACTGCTGCTGAGACCATTGAAGCGCCGCTGACGATTTAGCACAACTAGATTCTTCTCAATCAACGATTTAGGATTTACTAATGGAAATCCATCAGCTTCAGATGCTCCGCGAGCTCGGGGACCTTGGGAGCGTCAAGGCCGTGGCAGAGACCCTCATGGTGACTCCGTCCGCCGTCTCCCAGCAGCTTGCCCTGCTACAGAAATCGGTGGATGTACCGTTGACGCGCAAGGAAGGCCGCGCACTGGTGCTGACGGACGCCGGCCGCGTCCTTGCCGAGGCGGGAGCCGCCGTCGTGAACGCCATGGCAGATGCCCGCGCGGCTATTGGCGCCTACCACGATGCCCCCGACGCACCGGTGAGTGTTAGCGCCTTCCACAGTGCGGGGCAGGCGCTTTTCGCGCCCTTGGCGGCGCACCTGGCGTCACGAACGGGACCCGACGGCGGGAAGTCGCCGACGCTTCGGCTCTCGGATGAGGACGTGGCACAGGAGGAATTCCCCGGTTTGGTGGCCCGGTATGACCTTGTCCTGGCACACCGGATGGACAACAGCCCACCGTGGCCCGAGGACAAGGTGGCTGTGATCCCGTTGGCTGACGAGCCGCTGGACGTCGCTTTGCCGGCCGGCCACCCATTGGCCTCCCGGCCCCACCTGAACCCGGCCGACGTCGTTGGCGAACCGTGGGTGACCAGCCGCGACGGCTACTCCCCCGCCGATGTCCTTGCCGCGGTCGTTGCCGTCAGCGGCAGGCCAGCAGAGGTCCTGCACCGGATCAACGACTATTCGACCGTCGCCGCGCTGGTCTCGGCTGGCGGGGCGATCGGTTTGCTGCCGCGCTTCACCGCCCGCCGGGTGCTCGACGCCGGTGTGGTGCTGCGGCCGCTGTCCGGAGTGAACTCGGTGCGCAAGATCGACATCCTGGCCCGGCCGGAAACCCTGAAAAGGAAATCGGTCCTGACGGTTTGCGAATCACTTCAAACCGTCATGACCGGGCTTTCCGGGCCAGCCTGACCTACTTGGGTGGGCTGGCTGGGTCTTAGCCCTGCACTCCGAGCTTCTCAAGGATGAGCTCGCGCACGCGACCTGCATCAGCCTGGCCCCGGGTGGCTTTCATAACCCCGCCCACAATGGCGCCAATGGCCTGCACCTTGCCGCCACGGATCTTCTCGGCTACGTCCGGCTGCGCCGCCAGGGCTGCATCGATCGCCTCCAAGAGCGGACCGTCGTCGGACACAACCGCGAGGCCGCGCTTCTCCACGATCTCGGCCGGGGCACCTTCGCCGGCGAGTACGCCGTCCAGGACCTGGGTGGCCATCTTGTTGTTGATTTTGCCGTCTTCGACGAGCTTGTTCAGCTCAACGATCACCTGCGGGGTGACGCCGAGCTCGCCGGGTTCGACGTCGGCCACCTTGGCGCGGCCCACGATCTCACCCATCCACCACTTGCGGGCCACATCGGCCGAGGCACCGGCTGCGATGGTTTCCTCGATGGAGTCCATGACCCCGGCGTTGACGACGTCGCGGAACTCCAGGTCCGAATAACCCCATGCTTCCTTGAGGCGTTTGCGGCGCTCGGCTGGCGGCTCGGGAAGGGTTGCACGCAGTTCCTCCACCCATTCGCGTGAGGCGACCACGGGGACCAGGTCCGGCTCGGGGAAGTAGCGGTAATCGTCGGCGTCGGACTTGGGCCGGCCCGACGTCGTCGAACGCGTGTCCTCGTGCCAGTGGCGCGTCTCCTGGATGATCGGCTGCCCCGAATCCAGAACGGCAGCGTGGCGCTGGATCTCGTAACGGACGGCGTGCTCGACGGCGCGCAGCGAGTTCACGTTCTTGGTCTCGGACCGGATGCCGAACCGTTCCTGGCCGTGTGGGCGGAGTGAGACGTTGGCGTCACAACGGACGTTGCCGCGCTCCATCTTGGCATCGGACACACCGAGGTTCTTCACAATCTCGCGGACAGCGGCGACGTACGCCTTGGCCAATTCCGGCGCGCGGCTCCCGGCTCCCTCGATCGGCTTGGTGACGATCTCGACCAGCGGAACACCCGAACGGTTGTAGTCCACCAAGGAGTAGTCGGCACCCTGGATACGGCCCGTGGCGCCGCCCATGTGGGTGAGCTTTCCGGCGTCTTCCTCCATGTGGGCGCGTTCAATCTCCACGCGGAAGACGGTGCCGTCCTCGAGCTCGATGTCGAGGTACCCGTCGTAGGCAATGGGCTCGTCGTACTGTGAGGTCTGGAAGTTCTTGGGGGTGTCCGGGTAGAAGTAGTTCTTCCGTGCGAACCGGCAGGACTCGGCGATCTTGCAGTTCAAGGCAAGGCCGATCTTGATGGAGGACTCCACCGCGGCCTTGTTTACCACCGGCAGGACGCCGGGCATGCCGAGGTCGACCTCGTTGACGTTGGTGTTCGGCTCATCACCGAACACGTTCGGCGCGGAGGAGAACATCTTCGTTTTGGTGTTGAGCTCCACGTGGACCTCAAACCCCAGGACGGGATCGTACTTCTCCATGGCCTCTTCGAAGCTCAGGGTTGCGTCAACGGACATTAGTTGGAACCTCCGGCAAAGTTGGAAACGGCACCAAGGGCAGCACTTTTGAGATCCGGCGCCTTGGAGAGCATCGGGCCGCCCCACTTCTCTTCAAGGATGGATTCGAGGACGGCACCCACGCGGTACAGGCGTGCATCTTCGCGGGCAGGAGCCAACAACTGGATACCAACCGGCAGACCGTCTTCATCAGCCAGGCCACCAGGCAAGGACAGGCCCGGGATCCCGGCAAGGTTGGCCGGGATCGTGGCGACATCGTTCAGGTACATGGCCAGCGGATCATCCAGCTTCTCCCCCAACTTGAACGCGGTGGTGGGAGCAGTGGGAGAAATCAAGACGTCGGCCTGCGCGAACGCAGCGTCAAAGTCGCGCTGGATCAGCGTACGGACCTTCTGCGCAGAACCGTAGTAGGCGTCGTAGTAGCCGGCGCTCAGGGCGTACGTGCCCAGGATGATACGCCGCTTGACTTCGTCGCCGAATCCGGCGGCGCGGGTGGCGCCCATGACCCGTTCGATGGTCATGGGTCCTTCGGTGGGCAGTACGCGCATCCCGTACCGGACGCCGTCGAACTTTGCCAGGTTGCTTGAAACCTCGGACGGCATGATCAGGTAGTAGGCGCCCAAGGCGTACTTCAGGTTGGGGCAGGAAACCCCGACGATTTCGGCGCCTGCATCCTTAAGGTGCTGCAGGGACTCGTTGAAGCGGTTCTCGACGCCGGCTTGGTAGCCTTCGCCGTGCAGTTCCTTGATGATGCCGATCTTCATGCCCGCAACGTTTCCAACGCGGGCAGCGGCAACGAGGTTATTGAAAGGGTCCGTCAACGACGTGGAGTCAAAGGGATCATGTCCGCCAATGACTTCCTGCAGCAGGGCGGAGTCCAGTACCGTTCGCGCCACAGGGCCGATCTGGTCCAATGAGGACGCCATGGCGATCGCACCATAGCGGGAAACGGCACCGTACGTGGGCTTCATGCCCACGGTTCCGGTGACGGCACCCGGCTGGCGGATGGAACCACCGGTGTCAGTCCCCAGCGCCAGCGGCGCTTCGAAGGCGGCGACGGCGGCAGCGGAACCACCGCCGGAACCGCCGGGAATGCGGTTCAGGTCCCAGGGGTTCCGGGTAGGCCCGTACGCTGAGTGCTCGGTGGAGGACCCCATGGCGAATTCATCGAGGTTGGTCTTGCCCAAGATGGGCATCTTGGCCGCGCGCAGCTTCTTGACCACCGTGGCGTCGTACGGGCTGTGCCAGCCCTCGAGGATCTTCGAACCTGCAGTGGTGGGCTGGCCGATGGTGACGATCAGGTCCTTCACCGCGATCGGAACGCCGGCCAGGGCGTGCAGTTCCTCGCCGGCCGAACCGCCGGCGGCGCGCGTGGCGTCGACCTCGGCAGCTACTGCCAAAGCCTCTTCACTGTTGACGTGCAGGAAGGCATTTACCTGCGGGTCGACGTCGGCAATCCGATCAAGGTGCGCCTGCGTCACCTCGACGGCGGAGACGTCGCCCGCCGCCAGCTTCGCCGCGAGATCGGCAGCAGAGTGGCGGATGAGTTCATTCTTCAGGTCAGTCATCGTGTTAGTCCTCATCCAGGATTGCCGGGACCTTGAAACGGTTCTCGAAAGCATCCGGAGCCCCGGACAACGCCTGCTGGGCGGTGAAGGTGTGGCCCACCACGTCCTCACGGAACACGTTGGTCAGCGGAATCGGGTGCGACGTAGCGGGTATGTCCTCCCCCGCGGCCTCGCTCACGGACTTCACTGAATCCACGATGACGGCGAGCTCGCCGGCCATCCTGTCCAGTTCTTCGGCACTCATTTCAATGTGAGCCAGGCGCGCAAGATGCGCGACGTCGTCACGGTTGATCGCAGCCATGGATCTCCCCTGCAAAGTTCAAATGGTTTTCCGGTCCAGTCTACTGGCCAACCGGGCACGCTCGGACGGCCTGTTTGGCCGCCCACGTCAGTGGATCAAGCCTGAAACCAGGTTGATGACGGTAGCCAAGACAATTGCGCCGAGCAGGTAGGCCAGCAGTGCGTGGCGGAGCGCCGTGTAACGGACGGCGTCCGTAGTGAGGTCTGTATCGGAGACTTGGAAGGTCATTCCGATGGTGAACGAGAGGTAGGCAAAGTCCTTATAGCACGGCGGCCTGTGCTTGTTGAAGTCCACGCCGCTGGAGTCGCGGTAGTACAACGTGGCGTACCGGAGGGTGAAGAGCGTATGGACCAACAGCCACGACAGGATCACACTGCCCAAGGCCAAAGCGATGATTGCTGCTTTCAGGCCGCCTTGAGCCGAGGCTGCCTCCAACAGGATCAAGGCGACACCACCGAAGCTGCCCATGGCGGCAACCAAGACGAGAATGTCCGACCAAACACGGCCGGGGTCCTCCTCCCGGGCCCGGGCATGCGTGGCCGTCCGCTCGGCATCCAGGCCGTGAATGGCAGACCACACCCAAATGAGATACGTCAAAGACGCCGCTGCCCAGCCAAGCGCCGGAGCGTAGGCCCATGCCCCGAAACTTCCGACGGCGAGGGCTACTGCCAGCCCGACGACAACCATCACCACCAAGCGCACCAACGATTTGTGGGCAAGCGCCCGGAACCTGCTCCTGATCATGGCCGTTCCTCCACGACGGCAGTTTCTGTGCGGCCTTCATGGACAGGGGTAGTCCCGGACAAAGTCTTGATAACGGTCCACCCCACTGCGGTCACCGGAACCGCGAGGAGTGCGCCAACAATCCCGGCGAGCATGGTCCCTGCCGCTAATGCCAGCAGGATCACCAGCCCGTGAATGCTCAAGACCCTGCCCATCAAGAGCGGCTGCAGGAGGTGGTGCTCCAACTGGTTGGCGCCGATAACGACGGCGAGTATCACCAAGGCGGCCACCGGGCCGTTCGAGATCAGGGCGACAGCTACAGCCAAAGTACCGGCCGCCGTCGCGCCCACGATCGGGATGAATCCGCCGATAAAGACGAACGCACCGAGCGGAAGCGCCAGGGGAACACCGGTCAACGCCAAGGCAACGCCAACAATCAAACCGTCCGTCGCCGCGACGACGGCCGTGCCACGGACGTACCCGCCAAGGACGATGGCGCTCCGTTCCATGGCCAGGTGCGCATTGGACTGGCCGTCAGCGGGAAGGAATCCAATCAGGAAATTCCGGATCTTGTGGCCGTCCTTGAGGAAGAAGAACAAGATGACAGCCATGAGCACTACGCCGGCGAGGATCTCCCCCAGGGTGCGCACCCCGGTCAGCGCTTCAGTTCCGAACGCACTCGAGGTCAGGAAATGTTGCACGGAGTCCTTGGTTGCCGTGAGCTGGGCATCGCTGACAGGGACCGGTCCGGAGTTCAGGAAGTCATGCAGCCGGTCGATACCGGCAACCGCCTTCGCCGCCAGGTCCTTCGACTGGGCACGGACGAGAAAGACGATGCCGGTGACCACGCCTCCGAAAACAGCGAGTATCGCGACAAATGAGGCCAGGACCGCAAGGGCGCGGGGCCACCTGTGCCGGGCAAGCCATCGCACCAGCGGCGAGATGGCCGAGGCAAGGATCAGTGCGATCAGCACGGGAATCAAGACCAGCGGGACTCGCGTCAACGCCCAGATGACCAGCCACGCCAGCGCGGTGACAATCAGGACTTGCAGGGCTCGAATGCTCGCACGGCCCAGTCCGTCAGTCCACAGCGATGCCAAACCAGGGCGGTTGCCAGGCATGGAATTCTCCCTTCCAATAGCCAGAGCGAACGATCATTCCCTCTTACCAGCGCCGCTGAACGTCCCCAGGGCAGTAGAAAAGTAAGCTTACTGGCTTCTGCGCAGATGTTGGGCGTTCAGCTCTTCCAATTCCTGGTCCGTGAGGTCGTCAAAACTCTTGGCTTCGCGCTTGTCACTTCTGGAGAAACGCATGAACATCAAGATGATGAGCGGCAGATCCACAATCTCGCAGACGAACCACAGGGCATCGCCCGCCAACTGCTGGTCGCGGAGCGGATCCGGGAACCAGGCCAACGAGGACTGCCTCGCAACCACGTGGTCAAGGACCTGTCCGTTGAGTCGAAGCAGGATGCCGGGGACAGCATCCACCAACAGCTCAATGAAAACGAAAACGAATTCCAAGGTGATGTAGGTGCTGGAACGTTGGAAGTCTGATTCTTCGATGATCGGAAGCGCCATCAGGAGGCCCAGCAACGGAACCAGGAGGGTCACCAGCGTTTCGGCCAACGGATCTGCGCGCAGGGTATGAAAGGCCGGAGTCAGGAACGTGGAGAACAAGGCCAAGCCCAACAGGGGCGCTGCCAAGGAGTTGCTGACGAACCTGACGGCGCGATGGGCGAGCACGGCATTGAGCCTGGTGATTCCACCCTGGGACAGGGCGGCGCGAGCCAACGAGATGGGCCGGCCCAAGCCCACTAACAGGGGGACAACAAAAAGGAGCAGGGAAACTTTGAGGGTAAAGGCCCAGCGCAGCTCAGCGCTGTAGACGCCCAGGAAGCCACACGTGAGGACGGCAAGGGACCCGAGACCCAGGAAGTAGAAGGCCAGGGTTCGCCAAAGCGGCCAGCGGTGACCGTTGGCAGCAGCTGCCCTCAGGCCGAGCCCATAGAGCACACCGGAAACACAGATCATCACTACAGCTGCCCAGTCAATCCGCCAGGCGCTACCAAGAACGTCAAAGGGCGGCACACCGCAATGATAGCGCGTGCAGATGGGAGGCCGCGGGGAGAATGGTCTCACGGCCCGGACCTTCGCATAATGGGCAAATCAGGGAAGTTCTCAGATTCAGTAAGTAACATGGGCCAGTCCGTACCCTGAGGAAAGGTCATTGTTGTGTTCGGTCGTCACGAAAGTCCCGACCCCAACTCCCCAGTTGCGGATCAGGCCCGCTACCCCGGCCAAGGCACCCTCGTTGAAGGCAGCCTGGGTCGTCACGGCCGCCCACGGGGGCGCCGCCGCTGGTTAAGGGTCACCGTCATTGTGGTAGCTGCCCTCCTTCTGGGAGTGGTAGCGTTCGGCGGCTATTGGGTATGGCGGTTGCAATCGAACATTTCGGCTACTGCACTGGGGGCCGGCGGGGCGCGGACCGAAGGTGCGGTCAATGACAGCAAAGACCGCCTCCAGATCCTCGTCTTGGGAAGTGATACCAGGAGTGGAAAGAACGGTCAGTACGGCTCCGCCGACCAATCCTCCGGCTACGGTCAATCCGATGTGATGATGCTGGTGGATATTTCCGCGGACAACAACCACGTTAACGTGATCAGTTTCCCCCGGGACTTGCTGGTTGACGTGCCAGCGTGCAAGGACCAGAGCAACGGCCAGGAACATGCCGGGCGGCAGGCCGCGATGATTAACAGCGCCATGGCCGAAGCCGGAATCGGCTGCGCCGTGGACACCATCAACAAACTCACGGGCTTGGAGGTTGACCACTTCATGATGGCGGATTTCAACGCCGTCAAGGAGCTCTCGTCCACTGTGGGCGGCGTTTCAGTTTGCGTTGCCTCCGCTGTGGATGACCCGGAGTCCGGACTGCACCTTCCGGCAGGAACCTCGCAGGTCCAGGGCGACCAGGCCCTCGCATTCCTCCGCACCCGCCATGCTTTCGCCAACGGCGGCGATCTTGGCCGCATTGCCGCTCAGCAGTCTTTCCTCGCCTCCCTGACCCGCAAGGTGAAATCCGAGGGCACCTTGAGCGATCCGCAAAAGGTCCTGGCCATCGCCGATACGATGACCAAGAACCTGACGGTGGACAATGGCCTGGCCTCCATTCCGGCCCTGCTGACCCTCGCGGACCGCCTCAAGAACATCGACCCCGCCAAGGTGGATTTCGTGACAGTCCCTACGGTCCCTGCCGCTTCTGATCCGAACAGGCTGCAATTGGACGAGCCCGCTGCTTCGAACCTCTTTGCCGCATTGCAGAACAGCGCAGACCTTTCCCAGGCCGGAAGCCCATCGGCCGCCCCGACTACCGCGGCGCCTAAGCCTTCCTTCGACAAGTCCCAGCAGCCCATCAGTGTTGCCAACGGAACCAACGTCTCCGGTAGGAGCAATGCCATCGCGGCAATGGTCACGGCAGCTGGTTACACCAAAGTCACCCGGCTCCAAGGAGACGCCAGGCCCACCACCATGGTCTATTACCAGGCCGGTTTCGAGGACGTCGCCGCCGACATAGCAGCACAGTTCGGCCTCCCTGCAGCGAACATCCAGCAGGTCAACAACATTCAGGGCGTGCAGCTCTACGCTGGCCAGGATTTCGCAACCGGCGACAAGCCCGTCCTGCCTGCGGCCGCACCAGGCGGCATCGCAGCCAAGACGGGCAACGACCAAACCTGCCAGGCAACCAACCCCGTCGGCTAACGGCGGTGGCTGATCGGCTGGAGGAAGACTCGCTTAGCCGATTCCGATCGCGCCGGTCAGGACGCCAACCAGCAGCATGACCAGCGAGATAACCGCCGTGCGCCAGAGGACCTTCTTGTGGTGATCGCCCAGCTCCACCTTCGCTAGGGAAACCAACAGGAGGATGGCCGGAACCAAGGGACTCTGCAGGTGGAAGGGCTGGCCCGTAATCGATGCGCGGGCCATGTCCGCCGCTCCGACGCCATAGTGTGCTGCCGTTTCACTCAACACCGGAAGCGCACCAAAGTAGAACGCATCGTTGCTCATGAAGAACGTCATCGGAATGCTGAGCAGCCCCGTGATGACTGCCATGAACGGGCCCATGTCCGCAGGGATGATCTGAACCAGCCACGTGGACATCGCTTTGACCATGCCGGTGCCGTTAAGGACACCGGTGAGGACTGCAGCGGCCATGACCATGCTGACGACGGCGACGATCGAGGGCGCATGGGCAACGAGCTGGGCGCCTTGTTCCTTGACCTTGGGGAAGTTCACCAGCAGCGCGATGGCGGAGCCCACCATGAACACGAACGGGAGCGGAATGACATTCGCCACCAGGACCACCATGACAGCTACCGTCAGCGCCAGGTTGAACCAGAACAGCTTGGGCCGCAGTGTTGTGCGGTTGGGATCCAGGGCGGTATCTGCCATGGCGGCGTCGTGGGTATCCACGAGGGTCGCTACTACAGTTTCGTTTCCCAAGAGCGCGACGCCGGAACCTCCGCCGTCGACGGGTTTGCGTGCGCTGCGGCGAAAACCAAAGGTGCCACCAGCCTCAGCTGCTTCCCCCCACACCTCCGGTGCCACAGCGCGCAGGCGGTTACGTTCCTGAAGGCCGAGCAGCCAAGCGAAGACCATCACAATAACCAGCCCGACGATCAATGACGGGACCATGGGGACAAAGACGTCGTTCACGTCGATCTTCAACGCGGTGGCGGCGCGGGCCGTCGGGCCACCCCAGGGAAGGATGTTCATGGTTCCGTTGGCCAGGCCAGCCACACAAGTTAGGACGACCGGGCTCATCTTGAGGCGCAGGTACACCGGGAGCATGGCCGCAGTGGTGAGGATGAACGTAGTGGAGCCGTCACCGTCGAGGGAGACCGCAGCAGCAAGAATGGCCGTTCCGAGAACCACCTTTGCCGGATCGTTGCCCAGCTTGCGCAAGATGAATTTCACCAGGGGGTCGAACAGGCCGACGTCGATCATCATCCCGAAGAAGATAATGGCGAACATCAGCAACGCTGCCGTGGACGTCATCGACTTCATCGAATCCATGACCATGGGGCCAATGCCCAGGCCCGCGCCGGCGAACAGTCCAAAGACGGTGGGAATGATGATCAGCGCCAAGACCGGCGTCATCTTTTTGGTCATGATCAGGACCATGAATACCGCAATCATTGCGAATCCAAGCAAAACCAGCATGGCCGGCTCCTTTACAACTGTGAATGGCACCACAGCGGTGTGATGCGCACTACGGAACATATAGTGGCGAGGATCACGGGCCGGTGTTTCCGGGATTTGTTCGGAATACTGCTCATTCCGGACGTTGTGCGCATTGTGCTCAGTGCTTCAATGGAGCAGGAGGAAAGGAGGGCAGGTGCCCAGGATCAGCATGCGCTTCTCTACCCAAACCCTCCTCCTCCAGCTGGGCGTGGTCCTGTTGGTGGTCATGCTCAGTGGCGTTGTACACGGGTGGCTGGTCTACCAACGCATCGGCAGCGAGGCCGAAAACCAGGCGTTGACGCTCGCCCGGACGGTGGCTGCCGACCCCACGGTCAGGACGGACGTCCAGGAAATCAGCAGGGAGGTGGGCACGCCTCCCCCGGCTGTGCTGTCCGCGGGTCCCTTGCAGGCCGCCGCCGAATCGGTGCGGGCCCGGACAGGGGCCCTGTTCGTAGTCATCACGGATGAAACGGGGCTCCGGCTGGCGCATCCTGACACCGCCAGGCTGGGCGAACGCGTCAGCACGGACCCGTCCGTGGCCCTTGGCGGGGCGGAAATCACCACCCGCAACACGGGCACGCTGGGACCCTCTGCCGGAGCCAAGGTCCCGGTGTATGCCCCGGCCTCGTCCACGACGATCGTCGGCGAGGTGAGCGTTGGCTACTCCGTGGAATCGCTGACCAAGAGCCTGGCCAGCGACATCACCCCGATCGCGCTGACTGCCGGCGGCGCCCTGCTTGCCGGTGTCCTGGCATCGTTCCTCCTTCGACGACGACTGCAGCGCCTGACCCTCGGCCTGGAGCCGGAGGAAATCAGCACACTTGTCCACGACCAGGTCGCGGTCCTCCAAGGAGTGGACGACGGCGTGATCGGCATCAGCGCGGACGGAAGAATCTCCGTGTTCAACGCGGCAGCATCGAGGCTCCTCGGCATTCCCGATCTGACCGGCCAAGCGTGGTCCGGCGCAGCAGTACCTGGGCAACTGAAGACGATGACCAAACCTGCCGCGCAGGACGCGGACGCCGTCGAGATCGTGGCCGGTGGCCGTGTGTTGGTTGCCAGCGCCCGGAAAGCGTGGCACCGCCGGGAGGACCTCGGCTGGGTGGTCATGCTGCGCGACCGCACAGAACTGCAGCAGCTGACCCGCCAACTCGACGCCGTTGGAACCATGAGCGCAGCACTCCGCGCCCAGCGCCACGAATTCGCCAACCAACTCCACACCATCGCCGGGCTCATGAGCATGGGGCAGCACCGGCAAGCCGAAGAGTACCTGGCCCGTATCTCGGCAACAGGTCCGCTCAAATTTCCCGTGGAACAGGCCGAACTCCTCCAAGACGCCTACCTGCAGGCTTTTGTGGGAGCCAAGAGCGTGGAAGCCTCCGAGCGCGGCGTCGCCTTACGGATAGGCCCTGAAACCCTGGTTCGCGGGCACGTGGCCGATCCCCAGGACGTGACCACGGTGCTCGGCAACCTGATCGACAACGCGGTCAGCGCCGCCGTCGACGGTTCCGCCGCGGATCGCTGGGTGGAGGTGGAACTGCTGGACGCTGACGACGACGGCGGCACGCTCCACATCGTGGTGGGCGACTCCGGCGATGGCCTGGGAAACCTGGAACCCGAGGAGGTCTTTGCCGAGGGATTCACCACCGCCGCCCACCCCGCCCGGCCGGGAGCCGGACAAGGACTGGGCCTGGCTCTGGTGCGCCAACTCGCACGGCGCCGTGGTGGTGATGTTCGCGTGCTGGAGCCGGGTAGGCAAGGCGGACCGGGCGCCGTCTTCATGGCGACCGTCCCCGGTGTGATGAGTGGGGCCAAGACGGGGGAAACGTCGGGAAAGGACAGCAGTGGTTGAGGACTTGAGGGTTCTGATTGTGGACGACGATTTCCACGTTGCAAGGCTCCATGCTGCCTATGTGGATTCCGTGGCCGGTTTCATGGCCTTGGCCCCGGCAGGTTCAGTATCGCAGGCGCTGCAGTCCATCCACGGCCTCCGGCCCGACCTAGTCTTGCTGGATGTCTATTTACCGGACGGCTCAGGGCTTGATCTATTGGGGCAGTTGGACATCGATGCCATCATCCTGACGGCGGCCTCCGACGCTCCATCCATCAGGACGGCCTTTCGCCGGGGCGCCCTGGGCTACCTGCTGAAACCGTTCACCGCGGAATCGTTGTCCCAGCAACTACGGTCCTACGCACGGTACCGCAGGATTCTTGGCCAGCAAGCCACCGTGGACCAAGGCAGCATCGAGCGGGCCAAGCGGGCACTCATCCCCGGCGATGTGACGCCGTCGGCGAAACCGCGGTCCGCAACCGAGGCGGCGGTCTTGGAGGCGTTACAGCCCGGAGAGCAGTACTCCGCTGTGGAAGTCGCCGAACGCGTCGGCGTTTCAAGGGCCACAGCGCAAAGGTACTTGTCCTCGCTAGCTGACGACGGCGCCGTCGAGATCCAACTTCGCTACGGAACCACCGGCCGCCCGGAACACCGCTACGGGGTGCCGGGCTGATGTGCCTGCCTGACCTGGAGGCTTCTGGTCGTTACGGCTGTGTGAGCTCCAGCCGGTAAACGAACAGCTTTATATCGGTGCCGGGAACGAACCAGTCGCGGTGCGGAGCACGGTCAAAACCGGTCCGCGCATACAAGGCATTCGCGCTTTCCCACGTTGCGCCAGTGGTGAGCGAGACCGCCCTGATGCCGTCCATCGCTTTGGCTTGGTCCACGACGGCCTGCACCAAGGCGCGGCCCGCACCGGACCGTTGCACCGCCGGGTCCACCACAAGGGTGCGTAGTTCCAGCTCGTCATCGAGCCCGATGTCGGAGAACCCTCCCCCGGCCGGAGCTGCCGTCACAGAACCGATGACCCTGCCATCACGCTCAGCGACCAGGATCTCAGCGTGTTCCGCGCGCCCCGCCACGTCCTGGAGCTTCTGCAGGTACGGGTGGTCGGCATCGCCGTAGTAGCCCGCCGTGACGTAGGAGTCCTGCGTAATCCGGGCAACGGCGTCGTAGTCTTCCGGCAGGGCGGGACGGACGGTAATCGGGGAAAGCACCTACCAATGGTAGTCGCCCGGCAAGCGCGCAAGGCCGCAAACCGGCCTTTCCGTGATGGAACTATCAGTCACGGATCGAACCCACGACGTCGGACGGCCCTGTACCGCTGTTCGGGGAGGCAACCGTGCGGGTGCTTCAGCGTTGCGTTGCGTGGCGTTGAATTGAGTTCCGTTGCGCGTCATGAACCCCCGTTTCGCGCTGTTGCGGGCACATGTCGGGCCGCTGGCGGGGGCGGTAAGGAGCGTGCTTGAGTTGCGACATCCTGACTGACAGACCCCCAACTGAGGAGAACCCATGACCCCGCCAGACCGCCAGCTGCACCTCAATGCATTCCTCATGAGCACGGGCCACCATGAAGCCTCATGGCGCCTGCCCGAGAGCGATCCCCTTGCGATTACCAAAGTGGAGCACTACCAGCACCTGGCCCGGACGGCCGAGCGCGGCAAGCTGGACTCCATCTTCTTTGCGGACTCCCCCGTCCTGTTTGGTGAAGTGGGCCGCCGCCCTGCAGGTAAATTGGAGCCCACTGTGTTGCTAACGGCTCTTGCGGCCGCCACACAGCGGATCGGGTTGATTGCCACGGCTTCCACTACCTATAACGATCCCTTCAACCTGGCCCGTCGTTTCGCCTCGGTGGACTGGGTCAGCGGTGGACGTGCGGGATGGAACGTTGTGACAACGGCAGGACCGGATGCTGCCCGCAACTTCGGCGTGGATGACCAACCGGCCCACGCCGTCCGCTACGAACGCGCAGCCGAATTCATCGAAGTCGCCCAGAAGCTTTGGGACAGCTGGGACGATGACGCCGTCCTGGCCGATAAAGCCGAAGGAGTGTGGGCTGACGACACGAAGATCCGCGTGATAGATCACGAGGGAGAGCACTTCCGGGTCCGTGGTCCCTTGAATGTTCCACGCTCACCCCAAGGCCACCCACTGATCGTGCAGGCCGGGTCCTCCGAGAACGGGAAGAACCTGGCGGCGCAGTACGCCGAGGCAGTCTTCACGGCCCACCAAACCTTGGATGGCGCGCAGGCCTTCTACTCGGATGTGAAGGCACGGACGGCAGCGGCCGGACGTGACCCCGAAAGCATCAAAATCCTGCCGGGCATTGTGCCCGTCATCGGCTCCACCGAGGCCGAAGCGATCAAGCTTGAGCGCGAACTGGACGAGCTCATCAAGCCGGAGTACGCACGGGAGCAGCTGGCCAAAACCCTTCGGCTGTCCCCTGACGATCTCCCGTTGGACCGCCAGCTACCGGCGGACCTCCCGTCGGAGGACGAGATTGAAGGAGCCAAGAGCCGGTACACGCTCATTGTGGAACTGGCCCGGCGCGAACAACTCACCGTTCGGCAGCTGATCGGCAGGCTCGGCGGCGGGCGTGGACACCGAACGTTCTCGGGAACCCCCGATCAGGTGGCCGACGCCATCCAGGAATGGTTCTTTGCCGGAGCCGCGGATGGCTTCAACATCATGCCTCCCGTGCTGCCCTCCGGTTTGGAGGTCTTTGTGGACCACGTTGTGCCCATCCTGCAGCAGCGCGGCCTGTTCCGGACCGAGTACACGGCCACAACGCTGCGGGGACACTACGGACTCGATCGCCCCGGAAACCGCTACGCGGGAGCGGAAGCCAAGGAACTTACCTCGATCGGGTCTGCGTTCTAGCGAGGCAGGCAGCTGGCCCGGGTCATCGCCCGGGCCAGCTCCACGCCGGAGATGGTTGACCGCGACGATGGTGCACGGCGGAGATGGTTCACGGCGTCAGGGGACGTCACAAGGGGAATTTGCCCGATAGCTCCAATGGTCCTGCACACATCCACGCCGCCAAGCGGTCATCGGTGGTGGGGCCGCCGTCGAGCGGACTTCGCAGCCGAGGGCGGCGCACCCAGCAACCGGCCTCTTCAGCGATCAACGCGCCTGCGGCGAAGTCATGTTCATTGAGGCCACGTTCCCCGTAGGCGTCGAAAGTGCCGTCCGCCACCAGGCAAAGATCCAACGCTGCCGAACCCAGCCGGCGCACATCGGCAAACCCGTCCATCAGCCCGGCAAGTCCGGCCGCTTGGTCCGCGGGGGTGGCAGGATCGTAGCTGAAGCCGGTGGCCAAGATGAGGCCCGTCCGCCCGTTCACCGGACCGGACAACTGCGTTTTCTCTCCTGCAATCTCAAGCCACGCTCCCTGACCGCGTGCAGCCGAGTAGACGCGTCCCAACGCGGGTGCGTGGACCACGCCCGCCAACCACGCGCCGTCGGCGTCCGCTACCGCCACGGACGTGGCGTAGTACACGATGTTGCGGATGAAGTTGGTGGTCCCGTCCAAGGGATCAATGGACCAGCGATATCCCGACGGAGTTTCAGGGCGGGTTGTGCCGTATTCCTCCCCGGTGATGGTGTCTTGGGGGCGTTCAGCGGCAATTGCTTCGCGGACCGCGTTCTCCGCGGCGACATCGAAAGCCGTGACCCAGTCGCCGGCCTCGCCTTTGTTGGACGTATCGAGGCCTTCGCCACCGGTGCCGCTGGCGGAGCGCTGGGCAAGCACGGCAGCCCCGGCCGCTGCAGCCCGTTTGGCGACAGCGAGCAGTTCCATCGAATCGGTCATTCCGCGTCTGCTTCCATGAGGTCCTCGGCAACCGCTTCTGCGGGTGGGGCTTCGTCTGCGGGTGCAACTGCAGCCTCGGCCGTAACGGGCCCGTTCGCGAGAAGCTCGCGGAAGCCGTCCTCGTCCAATACGGGCACGCCCAGCGCCTCTGCTTTGTCCAACTTTGTTCCGGCGCTCTCGCCGGCCACCAAATAGCTGGTGTTCTTGGACACGGACCCCGAGGCCTTCCCACCACGGATGATGATGGCTTCCTTCGCCTCGTCCCGACTGAAATTGGGCAGAGTTCCGGTGACCACCACGGTCAGGCCCTCAAGTGTCCGCGGCACGGAGGTGTCCCGTTCGTCTTCCATCCGGACCCCGGCAGCAGCCCAGCTGTCCACGATCTCGTTATGCCAGTCCACGGCAAACCATTCCTTGAGCGCCACAGCAATGGTGGGTCCCACACCGTCCACGTGTGCCATTTGCTCTTCGGTGGCGTTGCGGATTGCGTCCATGCTGCCGAACGCCGTGGCGAGGGCGCGGGACGCGGTTGGACCGACGTGCCTTATGGACAGCGCCACCAGCACGCGCCACAACGGCTGCTTCTTGGCCTTCTCCAGTTCCGCGAAGAGTTTCTCCGTGGTAGCGGTCGGCTTCGAGGGCGACTTGGCTGTTCCCTTGGTGTAAAAGTACGGAACGAGCTCGTACTCGCCGGTTCCCACTCCCTTGGAACGCTTTTCCCGGCGGATCAAGACGTCTGCAAGATCCTCGCGCTTGAGGCTGAAGAGCCCTGCTTCACTGGTCAGCGGTGGGGTCTCGGGCTCTGCGGGCTGGGTCAGGGCGACAGCGGCTTCCCAGCCGAGGGCCTCAATATCGAACGCGCCCCTGCTCGCAACATGGAACACACGCTCACGCAGCTGTGACGGGCAGGACTTGGCGTTGGGGCAGCGAATGTCCACATCGCTTTCCTTTGCCGGCGCCAGTGGGGTGCCACAGCTGGGGCATTCGGTGGGCATCACGAATTCCCGGACGGGCGGATCCTGTTGATCCCGCAACGCGAGCACTGGGCCTACGATCTCCGGGATAACATCGCCGGCCTTCCGGAGGATCACGATATCGCCGATCATCACGCCTTTGGCTTTGACTACATCCTGGTTGTGGAGGGTGGCCATGCCAACGGTGGAACCGGCTACTTTGACGGGCTCCATCAGGCCGAAGGGCGTGACGCGCCCAGTTCGGCCCACATTGACGGCGATGTCCAGGAGCTTGGTGTGAACCTCCTCAGGCGGGTACTTGTACGCAGCGGCCCATCTGGGGACGCGGGAGGTATTGCCGAGGGCGCGCTGGGTGGCGAAGTCGTCGATTTTCACCACGATGCCATCGATCTCGTGAGCGAGATCGTGCCGGTGTTCGCCATAGTGGGCAATGAACTTCAGCACGTCGTCGAACGAGTCCAGGACCTTCAAATAAGGGCTGATGGGAAGCCCCCACGCCTCCAGGAGCTTGTAGGTTTCGGACTGGCTCGCGGCGTCCAGCCCTTCGCGGGCCCCGATTCCGTGGACATACATGCTGAGGGGACGCTTGGCGGTTTCCGCAGGATCTTTTTGACGCAGGGAACCGGCTGCGGCATTCCGGGGGTTTGCCAGAGGAGCCTTTCCAGCAGCCGCCAGCTTCTCATTGAACTCAAGGAACGCCTTGGAGGGGATGAATACCTCGCCCCGTATTTCCACTTCCGACGGGTACCCGGAGCCCTTCAGTTCGCGGGGAATCTCCTTGATGGTCAGGACATTGTGGGTAATGTCCTCACCCGTGGTGCCATCGCCACGGGTGGCCGCGCGCACCAGCTTGCCATCCCTGTACAGCAGGTTCACTGCGAGGCCGTCGATCTTCAACTCGGTCAACCACGCAATGGGCGGCACGGAGTCACCCAGTTTCGCAACAGAGGCCTCGGCTTTGCGGACCCAGGCTTCGAGTTCTTCCAACGAGAAGACGTCGTCCAGGCTGTACATCCGCTGCAGGTGCTCCACTGCGGCGAAAGCGGAGGAGACTTCGCCGCCGACTTCCTGGGTGGGGGAATCGTTGGAGACAAGCTCCGGGTGGAGCGCCTCGAGTTCTTCCAGTCGACGGTAGAGGGCGTCATACTCGGCATCTGACACCGTGGGTGCGTCTTCCTGGTAATACGCATACCGGTATTTGCGGACCAGGTCCGACAGCTGCTCGTACTCGTCGCGCAAGGACGCCGACGGCGAAGGCCCGTCTTGTGCCGCGACGGCTGCAGCCGCGCCGTGGACCGTGGTGTCTACCGGATCAGGATTCTCTGGTGTGCTCACAGCTCTATCTTGCCGCAAGGCACCGACAAAAATGTGGTGCTAGTGCGAGGACAGCCGGTTCTTGCTCCACAGCGCGAAAGCCAATCCGCCCAGGCCCACCAAGAGCACGCCACCCAAGATGCCTACGAGGCCGAGGACATTGGGGCCTGGCCCGGGGTTTCCCACGAGAATTGCGGCCGCTGTCTTTTGGCCCTGCTGCACCGGCGTATCCCAGTTGGATGAGGTGGACGGGCTTGAACTCGGGCTCGCTGAGCTGGGGCTCGCAGAGGGAGTGGCCGACGGCGTTGCTGACGCGCTGGATGCGTCCTGCCCGGGCACTGGTTCGGACGACGCCGGAACCGGATCGTTGACGGAAGGTGCTGCGGGGGCGGGAGCCTGCACCACGGCGGCCGGCTGCGGAACCCGAACAGGCGGAGCCGGAACCGCGGGAACTGCTACAGGCTCGTGGATCTGGGTCGGGACAGGATCTGGAGCAGGTTTTTTGCTGGGTGCAGGGGCTGGTGCCGGCTGGGCGGTGGCAGCCGGTGGGGTGGGGACTTCCACCTGGCCGCACGCAACTTTGGACTTGTCGGTGCACGGAGCCGCCTGGGCAGCGACGGCAGGGCCAACAAGCAGCCCAGCGGTCAACAGGAGAGCAGGGACAACAGAGTGTCTCATGGTGTAAACCTCTACGAGGGGTTGGGGTGCCTCGAGTAATCAGGGAGTTAGGGCGTTTCCGGAAATCCTCCTACATCCTTCCATGCCCACGCAAATCCGCTGCCGCCAGGCTCAGACCGCTTTGGCGTCTATCACAAGCGCCGTGACGTTATCCCGTCCGCCGCTTTTGAGCGCTGCCTGAATCAGCGTGTCCACTGTTTCCTGAGGATCGGCGACGGTGCTCAGGATGCCGAAAATGTCCTCATCCTCGAGCTCGCCGTTGAGGCCGTCCGAGCACACTAAGACGCGGTCCCCCGGTTCGATGGGCAGCAACCAGAAATCGGCCTCTGCTTCATCTCCGGTGCCCAGCGCCCGCGTCACCACGTGGCGGCGGGGGTGGACGGCAGCCTGCTCCGCGGTGATATGGCCGGAATCCACCAGTTCCTGAACTTCTGAGTGGTCCACGCTCACTTGGGCGAAGCGACCTTGGCTGATGCGGTAGGTCCGGGAGTCCCCGATGTTCATCACGAGCCAATAGGGCAGGCCCAGATGCTCCACGACAACCACACCGGAGAGCGTCGTTCCGGCTTTGGCTCCGGTTGCTTCCCGGATGGCCTGGTGGGCTTTCAGCAGGCATGACTGCAGTTCAGCGGGAGAGGCCGTCCGCACACCGGGCGCCACTTCGGGCGCACTGCCTAGGGTCTTGACGCAGACCGCGCTGGCGATTTCCCCTGCTTCGTGGCCACCCATGCCATCGGCGACGGCGAAAACAGGATCGGCCACGATATAGGAATCCTCGTTCAGTTCACGCCGCAGGCCGCGATCGGTTCCATAGCCGTAAGTCAGCAGGAACGACGTCGGCCTTCCGGCCGGATCTGATGCCGAACTTGCCGGGGTGGTCGGCTGTGAATTCATGCGCGTCCTCGCTGTAGGGGTCGGTTTCTTAATCGAGTACCAGGCCCTTGCCGCGTCCGCGGGCCAGCATCACCGGATGGATCTCCCCGAAGCCACGGACATTTTCCGACTTTTGCGGAACCAGCACGAACCTATCATCCTGCCCCAGCGCCGCCGCGGTCATCGCGTCGACGAGGACCGTGCCCGGCTGCGCAAGCGTGGTGAGGCGGGCGGCCAAATTGACTGTTGGACCGTAGATATCGCCCAGCCGGGACAGGATGCGCCCCCACACCATGGATACCCGGCACTGCGGAAGGATTTCATCCTCGGTGAAGGCCTGCGCCAACGCCAAAGAAATTTCGGCCCCAGCAGCTGGCGTCTCTGCGATGTAGAGCACTTCATCGCCCACGGTTTTTACCAAGCGGCCACCACCGACCGAGATGATTTCAGCGCACTTGTTTTCGAAGCGCTGCACCAACTGGGCCAACGTTTTCTCGTTCATGCGGCGCGAAAGGCTGGTGTAGGAGACCAGGTCAGCGAAGCCCACTGCCCGGGCCAAGGGCAGCGGGGAATCGTCTTCGTCTCCCTCGCGTCCCTCTTCGCTTGCCTGCAGCCCGGCTTCGGCGCGAACGGCCAGCCGCTGGATCCCGGCATTGAGCTGGCGGCGGTATGAGTAGACGAGGATTTCTTCCAAGGAATCCACCAGCGCAGGCAGTTGGGCCACCAGTTGCTTCCGGGCCACGGCGTCCGGGATGCCTTGTTCGGACACCATGTCCTCCACGAGGGCTTCAACCTGCCAAACCACCATGCGGTCCGTCATCTGGCCGATGGAACGGGTTACCGAAATCGCGGCTTCCTCAGTGAGGAGCCCGGCACGGACCAAATCGAGGATCCTCGTCAACGCAGCCTGGTCACGCTCAGTAAAGGCAACGTCTTCGTCCCCGAAGTTCGGGAAACCGAGGGCGCGCCACACCTTCCGCGCGGACAGGATGGACACACCCGCACCTGCGGCAACTTCACGACGGCGGAGCTTGCGTTCCCCACCAAGGAGCTTCGCCTCGAGCGCTTTGATAGCCACGCGCTCTCCGGACATCACACTTGTGGGTGGCCCTGGGACCGTAACCGGTGCGGACTCAGCGTCGGTGTCCTCATCCACGGAAGGTTCGGTTTCGGCGTCGAACGCTTGCTCCAGGTCCTCGCTGGACTGCTGATCCTCAACGCTCATCTCTTCCACCTTCTCTCGACTCCCACGGCACCACATCAAATTCCGGCACTATTCCACGCTCAAAACCCTCGCTCCGCGGGAGCTCATCCATTGCATCCAGGATGAAACCACGGAACTTCAGGGCCTCAGGAACGTCGGCCAGCACGGCCGTTCCGGAGTGCCCGGTATCCAAGGATATATTCCCGGACCGCAATGACCGTTGAAGGAGGCTCTGGTGCAGCCCCACGTCGCGGACGGCCATCAGCGAAACCTGCCAATCGTCCCGCCGAAACATTCCGTATTTGGCAAGTATTCGTCGGCTGGTCAGGATGTACCTGATGGAGCGCCAGCGCAGCACCCGTTTGAGGCTGTACCCCAGTAAGAACCACACCGCCAGCGCTACGCAAGCACCCATCAGCCACGGCGTCCATGCGCTGGTGACGAATGATGCCAGGCGCTGCGGGTTTCCCCGTGCAACCCACGCTGAAGCGTAGGCCGCCAACGCAGGAACCACGATGAACGCAAGCAGCGGGAACAACAACGAACGCGCTTGCGGCCGGGTGATGGTGATGACCTGCTCCCCCGGAAGCAATTCTTTACGCATAACCGCTTTCTGTGGCGCGCAAGTGCACCACGTCCCCGGCCGTCACTGTGTGCTCCCTGCCGCCGTGGTCAACAACGAGCAAGGAGCCGTCCTCGTCCAGCCGGGACGCGTGCCCCACCAGCTCGTTATCGCCAGGCAGGTGTGCACGGACTTCCCTGCCCAAAGTGACCATGGCCGTCTCCACTCGCTTGTGTAATGACGAGCCACCTGCCAAGCCGGCTGCCGGGTCTCCTTCGGAATTGCAGAAGCTCCGGTAGAGCCTGGCGAAACGGGAGAGGTAGCTTTTCAGCAACGCTGTTCGGTCCGTGGTCGTGGCCCCTTCCAGGACGAGCGAGGTTGCAGTGGGTACGGGCAACTCTTCCTCGGTCAGGGTCACGTTGAGGCCCATGCCCAGGATCACGGCAGGAACGGTGCCGTCGCCCAAGGGTGTCATCTGTGCGAGGATGCCCGCGATCTTGCGGCCGTTGACAAGGACATCGTTGGGCCACTTAATATCTGCCGCCACTCCGGCCGTGTCCTGCAGGGCCTCGCGGAGGGCAACTGCGGCCAAGAGGGAAAGCCACGAGTAGCTTTGCGTCCGCACCGGCGCGCCGTCGGAGGTTACCGGGCGCAACACCATGGACACCGAAACCGCCGAACGCTCCGGCGATTCCCAGTGTCGATCAAGGCGTCCGCGCGCGGCCGTTTGGTGTTCGGCCGTCAGGACGGAAAGGTCCGGCCACCGCGCAGGGTCTGAGGCCACGGCCCCCACCAGGTCCTGGTTGGTGGAGCCCGTGGACTCCACGACGCTCAATTGTGCGACGCCTGTTGCCGAAAGAAAGTCCGGGTCGAGCAGTGATTCGCTGTCCAGTTTGGGGCGTTCCTGCCCGGCCAATGGGGGGACGGGTCCGCTGAGCCCCGGCTGTTCGGCATCCATAACTGAATCTTAGCCAGTCGCAGCCTTGCGCCGCCCATAGAACTCCACTAATCAGCCGGTTGGGGACCGCTGGTGTTCGGTTTTACTAAAGGAAGATGTCCGGCACCAGTCGGTCTTCCGGGACTCCAAGGCTGTACGGAGCGAAGTCCGTGACACCCGCGGCCCGCAGCACCTGTTCATCTGTATAGAAGTTCCCCGTTGCTGCGCCGCCGGTCAGGATGGCGTGGGCGGCGTCTGCCATGATCTCCGGCCCGCGCGCGGCCTGGACGATCTGCGCTCCTCCCGGCATGTTGCGGATCGCGGCCGTGTCGATGAGGGTGCATGGCCACAGGGAGTTGACCGATACGGCGTCGTCCTTCAGTTCCTCGGCGAGCCCCAGCGTGGTCAGGCTCATCCCGTACTTGGCCATCGTGTACGCAAGGTGCATACCCGCCCACTTGGGGTCAAGGTTCAAAGGCGGGGACAACGTAAGGATGTGGGCGCGGCCCGAGCGCGCGCCCGCTTCACGCAAGGCCGGCAAGGCGAGCTTGGACAGCAGGAATGTGCCGCGCACGTTGATGTCCTGCATGAGGTCATAGCGCTTCATGTCCACAGCATCGGTTCGGGACAGGTCGATCGCAGAGGCGTTATTAATTACGACGTCGATGCCTCCGAAACGCTCGACGGCAGCGGCAACGGCGGCCGCGACGTCCTCGTCGTTGCGCACATCCCCGACCAACGGCAACGCTTGGCCGCCTGCAGCTGCGAGTTGTTCGGCTGCGCTGAAGACGGTTCCCTCCAGCTTGGGATGCGGTTGACCGGTCTTTGCCATGAGCACGATGTTCGCGCCGTCGCGGGCGGCACGCATGGCGATGGCCAGGCCGATCCCCCGGCTCCCGCCGGACATGAGGATGGTCCTGCCCTTGAGCGAACCCGTCGCCACGTAAGGGCTGTTGGTGCTCGCCGGGTTCATTCCGGCCGTGGCGGAAGAGTCATTGCTGGAAGTCATGGTGACACTCTAACTCAACTATGTTACTCGCGGGTAACATAGTTGTTTCTTTGGCTGAGGCCCGGAAAATTGTAGGGTTTCTACAGCGGTTCGCGGCAAATGCGTTACTAGACTGGCCATCGAGGCCTGTTCTTTGTACGGAAGCTACTTAAAGTGGCTGCTGTCCTGCAACGAATTGCGCCAGCGACCATCAGCTACAGAGCCGGAGACACTTGATGAGCCACGATCTGACAACGACAGCGGGAAAGATTGCCGACTTCCGCGACCGCCAGGGCCGTGCCCAGCAGCCTTCCGGCCCGGAAGCGATCGAGAAGCAGCACGCACGGGGCAAGAACACCGCCCGCGAGCGCATCGACCTGCTGGTGGATCCCGATTCGTTCGTCGAGTTCGATGCCCTGGCAGTCCACCGTTCCACGGCTTTCGGCATGGAAAAGAAGAAGCCGCTCGGCGATGGCGTTGTCTCGGGGTATGGCACCGTTGATGGGCGCCTCATCGCCATCTACAGCCAGGACTTCAGCGTTTATGGCGGCTCGCTGAGCCAGGTCAACGGCGAAAAGATCGTCAAAGTCCAGGAGTTCGCCCTCCGCAACGGTTGCCCGGTTGTAGGAATTAACGACGGCGGTGGCGCGCGCATCCAGGAAGGCGTCGCTTCCTTGGCCATGTTCGCGGACATCTTCCGCAACAACGTCCATGCCTCCGGCGTGGTCCCGCAGATTTCCCTCATCATGGGGCCGTGCGCGGGCGGCGCTGCATACTCTCCCGCCCTCACTGATTACGTGGTGATGGTGGATAAGACCTCGCACATGTTCATCACCGGACCAGACGTGATCAAGACCGTCACTGGCGAGGACGTGGACATGGAAACCCTGGGAGGCGCACGGCAGCACAATGCCACCACGGGCACCTCCACCTATCTGGCGTCCGACGAAGCGGATGCTATCGAGTTCGTGCGTGAATTGCTGGATTTCCTGCCCTCGAACAACCTGTCCGAGGCTCCCCTCACAGAGCACGACCAGGAACTGGAACTCAACGACGACGACCTCGCCCTGGACGCGTTGATCCCCGATTCGGCCAACCAGCCCTATGACATGCGCAAGGTCATCGAGCAGATCGTGGACGATGCCCACTTCCTGGAGATGCAATCCCTGTACGCTCCCAACGTGATCATCGGTTACGGTCGCGTGGAGGGCCACACTGTTGGCATCGTGGCCAACCAGCCCATGCAGTTCGCTGGCACATTGGACATCTCCGCCTCGGAAAAAGCCGCCCGGTTCGTCCGGCACTGCGACGCTTTCAACGTCCCCATCCTTACCCTTGTTGATGTTCCGGGCTTCCTTCCCGGCAAGGACCAGGAATTCCAAGGCATTATCCGCCGCGGCGCCAAGCTCCTGTATGCCTACGCGGAGGCTACGGTCCCCAAGGTCACCGTGATCACCCGCAAGGCGTACGGTGGCGCCTACATCGTGATGGGCTCCAAGAAGCTCGGAGCTGACCTCAACCTCGCCTGGCCCACCGCCCAAATCGGCGTCATGGGTGCCCAAGGCGCAGTGAATATCCTGTACCGCCGCGATTTGGCAGCAGTTGCCGAGGCCGGTGGGGATGTCGAAGCCAAGCGCGCCGAAATCATCCAGGGTTACGAGGAAGAGCTACTCAACCCCTACCAGGCAGCCCAGCTGGGCTATGTCGACGCTGTCATCGCACCATCGGACACGCGCCTGCAGATCATCCGTGGCCTTCGCGCACTTCGCGACAAGCGCGCGAGCCTGCCCACCAAAAAGCACGGGAACATCCCGCTGTGAGTGCGGATCAGGCCCCCCGCCAGGGTTCGGAGCAGGCCGCGGACACGGTCGCCGTCGAACCTCTGTTCACGGTGGTCAAGGGTGAACCGTCCGCCGAAGAGCTCGCGGCGCTGGCCGCCGTCGTACTGTCCTTGGGTGGGGAGCCAGAGGCGGCGGCTGCACCCCCAACGCAAAGGCACTGGGTCCGCCGGCAGCAGCTGCGGTTGGACCCGACACCCGGCCCGGGTGCGTGGAAGCGTAGCCGCGGTTAGGGCTGCCGTCCAAGAGTTCAGCAACCCTTTCACATAGAAGCCCGCGCGGTTAGGCTCTGGGGGTGACTACTCCAAACATCCCCGCTCGCCCCGCCACGGCCATCGACGACGTAGCCAACTCCTATACGGAAAAGCTGATCGAGCTCAATCCGAGCTTCGCCACCACGCTGGGACTTCCGGGGCACGAAACCGAATACCCCGATTACTCCCCCGCCGGCGCCGAGGAACACGCCCGGGCAACGCGCTCCGCGCTGGACGCCTTGGCGGCTCTGCAGCCTACCGACGAAACCGACGTCGTCACCTTGGACGCCATGCGGGAGCGGCTGGGGCTGGAGCTTGAGATTCACGACTCCGGGTGGGACGCCGCGGACCTGAACAACATAGCGTCACCCGCCCAGGACATTCGCGCCGTCTTTGATCTCATGCCCACAGACAGCTACGAGCACTGGGAGCATCAGGCTGGTCGTGCTGCCAACGTTCCGGGCGCGATCGACGGTTACATCGAATCACTCCGCTCCGCGAAGCAGGGCGGCAAGGTGGCCGCCCGCCGCCAGGTCGGCATAGTGATTGAACAAGCCGAGCGCTACGCCGCAGACGATGGCTTCTTCGCCAAATTGGCCGCCGGCGCCACTCTTGAGGGCGCACCGCTTCCCAGTGAACTGCAGGACAAGCTCGACGCCGGAACGCGCCAAGCCCGTGAGGCATACGCTGCGCTGGCTACGTTCCTGCGGGACGAGCTCCTTCCGGCCGCCCCGGCCAAGGACGCTGTGGGACGCGAACGGTATGCGTTGTCTTCCCGGTCATTTCTTGGGGCCGAGGTGGACTTGGAAGAAACCTATGCCTGGGGCGTGCAGGAGCTTGAACGGCTCATCGGCGAGCAGGAAAAGGTGGCAGCGCAGATCCTTCCGGGCGCAAGCATCGAGGAAGCCAAGAGCATCCTCAACAACGATCCCGCCCGGCAGCTCAAGGGCACCGACGCCCTGAAAGCCTGGATGCAGGGACTCTCAGACCGCGCCGTGGCCGAACTTTCCGGCGTGCACTTCGATATTCCCGACGTCATGAAGACACTCGAGTGCAGGATCGCCCCAACGGATGAGGGCGGCATCTACTACACCGGCCCGTCGGATGATTTCTCCCGGCCCGGGCGGATGTGGTGGTCAGTTCCTGCAGGCGAAGACACCTTTACCACCTGGGCCGAAACCACCACGGTGTTCCATGAAGGAGTTCCGGGCCACCACCTCCAAGTTGCCACCGCAACCTACCGCCGTGAACTGCTCAACAACTGGCGCCGGAACGTGTGCTGGGTTTCGGGCCATGGCGAAGGGTGGGCCCTGTACGCTGAGCAGCTCGTGTTGGAACTGGGCTACCTCAAAGATCCCGGTGACCACATGGGCATGCTCGATGGCCAGCGCATGCGCGCGGCCCGGGTGGTCTTCGATATCGGCGTCCATTTGGAGCTGCCCATCCCGCAGCGTTGGGGCACCGGAAGCTGGACCCCGGAAAAGGGCTTCGATTTCCTCAAAGCGAACCTGGACATCAGCGAAGGCCAGCTTCAGTTCGAATTCAACCGGTACCTCGGATGGCCCGGGCAAGCGCCGTCCTACAAGGTGGGGCAGCGGCTGTGGGAACAGATCCGCGCAGAGCTTTCGAGCCGTGAAGGCTTCGACCTGAAGACCTTCCACAGCAAGGCCCTCAACATCGGCTCAGTAGGTTTGGACGTGTTGCGGCGGGCGTTGCTCGGCTAAGGGCGTAGGGCAGGAAATCCCCGGGGAGTTTCCCCGGGGATTTCCGCGTTTACGTGCAGATTCTGGCGTGATGGTGGGTAGGCTCGGGGCATGTTGATTGTCACCTCAAATGAAATCCCTGGCCATCGCATTGACGCAGTCTTCGGCGAAGTCATGGGCCTCACCGTCCGTTCCCGGGATATCGGCTCCCAGATGCTGGCCGGCTTCCGCTCACTCGGTGGCGGCGAGCTTCCCGAAATGACCAAGGCCCTCTACGAGAGCCGCCAGGAAGTGATGGCACGCATGGTCACTGAGGCACAGCAGCGCGGAGCCAATGCCATTGTCGCCATGCGGTTCGACACTTCCGAGATGGGCAACAATTGGACCGAAGTGTGCGCCTACGGCACGGCCGTGTACGTGTTGCCCTTGGCTGAAGGCGAGCCTGGTGCCACCGGGCAGTCAATATTCCTCAGCAAGCCGCCTGCCTGAGCAAGCCTTCTGCCCGATTCAGTTGCGCACAGTGCAAAGTTGCACTTAGTGTAAGTATGTGACTTCCCCCAGCGTCCGCTCTTCCTCCGACAACCCTGACGAGCCAGCCGACTTCGCGGCTCCGTCGCGCCGTGAACTCAACAAGGCCGCCACGCGCAGTTCCATCGCTTCGGCCGCCCTGGAGCTGCTGCGTACGAATGGCGCGGGCAATTTCACCGTTGAAGACATAGCGGCTGCCGCGGGCGTGTCCCGGCGGACCTTCTTCAATTACTTCCCCACCCTCGAGGCCTCCTTGGCGTCCGTGGCTGACGGATTCATGGACCACGCGCTGGAACAATTCCGGCTTCGGCCCGCCGAGGAGTCCATTCTCGAATCCGCCCAACATGCCCTGATGGCGTTGGCGGATCCCATGTCCGTGGCTCCCATGGCCGAATTGTTCACCCTCACCCAAGACAACCGCTCGCTGGCCAGGTCAGAGCTCGAAGCCTGGGATCACTGCACCGGACAAATAATCGATGCAGCACGCAGCAGGCTGGGGCCGGGAATCAGCGAGCTCTACCTCCATGCGCTGGCCGGCTCGGTGATTGCGTGCGGAAAAGCAGCCATGACCGTGTGGTTCACGGAACATGGCCCTGATCTGTCCGCCAAGTCCCTCGCGGCGCTCCGGCAGCACCTCATCGACGCCATGGGCCTCCTGGGGGCGGGCTTCGCACCGCCGTCGGACGTTTTCCGCCCAGCGGCGGCCGCACAAGCCCCATCCTCTGTTCCAACCACCAAAGATCGGTTCTGACATGGCCTCGTTCCTCTACCGCCTCGGCAAATTTTCGTATCGCCGCCACTGGCTTGTCATCTCCCTATGGCTGGTGGTCCTGGTTGCCGTGGGCGGTTCAGCCGCTGCGTTCCACGGCGCCATGTCAAACAACTTCACCATTCCGGGGACAGAAACCCAGAAGATGGCGGACAAGCTCAAGGACGCCCTGCCCAAGTCTTCGGGCGGCTCGGCCACAGTAGTTTTCGACGCCGGAACAGCCGGATTCGATCCGGCGAAGAAAGACGCCGTTGCCGCAGCGCTGACCAAACTCCAAACGTTGCCTGCCGTCCAAGGGACCATCAACCCCTTCACCAGCCAGGAGCAGTTGGCCAAGGCCGGGAGTGACCTCGCCGCGGGCCAGGCCAAAGCCGCACAAGGGCAGGCACAGTTGGACGCCGCCCGAGCCCAGCTGACCGCGGGCGAGGCCCAACTCACCGCTGCCCAACAGCAGATGGCCGCCGCCGGCCTCCCCCGAGCGCAAATTGATGCCCAGCTTGCCGCGCAACGCGCCCAACTGGACGCCGCCAAGGCAAAGCTCGACGCCGGGACCAAGCAAGCTGCCGACGGCGCCACCACCCTTGCACTCGCCAAGCGGCAACTCGACGCTTCGAAGGACCTGCGTTTCGTCTCCGAGGACAACAGGGCCGCGATTGCCCAAGTGCAGTTCAAAACGTCCATCAACGCCGTTGACCCAGCGGTCCGCCAGCAAGTCCAGGACATCGTCCACGGTGTCTCGTCGGCCGGCGTTACTGCGTATGCGAGCAAGGAAATCACCGAGGACGTCTCGCAGATCTTCGGAATTGCCGAGATTGTGGGCGTCGCAGTGGCGGCCCTCGTCCTCATCCTCATGCTCGGGACGTTGGTTGCTGCCGGATTGCCGCTGGTGATGGCCCTGATCGGCGTTGCCGTGGGCGTGGGCGGTACCTTCGCATTGACTGGCGTGATCAACATGAGTTCGATCTCCCCCATGCTTGCCCTGATGTTGGGTCTTGCCGTGGGCATTGACTACTCGCTCTTCATCGTCAACCGCCACCGCACGCAACTCCTTGCCGGCATGGATCCCGAGGAATCGGCGGCCCTTGCCACGGGCACGTCGGGTAACGCCGTGTTGTTCGCCGGCCTCACCGTGATCATCGCGCTGTCGGCCCTTGTGGTGCCGGGGTTGCCGTTCCTCGCCGTCATGGGTGTTGCTGCCGCAGCGACAGTCGCTGTCGCCGTCGGCGTCGCCCTGACCTTGACCCCCGCCGTTCTGGCGATGATCGGACGCAGGATCATCTCCAAGCGGGCATGGGCGAAAGCCACCCAGCACCATGCTGAACCCGGTTACCAGGCCGCTGACCGCGCGCGGGAAGAGAAGCGCAGCAGCGGCGGCTGGGGCGGCATGGTGACGCGACACCCGTGGGTTTCGCTGGTAGCCAGCATCGTCCTGCTCGGGGCGGTGGCGCTGCCTGCGTCCCAGCTGCGGCTGGCACTGCCCGACGGCGGGTCCGAGCCGGTGGAGTCGCAGGCGTTCAAGGCCTACGACCTGACCCGTACGAGCTTTGGTGAAGGCGTCACCGGCCCCATCGTGGTGGTGGCCGAGTTCCCCGAAGGCTTGAACGAGAACGACGCCAAGATCAAACAATACGACGTCGCCGACCAGCTGTGCGCTGTCCCAAACGTCACCGCAGCGGTCCCGTTTGCCCTGAGCGATGACCACAGGACTGCCGCGTTCCAGGTGATTCCGAAGGATGGTCCGGCAAGTGCCAGCACGGTCCAGGTGGTCTCCGAGGTGCGGGCAAAGGGCGCCGATATCCGCAAGAACCTCGGGGTCACCATTGGCCTCACAGGGCAGACGGCCGGAAACATCGACGTCTCAGCCAAGCTTGGGGCAGCCCTGCCGCCCTACCTCGCAATCGTCGTCGGGCTTTCGCTGATCCTGCTTTTGCTGGTCTTCCGCTCCATCGTGGTGCCTTTGCTTGCTACCGGCGGCTTCCTGTTGTCCCTCGCTGCCGCGTTTGGTGCCGTTGTTGCCGTTTACCAGTGGGGCTGGCTCGGCGGGATCTTCGATGTCCCGAACCCGGGCGCCGTGCTGAGCTTCCTGCCGATCATCCTGATCGGTGTGCTGTTCGGCCTCGCTATGGACTACCAGGTGTTCATCACCTCGGGCATGCGTGAAGCATTCATGCACGGGGAGTCGGCCAAGCATGCTGTCCGGTCCGGATTCAGCCACGCCGCAGCTGTTGTCACTGCGGCCGCGATCATCATGGTCAGCGTGTTCTCCGGCTTCATCTTCAGCCACCTCACCATGGTGCGTCCGCTCGGTTTTGCGATGGCATTCGGCGTGCTCGTTGATGCCTTCGTGGTCCGGATGACGCTGGTCCCGGCCGTGATGTACCTCCTGGGTGAAAAGGCCTGGTGGCTGCCGAAGTGGCTCTCGGGCATCCTGCCGGACGTGGACGTCGAAGGTGCCAAGCTGGACCGTTCGGACCGCGCGAAGGCGGGCTCGGAGGAACTGGTCCACTAGCTCGGTTGCGGGCCCGGGACGTTAGGGTGGAGGCGTGACCCGATTGATTCTCGCCTCCCAGTCCCCCGCCCGCACCAAGCTGCTCACCGAAGCGGGCATCGAGCATGAGGTCCTTGTATCTGACGTGGACGAGGACGCGGTGCAGGCCAAGTACGGCGTGACCGACGCGCACGATACCGCACTGCTTCTGGCCCGTGCCAAGGCGGAAGCCGTAGCCGCGTTGCCCGAATCGGACGGCGCCTTGGTGATCGGTTGCGACTCGGTCTTCGAGTTCGACGGCGAATCACACGGCAAGCCCTACACGGCAGACGTGGCCCGCGAGCGGATGCTGCGAATGAGCGGCTCCCAGGGCATCCTGCACACCGGGCATTGGCTGGTCGATTGCCGGGACACGGCGGCAGAGGCAGATGAGGACGACGCCGAACACGGGACGCCCGAGGGCACAGGAGCCACCGTTGGGGCTGTTTCCAGCGCCGAGGTCCACTTCGCCCAAATGAACGAGAACGAAATCGACGCCTACATCGCCACCGGGGAACCCCTTCACTGTGCGGGGTCGTTCACCATTGACGGCCTGGGAGGCGCCTTCATCCGCAAGGTAGACGGCGACCCGCACGCCGTCGTCGGGCTTTCCATCTCCACGCTCCGGGACCTGCTGGGCCACGCCAACGTGCCCATCACGGACCTGTGGCAAGCGGGCAACGCGTAGAACCACTTTGTAGCAACCCTACAAAGGAACAACGCCTCACACACGGAATCCCCCATCAATATGGGCGGAACCCTCACAATCGCGCTAGGCTCCTCAAGGACAGAAGGAGTCAACAACTTGTCAGCTAACCCGGCGCAGCCCATTTCCAGCCCTGTTACCAAGGTCTTGATAGCCAACCGCGGCGAGATCGCGGTGCGCATCATCCGAGCTGCCCGGGACGAGGGCCTCGCCTCCGTCGCCGTCTACGCAGACCCGGACCGCGACGCCCTGCACGTCCGCCTCGCCGACGAAGCGTACGCATTGGGCGGCAACACGGCAGCCGAATCGTACTTGGTGATGGACAAGATCATCGACGCCGCCAAGCAATCCGGCGCAGACTCCATCCACCCCGGCTACGGATTCCTCGCCGAAAACGCTGAGTTTGCAGCGAAGGTCATCGACGCTGGCATCACCTGGATCGGCCCCTCCCCCGAGGCGATCTCCGCGTTGGGAGACAAAGTCCAAGCTCGGCACATCGCCGAAAAGGTGGGCGCCCCGCTGGTCCCCGGCACTGCGGACCCTGTGGAATCCGCGGACGAGATCCTGAAGTTTGCCGAAGAATTCGGGCTGCCCGTGGCAATCAAAGCTGCCTTTGGCGGCGGCGGACGCGGCATCAAGGTAGCCCGGACCATGGATGAAATTCCCGAGCTCTACGAGTCCGCTGTCCGTGAAGCCACGGCGGCTTTCGGCCGCGGGGAATGCTTCATAGAACGCTTCCTGGATGCTCCGCGCCATGTTGAAACCCAATGCCTGGCAGACTCCTTCGGCAACGTTGTTGTGGTTTCCACGCGTGACTGCTCGCTGCAGCGCCGAAACCAGAAACTCGTCGAGGAAGCCCCGGCACCCTACCTGAGCGAAGAACAGGTCAAACGCCTCTACGAGTCCTCCAAAGCGATCCTCAAAGAAGCCAACTATCTTGGTGCCGGAACCTGCGAGTTCCTGGTGGGCCAAGACGGCACCATCTCCTTCCTTGAGGTCAACACACGGCTCCAGGTGGAGCACTGTGTGTCCGAGGAAGTGACAGGCATAGACCTGGTCCGGGAGCAGTTCCGCATCGCCCGTGGTGAAGCACTCGGCTACGACGACCCCGAGGTTCGCGGCCACTCCATCGAATTCCGGATCACCGGGGAGGACCCGGGCCGGAACTTCATGCCAGCACCGGGAACCATCAGCGCCTTGAAGAACCCCACGGGACCCGGCGTACGCATCGACTCCGGCGTGGAGCAGGGCGATGTCATCAGCGGCAACTTCGATTCCATGCTCTCCAAGCTCATTGTCACCGGCGCCACCCGCGAGCAGGCCCTCCAGCGTTCGCGCCGGGCGCTTGAGGAAATGGTGGTTGAGGGTATCCCCACGGTGATCCCCTTCGACCTTGCCGTGGTCACGGATCCTGCGTTCGCTCCTGCGGAGGGACCGTTCACCGTCCACACCCGGTGGATCGAGACCGAGTTCGTCAACCACATTCCGGCCTGGTCCGCGGGCACCCCCACGGAAGCGGCCGACGTCGGCGAGCGCCAGCGCGTCGTCGTCGAGGTCGGCGGCAAGCGCCTTGAGGTCGTCCTGCCGTCGGGTCTCGGCGGCAGCATCGCAGTGTCGGGAAGTGGAACAAGCGCCAAAGCCGGCAAGTCAAAGAAGCGCTCCCGTTCCGCCGGGCCCGCAGCGGCTGCCGCCGGCGGCAACGCGCTCACGTCGCCCATGCAGGGCACCATCGTCAAAGTGGCTGCTGCGGAGGGCGACGTTGTGGCCGAGGGTGATCTGATCGTGGTGCTTGAGGCCATGAAGATGGAGCAACCCCTCACAGCCCACCGGGCAGGAACAGTGCGGGGACTCGCAGCCGCCGCCGGGCAGACGGTCGCCGCCGGTGCAGTGATCGCAACTATCGAAGACTAAGACCAAGCACGCATTACGACGTCGGCCCCGCACCGTTTAGTGCGGGGCCGACTTTGTTCCTTAGCAGCTGGTTCTCTAGCAGCTGGTTCTTGGCAGCTGGTGATCCAGAAGCGTTAGGCCACGTTGTTCTCGTAGTCCGTGTGCTTGGTTTCTTTGGACAGGAACAGCGCAATGAGCGTCAGAACTGCCATGGCGCTCAAGTACACACCTACCAGCACGGTGCTGCCCTTACCGAGTTCCCACAGCCACACAGCGATGAACGGGGCCACGGCCGCACCAAGAATGCTGGAGACGTTGTAGCTCACGGCCGAGCCTGTGTAGCGGACGTTGGTGGGGAACAGCTCGGGCAGGAGCGCGCCCATGGGGCCGAAGGTCAAACCCATCAGTGTGAAGCCAACGATGAGCAAGGCCATGGTTCCCGCGAAGCCGCCAGCGAAGAACGGGACGAAGAGCAGGCCGAATACGAAGATCCCGGCCGTGACCGCGATCAGCGTCTTTCGGCGCCCGAATTTCTCCGCGAGCGGCCCGGCGACCAAGGTGAAGATACCGAAGAAGACCACTCCGGCGATCAGCATCCAGAGGAATTCATTGCGGGTAAAGCCCAAGCCCGGAACAAAGGCAGCCGAAGCGGCCTCCGTCATTGGCTTACCCGCCTTGACCGCCGCAGCCTGCGCGCCCGCCAAGGTGGGCTTGGTGCCGTACGTCAGCGTGAAGGTGGTCATGAGGTAGAACAGCACGTAGGTTGCGAGCATGATGAAGGTGCCCAGGATGAGCTGGCGCCAGCTCTTTTTGAAGACCTGGCCGATGGGCAGCTTGGCTACCTCGTTGGACTCGACCACCTTGGTGAAGGCAGGGGTCTCGATGAGCTTGAGGCGGACATACAAGCCCAGGACCACCATGACGGAGCTAAGAAGGAAAGGTACACGCCAGCCCCAGGCGGCAAACGCCGCCGGCGTCAGCGTGTAGCTGAACACCAGGAAGATGACGTTCGCCAGGATGAACCCGATGGGAGCGCCGAGCTGCGGGAACGTCCCGTAGATGGCCCGCTTGTTGGCGGGCGCGTTCTCCGTGGCCAGGAGGGCCGCGCCGCTCCATTCGCCACCCAAAGCCAGCCCCTGCGCGAAACGCAGGACCACCAGCAGGATCGGGGCCAGGAACGTCCACCCGGCAACCTGCGCCGTGGGCAGGCAGCCGATGAGGAACGTGGCAATACCCATAGTGAGCAGAGAGGCCACCAAGGTGCCCTTACGGCCGAACTTGTCACCGAAGTGGCCGAAAATAATGGATCCGAGGGGACGGGCGATGAACGCTACGCCGAAGACGGCAAATGAGCTCAGGAGCTGCGTGGTTTCGTCCGCGGTGGGGAAGAACAGCTTGGGGAACACCAGAACCGCCGCAGTGGCGTAGACGTAGAAGTCGTAGAACTCGATGGATGTGCCGATGAGGCTGGCGAAGATGACCCGGCCCCGTGAGTTCACGGGTTGGGTGGACTCGCCCTCCTTCGAGATAGCGGTGGAAGACATGTAGTGGCAGCTTTCGTTCACGCGCCGATGCTCCGAAGAGCGTGCACGGCGAAGGATTATTCGAGAGTTCAATAATAGTTCCCGCCGTCCACTCGTTGGACAAACAAGTCCACTATGCGGACGCGCCCGAAAGTCTCATCGCTTGGTCGGCGTGCGTCAACCTCACCATGGCCTCACGCTGCCGTGAAAGCCCGGATAGGGGAATGTCACAGCACGTTTACAAACATCGACCGTCCGCGAAATGCGCCAAACCTAGCGTGGAAGGACAACGTCCCCCACCAAGGAGGCACTCCGTGACCGTTGACCCCACCGTAGAAGACCGCCCCGTAAAAGACCCCACCGCAGCTCCCGCCGCAGTAGACCGCCCCGTAGCTCCGACCGCAGGCCTTGAACACCGCCCCGGCCGCTGGATCGCCAACTGGGATGCGGAGAACCCGCACCAGTGGGAGACCGAAGGCAGGTCCATCGCCAAACGCAATCTCTCGTGGTCCATCTTCGCCGAATTCCTCGGCTTCGTTGTCTGGCAGCTCTGGTCCATCGTGGTGGTCCAACTCCCGGCAGCCGGGTTCAGGTTCGATACCAACCAGATCTTCTGGCTCATCTCCATCCCCAGCCTGGTGGGTGCGACACTGCGCATCCCCTACACCTTCATGGTTCCCAGGTTCGGTGGCCGCAATTGGACCATCGTCTCGGCCCTCCTCCTGCTGATCCCCACAACAGGCCTGGCTATCTGTGTATCCAACCCCGCAACCCCGTTCGGTGTCATGCTCTTCGTTGCTGCACTCGCCGGTTTCGGCGGCGGGAACTTCGCCAGCTCAATGGCGAACATCACCTTCTTCTACCCGGCTCGCGAAAAGGGCTGGGCACTCGGACTGAACGCCGCCGGCGGAAACCTGGGTGCCGCCGTCGCGCAGTTGATCGTGCCTATCGCCGTCACGTTGCTCGCGGCCGGAACCGTGAACCTTCCCATCGCCGGATTGATCTGGATTCCGTTGATCGTGGTGGCTGCGTTTGGCGCCTACCGGTACATGAATAACCTCACCAGTGCCAAGGGGGATGCTGCAGGTTCCCTTGCCGCCCTCAAGGAACCGCACTTGTGGGTCATGGCATTCCTGTACATCGGCACTTTTGGCTCCTTCATTGGCTTCGCCGGTGTGTTCCCCAAGCTGATCAAGGACTACTTTCCCGCCTTCTCATCGATCCACGTCGGCGCGGTGGCGCTGTCACTGGCCTTCCTGGGCCCACTGGTGGGCTCACTCGCCCGGCCGTACGGCGGACGCATGGCGGACCGCATGGGCGGCGCCAGGATGACCATCACCTCCTTCGCTGCCATGGCCATCGTCACCCTCACCATGATCTGGACGTTGCCGCTGAAGAACTTCTGGTTGTTCCTCACCTTGTTCCTGGTCCTGTTCGTAGCCAGCGGTTTCGGGAACGGAGCCACGTATCGCATGATCCCGGTCATCTTCGCGACGTCCAGCCGGGCAGCCCGCACCGGAGCCAGCACTGCCGCCACAGCCCGATTGGCAGCTTCCTCGCTCGGGTTGATCTCCGCGATCGGTGCCTACGGCGGATTCGTGATCCCCCAGGTCCTCAACGCCTCCACTACCGTCAGCGGCTCGTACACTCCGGCGTTTTACGGGTTCGTGGGAGCGTACATCCTGATGCTCGCCGTCTGCTGGGCCTGCTACATCCGCCCGGCCCGGAAGCGCAATACGATCGGACACATCTAGATGCCCAACGGCGCCGATACCCACTGCCCTTACTGCGCGCTCCAGTGCGGCATGACGTTGACCCCCGCCCAGCCGCGCGCTGCGAGCCCTGCTGCGGAGTCGGCTGCGATCCTGGACGTTTCCGGGCGCGACTTCCCCACCAACCGGGGCGGCCTGTGCCGCAAGGGCTGGACATCGGCGTCGTTGTTGCACCACACCGGCCGGGTTACCGAGCCGCTGCTCAAAGGATCCGACGGCGTCCACCAACCGATCTCCTGGGACCAGGCGCTCCAGCTCATCACCGCGGCGGTCAAGGACACCCAGCGCGAGTATGGGAACGACGCCGTCGGAGTCTTCGGCGGAGGCGGCCTCACCAACGAGAAAGCGTACATGCTGGGCAAGTTCGCCCGGCTGGCGTTGCGAACGTCCCGCATCGACTACAACGGCCGTTTCTGCATGTCATCGGCAGCAGCTGCGGGCAACCGGGCGTTCGGTGTGGACCGCGGTTTGCCGTTCCCGGTGGCAGATTTGGACACCGCCTCGGTGATCCTCATGCTGGGCTCCAATGTTGCCGAGACCATGCCCCCGTTCGTCCAGCACTTGCAGGGTGCGCGCGACGCCGGCGGCTTGATTGTGGTGGACCCACGCCGCTCGCCCACTGCAGCCTTGACGTCCGACGGCGGCGGCCTCCACGTCCAGCCGACGCCCGGTACCGATTTGGCGCTCCTTTTGGGCATCTCGCACGTCGTGGTCCACGAAGGACTCACGGACCCCGACTTCATCTCCACGCGCACGTCAGGGTATGCCGCCGTCGTCCGCAGCTTGGCAACCTTTTGGCCGGAACGTGTCCAGTCCCTCACGGGCGTCCCGGCACACCTGATCCGTGACACCGCCCGCCTCCTGGCCCAAGGAGCCAAGACCGGCGGCAGCTACATCCTGAGCGGGCGCGGCGTGGAGCAGCACGTGGACGGAACAGACACTGCCACGGCAGCGATCAACCTCAGCCTTCTGTTAGGCCTGCCGGGCTCCTCCCGCAGCGGCTACGGCACACTCACGGGGCAAGGCAACGGCCAAGGCGGGCGGGAACACGGCCAAAAGGCGGACCAGCTTCCCGGGTACCGCAAGATCACCGATCCTGCCGCGCGCGCCCACGTCGCCCGAGTATGGGGAGTCGACGAGTCCCTGATCCCGGGACCCGGGCTGCCCGCCGTCGAACTTCTGAAGTCGCTGGGACAGCCCGACGGCGTCCGCTGCCTCTTCGTGCACGGTGCCAATGTGGTGGTGTCCGCTCCTGACGCCCATGCCGTGACCAAGGGCCTCCGCAGCCTGGACTTCCTGGTGGTTTGCGATTTCTTCCTGTCCGAGACCGCCGCCGAGGCCGACCTGGTCCTGCCGGTGACCCAGTGGGCCGAGGAAGAAGGGACGCTCACCAACCTTGAGGGCCGCGTCATCCGGCGCCGCCGGGCGTTGATGCCTCCCCCCGGCGTCCGGAACGAGCTGTGGCTCATGGCGCAGCTGGCCAAGCTCCTTGAAGCTCCTTCGACGTTCAGCGATGATCCCGAGACGGTCTTCGAAGAGCTGCGCTTGGCTTCTGCCGGCGGTTTGGCCGACTACTCCGGCATCGATTACGCCATGCTGGACCGCGGCGAGGCTGCCTACTGGCCCTACCCGTCGGGGAGCACCGGCACGCCAAGGCTCTTTGGGGACGGCTTCGCCCACGCGGACGGCCGGGCCGTGATGGTTCCGGTGACACCGTCAAAGCGCGTGCGGTCGTTGGCGGACGGGTCGCTCGCGTTGGCAACAGGACGGCTCCTGGAGCACTACCAGTCCGGTGCCCAGACACGCCGGGTTGATGAGTTGTTGGCGGCACAGCCCCAAGCCAGGCTCCTCATCCATCCCGGCACGGCAGCAAGCAGGGACATTTCCGACGGCGACTACGTCACAGTGACCAACGAGCGGGGCGAAGTGCTCTGCCGTGCCGAGCTCAGCACCACCGTTCGGCCGGACACCGTCTTCCTGCCGTTCCATTTCCCCGGCCAGGAGAGCGCCAACCGCCTCACCGAAGCGGTCACGGATCCCATCTCAGGGATGCCGGAATTCAAGACCAGCCGAGCGTGGGTCCGGAAGGCATCAGTCATCAAGGAGGCCGTTCTTGCCGTAACAGGACTGCCGCTGCACGCCAAGGAGGCTTCATGAGCGAGCGCATTGTTGTTGTGGGCTTCGGGCCGGTGGCTGCCCGGCTCGTGGACGATCTGCTCCCCGCCGTCCGCACTGGGCTCGTCCGGTTGCTTGTGGTCGGCCAGGAGACCGAGGCCGCGTACAACCGCGTGATGGTGGCCGAGCTCGGCGTCGGGCGTACCACCGCCGACGCCCTGGCAATGGCCGAGGTTTCGGCCTTGGAGTCCGACGGCGTCGACGTCCGGTTAGGCGTGGCGGTGAAGCGGATCGACCGGGCCCGGCAGCACGTGGTGCTCGCCGACGGGACCTCCGAACACTATGACCGGCTGGTGTTCGCCACCGGCTCCCGTCCCGTGGTTCCCAACCTCACTGGCCTGAATCCCGACCCCACCGGACCTGTGCTGCCGGCGGGGGTCACTGCCCTCCGGGACCTTCGCGACGCCGAGGTACTCCGCTCCGCGGTAGCTGCCGGACAACGCGTAGTGGTGTTGGGCGGTGGCGTGCTCGGCCTGGAAACTGCCCTCGCGGCCGCTGAGGAAGGCGCGCAGGCGACGGTGGTGCACAACGGGCCCTTCCCCTTGGGTCGCAGCATCGACCGCGGCAGCGGCTCCGTGCTCACCGCGAGTCTGCGCGCCGGAGGGGTGCGCGTGGCAGGCAACGCCCGCTCTACCGGCGTCGAAACTGCCGGACCGGGCGGTTCGTTCTCTGCCCTACTTCTTGACGACGGCTCGGCCATTGACGGGGACCTGCTGGTGCTCTCCTGTGGTGTCCGTCCCCGGATCGAACTGGCAGAGGGCTGTGGCCTTCCCGTGGGTACCGGAATCCTGGTGGACCACCACCTCCGGACCTACCACGAGCCCCACATGTTCGCGATCGGCGACTGCGCTGAAGTCCGCTGCCAAGACGCTTCCTGCATCGAGTGCCGAACGGCAAATGGTCCTTCCGGTTTAGTGGGTCCTGGATGGCGTCAGGCGGAATGGTTGGCCGAATACCTCGTGGTGCTGGCGCGGGATGGACAGTCCGCCGCGGATGCCCTTGAGGCACTGCCCAAGGAGAAGCCCGGCGTCGTCATGTTGAAGGCCCGGGGCATTGACCTTGCCGTAGCCGGCGACAACCTTGCCGACCCGTGGGACGAGGAATTGTTGGAAGCAGGCGCTGCGTCCGGCCGCCCCCGCCGGCAGGTCTCCCAGTGGGCGGATCCCGAGCACGGCCGTTACGTGAAGATGACTACCCGCGGCGGGGTGCTCGAAGGGTTCGTGGCGGTGGGCATGCCGCGGACTGCCGCTGAGCTCGTCCTTCTCTTTGAGCGGTCTTCGGAGTTGCCCGCCGACCGGTCGCTGCTGCTGCGTCTGGATGGCCCCGACCAGCTCGATGCCGGCGCCACCAGTAAGGATCCCCAGCGGACGGTGTGCCGTTGTGCCGGGGTGAGCGCGGCCGGCATTGAGGATTCCGTGCTGGAGGGGTGCTCGTCCGTTGCCGAGGTCTCCAAGGCCACCCGCGCGGGCACAGGCTGTGGAAGTTGCCATGATGACATCAAGGGGTTCATTGAGAAGCACTTCCAAGCGACTGCGGCCCACTAGAATTCCCGAGTGAACATCTCCGAACCGGCTCCCGGCGTCCACTTCGTGGAGGGGCCTGCCTCCAACTAGATCATTGTCCGTGACGCCTCAGGCTTCATACTGATCGACGGCGGATACCCTGCGGACCGTGACCTGGTCCTGGAATCCATCCGCGGGCTGGGCCTGGACCCCGCGGACGCTAAAGCCATGCTCATCACCCACGGCCACGTGGACCATACCGGTTGCGCGGCCTACCTGTCCCGAACCTATGGCACCCCCATCCTGTGCTCCCCCGAGGAACTGGCCCACGTCCGCGGCGAAGAAAAGCACCAAGTGACCGTAGGGAAGGTCCTGGCTCGGGCGTGGCGGCCCCGGGTCTTCCGGTGGTTGCTGCACGTCATCAAGGCCAAGGCCCTGCAGGCGGAGCCCGCCGCGCAAGCCCAAGGCTGGAGCGAAGATCAGCTCCGGAGCCTGCCCGGCAACCCCGAAGCCATACTGCTTCCCGGCCATACACCCGGCAACGCTGCTCTGTTGCTGCCCGGTGCCAACGCCATCGCTGTGGGTGATTCGTTTGTCAGCGGCCACCCGATCAGCCCCAAGAACGGGCCACAGATGCTGCACACGATGTACCACTGGGACCCGGCCGCGGCCTTGGCATCGGCCCGGCACTTGCAGGGAATCCAAGCCAACGTGATCCTGCCCGGACATGGTCCTGCATTGCACATGTCCTTGGCCCAGGCCATCGCGGCCTTGCAATCGTAGGTGTCCTGCAGAGCCCGTTTCGATGGCTCGCTGCAGAATGAGCCGTGCGAACGGCATCCTGTGCAGCGGAGCCCCGAAACGGGCCGCCAGCGGTGAAACTACATGTGCACGTGCAAGCGCCGCGCAGCCTCGGAGATGGATCCTGTGAGCGACGGGTACACCGTGAAAGCGCTGGCAAGGTCATCCACATGGAGCTTCTGCGTCACGGCCAAGGAAATCGGGAAGATGAGCTCGGAGGCATTCGGGCCCACCACTACCCCACCGATCACAGTGCCTGATCCCTTGCGCGCGATCACCTTGACGAAACCGTCTTTGCTGTTGCGCATCTTGGCCCGGGCGTTGCTGAGGAGGGACAACATGACCACGTCGCCCTGGTACTTTCCCGAGGCAAGGTCGGCCTCGGAGACACCCACCGAAGCAATCTCCGGGGACGTAAAGATGTTGGACGCCACCTGGTTGAGCTTGAGCGGCTTCACGCCGTCGCCCATGAAGTGTGCAATGGCGATCCGGCCCTGCATCGCGGCAACCGAGGCAAGGGCGAAAACGCCGGTGCAGTCTCCGGCAGCATAGACGTTCGGTGCGGTGGTGCGGGACACGCCATCGACCTTGATGTGGCCGGACTCGGTCAGCGCAACCCCTGCTTCTTCCAGGCCCAAGCCCGCGGTGTTCGGAATGGAGCCTACGCACACCAGGCAGTGCGAGCCGGTCACCACCGATCCGTCACCCAAGGTGACCTTGACGCCGTCGTCCGTTCGCTCAACCGCGTTGGCGCGGGTTCGGGACAAAACGCGGACGCCGCGGCGTTCGAAGACGCCTTCCAGAAGCTTGGCGGCGTCGGTGTCCTCACCCGGAAGGACCTGGTCGCGGCTGGAAATGAGGGTGACTTTTGAGCCGAGACCGTTGTACGCGGAAGCGAACTCGGCGCCGGTGACACCGGAACCCACCACGATCAGTTCCTCGGGGAGTTCGTCCAGGTTGTAGATCTGCGCCCAGTTGAGGATGCGTTCGCCGTCGGGCTTGGCAGTGGGCAGTTCGCGGGGATGGGCGCCGACGGCGAGCAAGACGGCGTCCGCGTCGATGGTGCGGGTGCCGTCGATGGTGAGCACCTCGATGGTGTTGCTGTCCAGGAGCTTGCCGGAGCCGATGACGATCTCCACGCCGAGGCGTTCCAGGCCGGCCCGGATATCGTTGGACTGTCCGCGGGCCAAATTCAGCACACGGTTGTTGATGTGCTTCAGGTCAGCGCGGGGCTGGGAGTTGCCGCCGTCGCCGTCGAACTTCACGCCCAGCTCATCGGCCTCACCGACCCGGGTCATGAGGTCCGCGGTAGCGATCAGGGTCTTGGAAGGCACGACGTCGGTCAGGACGGCGGAGCCGCCGAGGCCGGCCCGCTCAACAATGGTGACGTGTGCGCCGAGCGAAGCGGCCACCATAGCGGCCTCATATCCGCCGGGACCACCTCCAAGGATCGCGATACGGGGGGCACTGAAATCAACTTGGGTGGTCACAATCCTCAATTCTTGCTCATTGCACCGTCCGCTGCCACTCAGCCCACCCAGGACCGTGATTCCGCGCCTACCAAAGTACTTCGCGGGCACGGTAGCTTGTACCAGTGAGTACCACTGAGCTGATGAACACTGACCCTTTCGAAGCCGCCCGCACGGCCGCCGACTTCATAGCAACCGAGACCGGGATCGAGTCCCATGACGTGGCACTTGTCCTCGGATCGGGTTGGGCGGAGGCTGCCGACCTCATTGGCGAAACGACCGCCACCTTGAACGCATCGGAAGTTCCCGGCTTCCACAAACCAGCCGTGGTGGGCCATGTGGGAACCATCAGGTCCGTACTGACCAAAGAGGGAAAGCGGGCACTGGTCCTTGGCGCCCGGACGCACTATTACGAAGGCCGCGGGGTCAGGTCCGTGGTCCACGGTGTGCGCACCGCGGCTGCCGCGGGCTGCAAAACCCTGGTCCTCACCAATGGGTGCGGCGGGCTCAACGAGGGCTGGGCCCCCGGCACCCCGGTACTGATCAGCGACCATATCAACCTCACGGCAACGTCCCCCCTTGAGGGAGCAACGTTCGTTGACCTCACGGATCTCTACTCGTCCCGCCTGCGTGGATTGGCCCGCGAGGTCGACCCCTCGCTGCAGGAAGGCGTGTATGCCCAGTTCACCGGCCCACACTACGAAACCCCGGCAGAAGTCCAGTACGCCAAGAGGATCGGCGCGGACTTGGTGGGCATGTCCACAGCCTTGGAGGCCATCGCCGGGCGACACGCCGGCATGGAAGTGTTCGGCATCTCACTTGTCACCAACCTCGCCGCCGGGATCAGCCCCGTGCCACTGAGCCACGCCGAAGTCCTCGAGGCGGGCCACACTGCCGGCAAGCGCATCTCCAAGCTGCTGGCGGAGATCATCGCCAAGCTCTAACTCCCGCCGAGGGGCGGGATCTCACCCTTTAAGACCACTCATAAGGGCGAGATCTCACCCCTCGTTGCTGTTGAGGTGGCCAATGAGGATAGTTTGGTCCCTATGACATCAAGCGATGCCGGCCTCGACCAACTACTCACCGACGCCCGCAAGTGGGCGGCCCAAGATCCCGATGCGGTGACCTCGGCCGCGCTCGTGGAGCTGGCCGACCTCGCCGCCGCTGGTGACGCGGCTGCGAGGCAGGAACTGGCCGACAGCTTCAACGGCACCCTGCAATTCGGCACGGCAGGGCTTCGCGCAGCGCTCGGGCCCGGACCCAACCGGATGAACCGGGTGGTGGTCCGCCGGGCAGCGGCAGGCCTGGCGGCTTTCCTCACCGAGGCCGTAGCTGCTGCGGCCCCCGGGACCCGGCCGCGCGCCGTCGTCGGTTTCGACGCCCGCTACAACTCGGATATTTTCGCCCAAGAAACAGCGGCCATTTTTACGGCTGCAGGCTTCGAGACGTTCCTCATGCCCGCCGCGCTGCCGACGCCGTTGCTGGCCTACGCGGTCAGGAAGCTGGAGTGTGACGGCGGAGTGATGGTCACCGCCAGCCACAACCCGCCGCAGGACAACGGGTACAAGGTCTACCTGGGGCGGCACGCCGTCCCGGAGTCGGGCCGCGGCTCGCAGATCGTGGCGCCGTACGACGCCGGGATCGCGGCGAAGATCGACGCCGTCGGAACGCTCGACTCGATCACGCTGGCAGACGACGGTTGGACGGTGCTGCCGACGTCCATCACTGCCGAATACCAAACAGCCATGGCAGGACTGGTGGATCGGGAGAACTTCCCCGCCAGGGACCTCAAAATCGTGCTGACCCCGATGCACGGAGTGGGCGGTGAGACTGCTGTTTCGGTGCTTTCGGCTGCCGGCTTCACGGACGTCACATTGGTGGCCGAACAGGCGGAGCCGGACCCGGACTTCCCCACCGTGGCCTTCCCTAACCCGGAGGAGCCGGGCGCGCTGGACCTGGCGTTGGCGGCCGCCGCTGAGTCGGGCGCGGACATAGTCCTTGCCAACGACCCCGACGCCGACCGCGCTGCAGTCGCCGCACTGGACCCCGCGACGGGAGCTTGGCGAATGCTGCGCGGGGACGAAGTGGGCGCGCTATTGGGTTCTCATGTCGTTGCCAGGCTGGCCGTCCGGGAACAGGCGGAGCAGGGTGCCAGGGTCTTTGCGAACTCGATCGTTTCCTCACGGCTTCTTGCCCGGATCGCCGCATCCGCAGGATTCGCCCATGAAGAGACCCTCACGGGCTTCAAATGGATCTCCCGCGTGCCGGGCCTGACCTACGGGTATGAGGAAGCGCTGGGCTACTGCGTGGCACCGGACCTGGTCCGCGACAAGGACGGCATCTCGGCCGCGGTCCTGATCGCTGAGCTTGCCGCCACGGCCAAGGCTGAAGGACGGACAATTTTCGATACCTTGGATGATCTCTACCTGGTCCACGGGTTGCACGCGAGCGACCAGTTGAACATCCGCGTGGCTGACCTGGGGCTTCTGGACGCGATGATGAACCGGCTGCGGGTCAATGCGCCGGAAGCGTTCGCGGGTTCCGCCGTCGAGGTTTTCACGGACCTGGCCGAAGGCAGCGATGCCCTGCCGCCAACGGACGGACTGCTGTACCTCACGCGGGACCAGACGCGCGTGATCATCCGGCCAAGCGGCACCGAACCGAAGCTGAAGTGCTACCTCGAAGTCATCCAACCCGTGGAGTCCGCAGCGGAACTTCCCGCTGCCCGGCAGGCTGCGCGGGCGTCCTTGGACGACGTCCTGCGGGACGTCAGCGAGGCCCTGGGCTTGTAAGGACTGTGAGGAACCGGGCCTAAAGTGCCACTTCCACGTAGCCGTCCACCAGCCGGGTGGCGAACGTGGGCAACGTCAGGTCCGGGCGCGTCAAGCACTCACCGGTGTGGAGGTCGTACACCTCTTTATGCAGCGGCGATGCGATGGTTGGCCTGTTCCCGCGGGATCCAACGATGCCTCGCGCCATGACATTTGCCAGGGTGGCGGGGTCTTGTTGGGCGACGGCGGACACCGTGCCGTCCGCGGTGCGGAACAGTGCAACTTGGCGGCCGGCCACCAGGGCCGCTTCGCCCCACGCAAGCTCCAATTCATCGAGCGGGCACACGCGGTGCCATGTAGCGGTTGCTTCCAGGTCCTTTGCGCGGTCCAGAATTATGGTCATTGCAGCCCCTCTCACTGGGCCCGGACGCCGGCCGTTCCTGCCGTCAATTCCGGGACATCGGCCACGGTCGCGGCCACCCCTCCACGCTAAAACCCGGGTGTTTCACCGGCGGTGCGCCTTTGTGTCGGGTGGGTAAAAGAGACCTCACGCCCCCGGAAATGCGTTCGTGATGCAGAAGTTAAGATCACGAAACATAAGGGAAACTGAAGCGAAATTGCCCGTCCCTAGGCTGGAGCACAAGCTGCGGAGAACCGTCTGCAGCATTTGCGAAAGGCCCACCAGTGACCGGACACACCTCAAGCGCAGGGAACCCGCGCCGCATCGTCGTCGTCGGAGGCGGCCCTGCTGCCCACCGCTTTGTTGACGCCATGTACACCCGAGGCCTTGACGGCTGGCAGGTCACCGTGCTGACCGAAGAGGCCCACCTGCCCTATGACCGCGTAGCACTGAGCAGGGCACTGACGGAAGCGGACGTGGACCTCACGTTGGGCGAGGCCTCCATGTGGGACCACGATGCCTTGACCCTGGTCACCGGCGAGCGCGCTGTGAGGATTGATCCCGCTGGCAAGAGCGTCCTCACCGCCGCAGGTAACAAGTACCACTACGACCAGCTGGTTGTGGCATCCGGTTCGGACGCTGCCCGCCTCCCCATTCCCGGGGCGGAGCACACCCATGTGTACCGGACGCTGGAGGACGTGTGGGCCATCAACAAGGCCCTTGCCGAGCTCCGCCAAAAATTGGGCCGGAAGGTCAAAGCGGTCACCATTGGCGGTGGTTTGTTGGGCCTTGAGTCCGCTGCCGGCACCGAACAGCTTGGGGCGACCCCCATTGTCATCAACGGCTCACCCTGGCTGATGAACACGCAGTTGGATCAAGGTGCCGGACAGGCGTTGGGCCGTCTCATCGAAGCCAAGGGCTTTGAAGTCCACGGCGGCGTGTTCCCCTCGGAGGTACTGACGGACGACGACGGCCAAGTCACCGGTGTCCTCATGGCGGACGGCAGGACCATCGAGGCGGACCTCGTGATCGTCGCTATCGGCGTCCGGCCGCGCGATGACCTGTTCCGTGCGGCTGAGGGCGAAGAACAGATCTTCAGCTTGGGCCAGCGTGGCGGCGTGGTCATCAATGACTTCTGCGCCACGGAGGTGGACGGTATCTGGGCCATCGGCGAGGTGGCCAACTACGGGGGCATGTGCTTGGGCCTCGTGGCGCCGGCCAACACCATGGCGGAGATCGTTGCGGACCGCCTTCACGGTGGCGAAGCAACGTTCCCGGGCTTTGATACGGCCACCAAACTCAAGTTGTCCGGCGTCGATGTTGCCAGCTTCGGTGACGCGTTCGCCAAGACCGAGCACGCCCTGGAAGTCGTTTACGCCGACCCTGCCCGTGGGGTCTACCAGAAGATCGTCACTACCGACGACGCCAAGACCCTGCTGGGTGGCATTTTCGTGGGCGACGCTTCCCCGTACATGAGTCTGCGCCCGCTTCTGGGCCGTGAACTTCCCGCCGAGCCGGGGGCATACCTGAGCGCTGCCGGCGGAGGGGAAGCGCCGGAAACCGAACTCCCGGACGACGCGATCCTGTGCTCGTGCAACAACGTGGCTGCGGGCACTATCCGTGACGCCATTAACGGTTGCGGTGCCTGCGAGGGCGAGTCCCCCGTGCGGGAATTGGCTGAGCTGAAGGGCTGCACCCGCGCCGGCACGCAGTGCGGTTCGTGCGTGCCGATGCTGAAGAAGCTCCTTGAAGGTGAGCTGACCAAGTCCGGCATCGAGGTTTCCAAGGCGCTCTGCGAACACATCAGCCTGTCCCGGCAGGAACTCTTTGACGCCATCCGCGTCCTGGAGCTCACCTCGTTCGAGGACATCATGGCCAAGTACGGCACCGGAGCGGGCTGCGATATCTGCAAGCCGACCATCGCCTCCATCCTCGCCAGCCAGCACTCCGCGTACGTCCTTGATGAGGGCCGTGGCTCGCTGCAGGACACCAATGACCGGGCGCTGGCGAACATGCAGAAAGACGGCACCTATTCCGTGGTTCCGCGCATTGCCGGTGGCGAGATCACGCCCAAGGGCCTCGGCGTGATCGCGGCCGTTGCGGAGAAGTACAAGCTGTACACCAAGATCACCGGAGGCCAGCGTATCGATATGTTTGGTGCCCGCTTGGAACAACTCCCGGAGATTTGGAAAGAACTGGTGGATGCCGGCTTCGAGTCCGGCCAGGCGTACGGCAAGAGCCTGCGGACGGTGAAGTCCTGCGTGGGCTCCACGTGGTGCCGTTTCGGAGTGCAGGACTCGGTAGCGATGGCGATCGCCTTGGAGCTGCGGTATCGGGGTCTGCGTAGCCCCCACAAGCTGAAGATGGGTGTTTCCGGCTGCGCCCGCGAATGCGCAGAAGCCCGCGGAAAGGACGTTGGAGTCATTGCCACAGCCGACGGATGGAACCTGTACGTGGGTGGTAACGGTGGGGCAACCCCGGCGCACGCGCAGCTCCTCGCGAAGGACCTGGACGACCAAACCCTGCTCAAGTACATCGACCGCTACCTCATGTATTACATCCGTACCGCGGACCGCCTCCAGCGCACCGCGCGCTGGCAGGAGGAGCTCGACGGCGGGATCAAACACGTTGAGGAGGTGGTGGTCCATGACTCGTTGGGAATCGCCGAAGAGCTCGAAGCCGCCATGGCCAAACACATCGACACGTACCAGGATGAGTGGGCCGAAACCCTGAAGGATCCCGAGCGCCTGCGCCGTTTTCGGTCCTTCGTCAACGCACCGGACCAGAAGGACGAATCCATCTCCTTTGTTCCCGAGCGTGGCCAGATCAGGCCTGCCACTCAGGAAGAAAAGGGCGGCGTGCTCATCGCGTCGAGCATCCCGATCCGCCAAAGCAGCGGCATCCAAAACAGCGCCATCCAAAACAGCGCCGGCGAAAACTAGGGGGAACCGTGCAGCTCACCATTGACCTCACCGGCCGCAACGTTTGGGTCGCCGGATCTGACCGCGCCGCCCGGCAGGCCGTCCGCCGTTACGAACACGCCGGCGCCGTGGTGCACCGCCTATCGAACCCCGGGATGGGGGACGCCGGGCCCCTCCCCCAGAGGCCGTTCCTCGTCGCGCTAGTGGACGACGGCGATCCGGGCTGGGTTCCGTTGGTGCAGCACTGCCGCGAGGCCGGAGTCCCGGTGGCCTTTGAACCTCCCGCCGGCGCGGAAGGACACGTGACCTTGGTCGGTGGCGGACCTGGCGCCCTGGCCCTTCTCACCGTCGGTGCGGTCGAGGCGTTGCGGGATGCCGACGTCGTGTTTTACGACCGCTTGGCGCCCTACCGGGAACTTGATGCCCTGACATCTGCGGAACTGGTCGATGTGGGCAAGCAGCCGGGGCTGCACAGGGTGACGCAACGGGACATCGAGAAGCTCATGGTCGAGGCTGCCCTGCTGGGCAAGAACGTGGTCCGGCTCAAGGGTGGAGATCCTTATGTGTTCGGTCGCGGCGGTGAGGAGGTGGCCGCCTGCATCGCCGCCGGTGTGCCGGTACGGGTCATCTCAGGCGTCACCAGCGCCATTTCGGTCCCGGCGGCCGCGGGTATCCCTGTGACCCATCGCGAAGTCAGCCACATGTTCACGGTGGTGTCCGGCCATGCGCCACTGTCCGAGAAGGAACTCACCCATCTGGCCGGGCTCGGCGGCACGATCGTGGTGCTCATGGGTATTGGCACGCTTCCGCAACTGGCGGCAGGCCTTCGCCGCGCCGGGATGAAACCGGAGATGCCGATGGCCGTAGTGGAGCGAGGCTACCGGCCCGGGCAACGCACCACCATTGCCGATCTCGGTACGATTGAAACGGCAGCGAGCGGCTGCAGCAACCCGGCCGTCCTGGTTATCGGCGAGGTAGTCAGGGTGGCCGAAGCCAACCGAAACCACACCGAAGCATCCGCTGAACTGAGCCGGCTCGCGGCTTCACTCATTGAAGCCTGAAGGTAAGAACACATGACTGTTGCACGCGTCCTCGAAGCCGTCGGCCCTGCCACCACTCCCGCACTCGCCGAACCCGCGGACCTGCCGCTGGACGGGTTTCGCATCGGAGTAACCTCGCACCGCCGTTCCCAAGACCTCATCGAGGCCTTGGAACGCCGTGGCGCGGCTGTGCTCCACGCTCCCGCGCTCAAGATCGCCCCCGTCCAGGAGGACATGGTCCTGATCGAGGACACGCGCACCATCATCGCAGCCAAACCGGACATCTGCATCGCCACCACGGCTTACGGAATGCGCCGCTGGTGCGAGGCTGCCGACTCCTTTGGAATCGGCGAACAACTCCTCGAGACACTGTCCGCGTGCCGCATGTTCGTTCGCGGACCAAAGGCCCGCGGTGCCGTGCGCGCGGCAGGCCTTGCCGACGTCGGAATCAGCAGCGACGAAACCACCGCAACGCTCGTTGACATGCTCCTGGTGGAGGGAGTCCGCGGCAAAACCGTGGCCGTCCAGCTCCATGGCTACACCGACGTCCGGCAGCTGGAGCGGCTCCGGATGTCCGGGGCCACGGTGCTGACAGTGGCGCCTTACCGTTGGGTCAAGCCCGACGGCGAGGACAAACTCCCCCGCCTGATCGAGGCCGTCTGCAGCGGGAACCTGGACGTCCTGACTTTCACAAGCGCTCCCGCAGTGGACGCCATGTGGAGCACCGCGCACGAGAGGGGCTTGTACCGCCAACTCGTGGACGCCCTCAAAGGGCCGGTGACCGTTGCCGCCGTCGGGCCGGTCACCGCGCAGCCACTGCTCGACGCCGGACTGGCGCCACTGATCCCGGACCGCTACCGGATGGGTGCACTCATCCGCCTGGTGACCGAACATCTCTCGTTGAACCATGTGCGCCGTTTGGAGACCAAGGGCTCCACGATCGAGTTGCGCGGGAGGTGCCTGCGGATCAACGGCAAAGCAGTGGAACTCGCCCCTGCACCCCTCTTGCTCCTTAGGGCGCTCCTGGGGGCTGGCGGTGCCGTGCTGTCCAGGGAGGCCCTCTCCGACCTTCTGGATCTGCGCGGTTCAGTGCATGCCTTGGACATGACCGTGAGCCGGCTCCGCTCCGCGCTCCCGGATGGAAAGCTCATTGAAACCGTGGTGAAGCGCGGGTACCGGCTGCGGGCCTAGGTTCGGAACCCTCAGGATTCTGAAAGTTTCGCCGTGTAGGTTACCTATTACTGCTCTGGCACTGCTTGTCTCCAGTGCTTGCGACTCCTGATGGGAACCTCTGTGCCTGTACCGATTTTGTCCACCCGCGACCTGACTAAGACGTACGGTCGCGGTCCGGACCGCTTCGACGCCCTGAAGGGCGTCTCCCTCGAGATCGACCGTGGTGATTCCGTAGCCATCGTAGGGAAGAGCGGGTCCGGCAAGTCCACCCTGATGCACTTGCTCGCCCTGCTCGATACGCCCGGAGGAGGTGAAGTACACGTTGGCGGCACAGACGCCAAGACCCTGACAGCGCGCAAGCTCAATACCCTTCGGAACCAGATGTTCGGCTTCGTGTTCCAACAGTTCTTCCTCAACCACACCTCCAGCGTGTTGGAGAACGTGGTCCTGCCACTGAAAATTGCAGGCGTTGGCGCGCGGGAACGGCGCATCCGCGGCATGGCCGTCCTGGAACAGCTTGAACTGGCAGACAAGGCCCGGAATAAGGCGGGCAACCTTTCCGGCGGCCAAAAGCAGCGGGTGGTGATCGCCCGCGCCCTGGCAAACAACCCACAGGTCCTCTTCGCCGACGAGCCCACCGGAAACCTCGATACCGCCACCGGACGGATCGTCGAAGACATCCTCTTCGACCTCAACCAGAACCAGGGCATCACCTTGATCACGGTCACCCACGACCACGACCTCGCAGCCCGCTTCAACCGACGCCTCTTCATCCGCGATGGGAAGCTGATCACCACCGATGAGGAGCACGCGGCATGAAACCGCTTGAAACAATTAAAACGGCAATCTCCAACAGCTTCCGCAGCAAGCTCCGCACCACGCTGACCATCCTGGCCATCTTCGTCGGGGCTTTTACCCTGACCATCACCAACGGCCTGGGTACCGGTATTTCCAACTACATAGACGCCCAGATTGCTGCAGTGGGGCCGAGCAACGCCTTCACCGTTACCAAGACCGACACCAGCACGGACGCCGGATCCGGACCAAAGAAGTACGACCCGAACACCAGGGTCATCGCCGTGGGCGGAAGGCCAGGATCCACCCAATTGGCCCTCACCCAAGCCGACCTCGACAAAATGGCCACCATTCCGGGAATCACCAGCGTTTCCCCCGTCACCCGGCTCAACACCGCTTACATCCAGTGGAACAACAAAGACAAGTACCAGCTCAGCATCAGTCCCCTGGCCGGAGCCCATCCCCCGCTGGCCGCCGGCACGGCCATGGACGACACCGGAAGCCAGGCCCAGATCACCCTTCCTTCTAACTACGTGGTGCCACTGGGGCTTACTGACAACGCCCACGCGATCGGCCAAGACATCACCATCGGGATCCTGGACGTCACCGGCACGATGCACACCGTGACGGCCACAATCCAGGGCGTGGAAGAAAACGCCCTGCTCGGCAGCGGCGGCGCGCTTGCCAATAAGGCACTCACGACGGCGCTCGACGGCGCGCAGAACACCGGCGCGCCCGCCGTCGGACTCCAGACCTGGACCGCAGCCACAGCAGCCTTCACCCCCACCAATTCGCGCGCCGTCAACGACATGAAGTCCCAACTCAGCGCCGCTGGCTACACGGCCCAGACGTTGGATGACCGCATCGGCACCGTGAAAACGGTCATCAATGGAATCATCGGCGTCCTGGACGCCTTCGCGATCATCGCGCTGGTGGCCGCGGGGTTCGGCATCGTTAACACCTTGCTGATGTCCGTTCAGGAACGCACCCGCGAAATCGGACTCATGAAGGCCATGGGAATGGGCAGCGGATCTGTCTTTGCCCTGTTCAGCACAGAAGCCGCGTTCATCGGGCTCCTCGGCAGCCTGATTGGATCAGCCGTAGCCATCGGCCTGGGGACCGTGGTCAGCGGCGTCCTCGCCCGTGGCCCGCTGAGCGATCTCTCCGGGCTGCAGATCCTCAGCTTCGCCCCCGGACCTGTCGCCGGAGTGATCATCCTGGTCATGGCCATAGCTTTCATTGCCGGTACGCTTCCGGCTGCCCGTGCCGCGCGCCAAAATCCGATCGACTCCCTGCGGTACGAATAGTCACCGTCGCATAGTCCCCGTCGCCGCCTGACGCAGCGGTGTGACGCGGCCGTGTGACGCAGCTTATTACCGCCGGGTAAACAGCTCGCTACGGATCGCCCATCAATGGCAACAGCGCGGAAACACCCGCGAAAAGCAGTCCCCCTACGCTGATGATCAACAGCACCAAACAGGTCATAGCGAAAGGGCCAGACATGTCCGCTACCCCGTCCGAAGTTTCCCCTCACGTCGTCATTGCGGGGGCGGGTCCCGCCGCGCAGGCGCTGGTGCGGAGGCTCGCAGGAACAGCCGGCGGCGACCGCACCTTCAGGGGAACCATCACACTGCTCAGCAACCGGGACGACTACCCGCAGACACTCCTTGAAATAGCGGAACTTCCCCACGTCTCCGTCCGCTTCGGCCAAGCAGCAAGCTTCATCGACGCAGGGGCCAAGATCGTGACCACAACGGACGGCATGGAATTCTCCTACGACCAGCTCGTCATCGCCACCGGTTCGGCGCCCGTGCTCCCACCGGTGGCGGGTGCCGAAGCAGGCCTCAGCTACTCCACCATCGACGACGCCGCCGGCCTCGGCGAGGCTGTGAAGGACATCGCCGGCACCGTGGGGCGCCGACCTCTGGGCATCCTCGTTGGCACCGGACCTGCTGCGGGCCAGGCCGAGGCTGTGTTGCGGGCCCGCGGTGTCCGTCCCGTGCGGACAACGCTTCGGCCAGCCGCCGTCGTCAACTCCGCAGCGGTTCCCGAGGCTGTTCCCGCTACCCGGGCCACTGGCATCCTCTTCGAGGACGGCAGCAGCATGAAGGGCGACCTTGTGGTCATCGCCGAGGAAAGAGTCGCCCGCAATGAGCTCGCCTTGAGTGCCGGCCTCGACATCGGGCACGACGGCGGCATCGCAGTCGGGCGCAACCTCGCCACCTCCTTGCCTGGAATCTGGGCTATCGGCGATGCCGCATCCTGTGACGGCTTCCGGCTCGGTTTGCTCCTCTCAGCGGAGTCCTCGGCGATGCTGTGCGCATCGGGCATCCTGTCAGCTGCGATGGGTGCCGAACGGGAGGCCCTTCAAGCGGCGTGAGAACGTCCGGCGTCGCCCAAATCCACCATGACAGGTGTGGCAAGATGGTCATCTGACGGGCTGTGACAACCCTGCGGCCACCGGGCCGGCCACGCCCTGCACGGAAGGATCCCATGAGCTACGAAGCCGTCGCCCCTGCTAGCATCGCCGCCTACATTGACCACACGCTCCTCAAGCCGGAAGCCAGCGAGGATGACATCCTCAAGGTCTGTGCTGAGGCTGTGGAATATAAGTTCAAATCGGTGTGCGTCAACCCCATCTGGGTCAAGACTGTCCGCAAGGCCCTTAAAGGTTCCGGGGTGCTGACGTGTTCAGTGATCGGCTTCCCGTTCGGTGCCACGCCGAGTGACGTCAAGGCTTTCGAAGCCCGGGGCGCAGTACTCGACGGCGCCAACGAAATCGACATGGTGATCAACATGGCCGCGGCACGTGCCAAGGACAAAGGCGCGCTCGTGGACGACATCAAAACGGTGGCTGAGACAGTCCATGCGGGTGAAGCAATCCTGAAGGTCATCATCGAAACCTCCATGCTGACCGATGAGCAAAAGGTGATCGCATGCGAGGCGGCGGCAGAAGCCGGTGCCGATTTCGTCAAGACCTCCACCGGGTTCAATGGCGGCGGGGCTACAGCGGAGGATGTCGCCCTCATGCGCAAGACAGTGGGCCCCGACATGGGCGTCAAGGCCTCCGGCGGAGTGCGCTCGCTGGCTGACGCACAGGCTATGATTGCTGCAGGTGCAACACGTATCGGAGCGAGTTCCGGAATTGCCATCGTCAACGGTGAACAAGGTTCATCCAGCTACTGAGGCGTCCGTAACTGATTTTGAGCCCCGCGGGGCAAGGAGGAATGAATGTCCAAGGAAGCAACAAGCGCCCCCATTGAAAATGAGAACCACCTCGGTACGAGCATTATCCTGTTCGTCATCATGATGGTCCTTTTCCTTGGCGCCATCTTCTCCCTTACTTTCCTCACCTTGGACAACGTTTGGCCAATGGCGGTTTGCTTGATCCTGTTTGCGCTCGCTTTCTGGATTCCCCAGACCGTCCTGGGCCGCTCTGACTCGGCCGGCGAAAGCTAAAACTTCCCATGATGCTTCATATGGCCCGGGCTCCTGCCCGGGCCATGCCTGATTAAGGACACCGTACGGCTCATTAGCGTGAAACCCGGCAAGATAGGCTGATGCCATGAAGTCTGCCGCTCCAAAAATAGTGCTGCTTGTGGTTGCTGTGACCGCAGTGGGACTCGGAGCGGCTTCGATGATTCCCCGGGCAAGCGCGCCGCAATCAGTCGACTATTGCTTGGCTTCGGGGAGCAAGGCAACGGTGGTAAAAGAGTGGGCGCCACGTGGTTATCTGGACGCCGATGACACGTCAACGCAACTTCAGCAACTTATTGATTCCGCCTCCTCAGACGGCGGTGCGATCGTCACACTGCCCGCTGGCACCTTCACGTTGAACAGGCCGCTGATCCTCAAGAGCAACGTCGCACTTAAGGGAGCTGGTGCTTCAACGGTCGTTAAAGCGGGCCCTGACTTCCTGAAGTCCAAGGGACCGTTCGGGGGCCACCCGTTGATTACTACCAACGGCGCGCAAAATGTCACCATCTCCCAGCTGACGGCGGATCAAAGCGGTGACGAGCTGGATGGCAACTCTTCTGGACGCTTATCTGAATACTTGGTTGATGTCCGTAACAGCTCCAACGCAGTGATTGACTCAATTCGGACCCGAAACCCATTCACGTACTCAATCGCAGTAGTGTCCAGCAGCAACTTCTGCCTCCGGAACAACGACACCCTGGTGACCAGCAGCGGAAAATACGACCAGCTGGACGGGATCCACATCACCGATTCCCACGACGGCACCGTAGAGGGAAATACGGTAGACCAGCGACAAGGAGCCGACGGCGACGACGGTCTGGTGGCCCAGACGATCGGCTCCCCCGTCTACGCCGTCACCTACAAAAACAACAAGGTACGCGGCGGATCCCATGGTTCCGCCATGCAGTTGGCCGTCGGACAGCACGAAATCCATGACATCACTATTGAGGGCAATCAATTTTGGGGCTCACCTGACGGAATCGTCACGGGATATTACGGCGGCAACGCGCCCGTGTACGACGTTGCGGTGCGGAACAACACCTTCTCGGGAATTCCCGGTCCCTGGATCAACTTCAACGGCGGCTTAAGGAACATCACTATAACCAACAACAACACGTGCAAAGTTGGTCCGAAACAGCTCAGTAGCGCTCCCGGCAATGTGGATTCAAACAACCAGGAACGCTGCTGACGTCATTGGTGCTGGGGAACGAAATAGGTTTCCGCTTTCTCTGGAATCACCCCGGCGGGAAACAAGGCATCCACTTGCGTCGCGTATTGACGGATCCGCGGCTGCTTTCCCTCGAGCCCGGTGCTCCACGTCCACGGCTGATACTGCATGCTCGCCAGACGCGCGTGGTCCGGGTTGGATGCTAGGTCGTAGGGAAAATCCGAATAGAGGACCAATTTCTCCGGGTATCCGGCTCCCATCCCCCGGGTGATCAGATGGTCCACGTGCTTCCCGACTCCCACCGGACAGAAAAGGAGATCTGCTCCTGTTGCGGTCATCAGAGCATCGACGTCGTTTTGAAGCATTCGGGTGAGACGCCGGTCTCCTCGGGAGATTCTTCCCATAGCGATGTCAAACCTGTACGTAGGGTAGCGGTGGGTCAGTTCGGGAAGCAGCCTGTCCCAGGCGCTGCTCCCCAGAGCAGGACGCGTCCGTTGACGGAAGAGCGCATCAACAGCACCCAAATGGATCGATTGGACACCCATCGACGTCAGTACGGCCCTATCCTCCGCTCTGCGGGCCGCGAAAAGCTCGACGGCGTCCGTGACGGCGCACTGGCGCATGAAGGAACGCGCCGCCCGGGTGTGTGGCGCGAGCGCCGCTTCCGTGAACAGAGTGGCAACGATGATGTCCCGCCCTTGTGCCTGCGCCTCGATGAGGGCACCGCAGGACAGTACGGCGTCGTCAAGATGCGGCGAAAGGAACAGCCATGGTGCGTGGCTGCGCATGGATCGGTCGAGTCTGGAGACGTGGGGCATGGTGCTTACCTTCCTGGCGGTTGGCCCAACCGGTCATTAACTTCGGATTCCACAGATAGAGCGCTCCGATAGGCTGCGCCTTGCCGTCGCGCGAGGTGGTCCCAGTTGAATCGGGCCGCGAACTGCCGTGCTGTGGCAATCACGCCAGGTCCCGTGTTCCCGTACTGGTCCACCATTGCTGCACCCAAGGCGTCAACGTCGAATGCCGGAACCAGCTGGCCAGCACCGACCGGGACGATCTCGCGCAGGCAAGGAATGTCGAAAGCGATCACGGGTGTACCTGTGGCAAGCGCTTCGATTGCGACGAGGCCGAAGGTTTCCTGCCGTGATGGCAACACCACCAAGCGGGCGGCGCTGAGGGCCTTGAACTTAGCTTCCCCTGACAGCCAGCCGAGCAGTTCCACCCGGTCCGTTAGGCCAGCATCCGCGATTGCTGCCCGCAACTTCGCCTCGTCGGGACCGGTTCCGGCTATCAACAGTTTCCCCTGCACCCGACTTTCAGAACGGGCCCAAGCGGCGATCAACAGGTCCAATCCCTTACCGGTGAACTCGACCCGGCCAATGCACAAGATGTCCTGTCCAAGGTGTGGTTCGGGGTTCCAGGCGGCCGGGTCCACGCCGTTGCCGATCACGTCCACGAGGACAGCGGGGTTCATCGCGATCAGCTTGTCCGCGACGCCCTGCGACACCGCGATCAGCCGGCTATGCGTGCGGACCCCCCACCGCTCCACCCAATGCAGCGGAAGCCGGTACTGGCGCGCTTTGTCGCGGGCGTGGAGCCATTGAACAACTCCGATCGTGGGGCGTTGTGTCCACAGCGGTGCTGCCATGGTGGAGAAGGGAGCGAAGAAGTCCTCCACCACCAGGTCGGCATCGGACCGGCGTCTACGAACTTCGAAGGGAAGTCTGAACACGTATCCAGCCAGGCGGGTCAGTCGGTTCCGCCCGTTTCCTACTCCAACCGGGACGTAGTGCACGCCATCTTGGGCCCGTTCTTGCCAGCCTGGGTACCTGGTGGTCAGGACGGTCACTTGGAAGCCGTCCGCTGCCAGGCGCCGGTTGATTTCATAGGTCCGCACCGAGCCGCCGCCCGCTCCTGGCATGCGCGGATCCTCGAAGCCCAAATGGAGGATCTTCACCGCGTTCACCGTTCCGTCTGGTAGTTCTGGGAAGGAACACCGATGCCCTCGTCGGCACCAACCGCAAGTTCAGCGTTTGCTACGAACCACACCGTGGTGGAACCGTTGGTGGGGCCTTCGACATTGAACACCGGAGTAGCGTGGGCGCGCAACCAGGCCAGCATGGTCGGGTTGACATACCCGTAGCCTTGGCTCGATGGGTAGGACTGAGTGACGATGTAGTTGGCACCGGCTCCCTGCATCAACGGCGCAGAGGGCCATGCGCCGAACCTCGGATCATCGCCGAACACCAATTGCGCCGTACTGTTGGTGACGCTCACCCGGGCGTTCGCAGGAAGGCCGCTTCGCGCCCAGTCACGCACCTGGACAAAACCGTCGTCGACCGTTAAGGCGGTGCGCATGCCGAGTACCACCGTCAGTGCGGCAAAGCACAGGCCGGCAACCATCAGGAATTTGCGCCCGCTACGGAACCTCTCGCGGAGCTCCACCACCACCAGGACGGAGCACAAGACGCCGCCCACCATGACGCCGTACCCATACTGCTCTTCGAACGTCCCGAAAACAGCGCTGTAGGCACCAGCCAAGCCCAGGGCCAAGCCTGCAAGACCAATGATTCGCCGGTCTGCACGCCGGCTGAAGCATAGGAAGGCCCCTGCCACGGGGCAAAGGGCCAACAGCAGGTAGCTGGTGCCGAAATGCCCGCTTTGATCTATGAGCCGGGCCACGATGCTCGGCGAACCCTCCGATGTGAAGCCCGTGCTCTTTTCCAAACCGGATGCCCGGACGAACCCGCTTGTCTTTGCACTGATCCAATCCGTAAGGGTGGCTTGCGTAGCTACCACCATCAGGTACAAGGCATAGGGAACCAGTGTTGCAACCACAACGACGGCGGCCTTCCGCCAGTGCAGCGTCCTCTTCCACACCACCGCCGCCAGCACGGGGGCAATGGTCGAGATAATGAAGAAGTCCTTGCATAGGACCCCGTATCCCAGCAGAAGTCCGGCTGCTCCCAGTCGAAGGACGCGGTAGAGCTTCTTGTCAGGTTCGCGGGTGCCCAGCAATAGCAGGAATCCTGCGACGACGGCGGTCATGGCTGAGGTCTCAAGGAAAGCGTGGCTGTTATTTCGAAGAATGAACGGTTCGAAGGACAGGAGGACAGCTGTCAACCAAGCGGCCGAACGGTTTGCCAGCTTGCTGACAAGCAGGAAGCCCAGACCCACCGTGAGCGCACCTAACGCAGCGTTGAGCCAGCGGAGTTGGAGGACAACGTCCATAACGTCACCGGAGATGTTGAAAAGCCTGATGACGCCGGCCTCCAGAAGAAAGTACCCGGGCGGGTGTAGGAAAAACGGACCGTCCGGCAACGTGGGAAACCGTCCGGTGCTCACCGCCTGTCCGAGCCGAACGTAGAGCACCTCGTCCACCCACAGCTCAAAGCCCCGGGTAATCCCAAGAGCCCGAACTCCGAATGCCATGGCTGTCACAGTGGCACATGCGGTGGCAGTGTTGGAGAGCACTCTGTTGGAGAGCACAGTTTTGGAGAGTAGTTTGACAGATGACTCAGCGAGCCTGATCGGCAACGGCTTCAGCACCTTGGCGCGGCGGCCGGGGACCCGAGGACCTTGGCCGTACCGACGTCGTGCACTTTCCACAGACAGTGTCGGCAACAACCCGCGTTGGTGCGCGAGGACGGCCACGCCACTGACGGCGGACAAGACCAACCACACAACGGGCTGAAGCTGACCGGCAACCGCCAGGACTACCAGCAAGGCCCCTGAACCGGCCACCTGGCTTCGGACACCGCTGGCTTGGCCGACGCGGGCCAGTACCGGCCAGGCGATCAGGGCCAGCGCCAGAGCCGCAGCCACTGCACCAAAGGCAGATCCGGCCGCCATCCCGTTAACCTGGTTCACTTCCCAGCCTGTCCAGAGCCCGGCCACTACCAGAAAGCATGCACAGACCAGGCCCAGCTGGCACCGGCGATAGGCACGCAACGCCAACAGGAGCGTGGCCAGGACGGTGAGCACTGCGTACCCGAGCCCCGCAGCAGCAAGCCACGGCAGGAGGGCAAGGGATCCGTGGTATTTTTCCGGGATGATCAAGCCAGCCATCGCATGGGGGGCTGTGGCTATGATGGCGAAAGCCACGACGGCCAGCTGACCGAACGAAGCGAAGGCCGCCGCGAGGACCCGGCGCACGTCAACACCTGGCCTGCGGAGGAGCGGGAAAGCCACCAAACAAGTGCCTGCGGCCACATAGACCGGCCCTTTGGCGATAGTCGCCAAGGCTTGGAATCCCGCAGCGGAAGCCGATCCTTCCGCCAAGAACGCGACCACCACCACATCGATGCCCACGAGGATCGACACCACGCATAGAACGGAAGCGATGTCCCGGGTCTCGGCCCACCGCCATTTTTCCCGCACTACACGCGGACGCCACTGCAAATCGCGATAGAACGACCACGGCACCAACAACAGCGCCACCGCCCCGATGGTGAATCCGAGAATGGCTCCCGCCGCACCCCATGCAAAGGCCACCACCACGAGACTTAACCCCAGCCGAAGGAGGACCTCCACAATGGTGGTCAGCGCAAACCACTTAAAGCGCAGTTCACCTTGTAGCCAACCCGATGGGGCCGCCACCACGAAGATTGCCAGCGAACCGCATGCTACGGCGGCGGCGACAGCCGGCGTCGAAAAAGCCAGGGCCAGCGTCCCTGATGCCGCGGCCGCGACGATGCCCGCGAAGAAGCTAACGAAGATAGCAAAAGCCATCCCGTCACGCCGCGCTTCAGACCCCGCCGGATGGACAGCCACGAAGTGCGACAGGGGTAAAGGCACCAGTGCGGAGGCAACAATTCCGACAATTCCCAGCAGCATCGCTCCTGCCGCAAATTGGGTGTAGTCCCGCGTTCCAAGCATGTTGGCCATCAGCAGGGTGCACGCGTAGCTGAGGACGCCCACCACCCCTGCCGAGACGGACAGGACGCCACTGTTCTCGGCCACTTTGGCTCCGGTGCCGGCGCTTTGGCTGGTTCTGGTTCTGGTTCTCGTCCCAGACACGACAGTACCCGCGGTAGGATCGACATCGCGCAAAGTGTCAGTCATTGTCCCCCCTGGGGTAGGGCTTCGGTGTGACGGCGTCAGATGCCCTCTACGGCGTCGAACGGTGCGAAAGCATTACCCGGCCCCGCAAGCAAGGCACTGCGACTGGCCGAGCGGAGCTCGGCGGGCACCAGACCGATCCGCCGTATCAATGCAAATGCCTCGAACTCGTCGCGGCCTTTCATCAGGATCGACACCTTGCCTTGGTTCTCGGCTATTTCATCGGTTGGACGAAGAATGGCTTCGAGGTCGGCACCAGCAGGCATGTCGAAATGCACCAAGGTGGACATATCGGAGCGGTCAGCAACTGCTTCGGACCGGCCACTCCTGCGTGATTCCTCCTCCAGGAGAACCCCCGCGAGCAGCGCGGCGCTCCGGTCCCATGTGAAGCAGCGCGCCCATTCCTGGCATTGGGCGGAAATACTTCCCGCCGTGCCATTGTCGGACAACACCTGAATCGCGGACACTATGGCAGCCCCAAATTCCTTGGGCGTGTCCACAAGCCAACCGGTCCGGCCCTCCACCACGGAATCCCGGATCCCCGGGACCCGCAAGGCAAGGCACGGCACTCCCCATGCTGCGGCCTCGATGACCGAGCACCCCCAACCTTCCGATGCCGATGTGGAAGCGGTGAGCCATGCCCGGCTGAGCAGGCTGTTGCGCACTGCGTCGGGTTGATACCCGTGGAACGTGACAACGTCGTCGAGGCCGAGGTCCATGGCGAGTCGCTGCAAGCGGGGGCGTTCCGGGCCGTCACCCACAATTTCGAGCCTGAGCTTCGGCACGCTCCGGACAGCCACGGCAAATTGGCCGAGCAGCAAGTCCAACCGCTTATGGGGCACCAACCGGCTGACGACGGCGACGGTCGGCTCAAAATCACGCGGACCCACTGTTGGGGCTACTTCGATGGTTCCGTTGGGCACAACATGAATGGGCGCCGTGAAACCAAGTTTGCGCAATTCCAAGCGGGTGGACGGGGACACAGCCACAATGGCCCGACGCCCGTAAACCGCTTTGGCGCCTTTGCCCTCCAAAAAGCGACCGACGGCTGCCATGGGGGCGGAAAAACGGGTGCTGAATTGCTCCTGGTGGACGTGATGAATCAACTGGACTATGGGCAGTCTTCTCGGCAGGAAAAGTGGCGAGAAGAAAGGGATCCCATTTTGGCAATCAATCACGGCATCGAATGCACTGCGGGTACGCAGGAGTTTGAGGGCGGCTTTAGGATAGAGCCCCAAAGGGCCTCCGGCGCGGAAAATCCGGATTCCATCGATCATGTCGTCGCCGGACTGGCTATCTTCACGGCCTGTAAACCAAGTGACCTTAGCACCGCCGTCGGTCCACCTGCGGGATATTTCGTGCATGTATTGCTCGGCTCCACCGGCCTGTGAATGCGTAATGTCGCGCCAATTCAGGACAAGTATCTGCTTCCCCGCCAGCTGTTCCGAAAGGCTCACAGGCACGAAAGACCGCGTCACGGCGTGACTTTCTGAAGCTGGAAGACTGACGCAAAACTCGCAGCTCCGTCCTTGAAGGGGCGGAAAGTGGAAGATTCTCCGTCGGTCCACGCGACCGGCAGTTCCACGATGTCAGCGCCTGAACGCTGAAGCCACTGGAGCAGCTCGACGTCGAAAGCAAAGCCCGTTGTGCGGCACTGCACCATTGCCGCCGTCAGCGCATCGCGTTCAAAGAACTTGAAACCGCATTGGGTATCGCTGATCCCTTTGACTTTTGACCGCGTCAATACCCGGAAGGCGGTGCCTCCCACCCGGCGTCCCAAATGTTGTGGCTGCACAAAGGTGGAACCGGGGGCGTGCCTTGACGCAATGACGGCCGCAGCCCCGCGTTCCAAATGATCCATGGCGGCTTCGAGTGTCTCGAGGGGAGTGGCGAGATCGGCGTCGAAAAACCCGGTGAATCTGGAGGTTCCGCTGAGCAGGCCACGGGCCACGGCTGCTCCTTTGCCGCGGCGTGAACATCCCACCACACTAATCGGAACCGTGCTGCGATTTGCGCCGGAAATGCGGCGAACCACCGCAGCAGTCTCATCCACGCTCCCGTTGTCCACCACTACAACCCGTGAGGACCACTTGTGGCAGGCAAGGAAATCGACAGTCTGAATAAGGGTTTTAGGAATTCTTTCGGCCTCATTGTAGGCCGGTATCACCACTTCAAGATCGACAGGGGAACGGCGCAATGACCCTATTGTTCGCTGCACGTCACGACTACCCCAGTTGGTCTTTTGGATGCTGTCCGAGTCCAGCAGATCCATGAGAACCTCCAACTAGCCAAGCAAAAACGTCGTAAAAGTCCACGGTATGTCTGGCCCCGGAAGCAGGCACGAGTAGTGGCTACTCGAAAAATACCTGAAAAGTAGTGATGGTCGTTGCCGAGTACTCGGTTTTCCCGCCGAAGACTACTTGCACGGGGACCCCGGCATGATGGCTGCGGGAGGTGCAATGACGCCTCACAACGGGGGCAGAAAACCGCCCAACGCTGCCAGGAAACCCGGCCAGTGCCGCTGCAGAAGCGCCCACGCAGCGGCGCCCATTCCCACCATGGCGTATCCGCTGACGGGGATGAGCACCAGCCACTCGCGGCGTGATCCGGCGCGTCCCAGCAAGGGTATGGAGAACGCTCCGTTGGCACGCCAAATGCCACTGATGAGGGACTTTCGGAGGAATTTGGGTGGCTTGATGACGATGGGCCAGAGAAGCGGCACTCCCCCTACGGTGATCATGTCGCCCACGATGTGCACTGCCACCCCGGTCAGCATGGACAGCGGCAACCAGCTCCACTGGCCCGGCGCGAACCAGGTCACGAGCCCTGCCATGACCACGGCGAAGACCCAGTTGGTGATCCAGCCGGATTTCGGAAACAGGTGCAGCGCTTTCGCTGCCAGGTTGATCATGAACATGCACAGCAGCCCCGCACCGATGGACAGCCGTCCCAAGGGCGTCGTCATCTGGAATTGCGCGGCGATAGTGGCAAGCACCACGAACGCCGAGGCTCCCAGCAATGAATGCGTACCCTGCCGGTGGCCGCCGCTGGCTTTCTCGATGCCGACCGCAACCACATTGGACAGGGGCGGCAGCGAGTTCGCGATGGTGCTGTGACGGTGGTCCCAGTCGCACACCAAGGCGGTGCCCGCCGTCGCCATGGCGCCGATCAGGATGCCGGTGGGGTCCAGCGGGTACCAACCCAGGGCGTAGGGGCTGGTTGAGGCAATAGCTATCCACGCCGCGGCTCCCGACGCGGCGTGGTGTCCTCCCATCATCGGGCTAGCCTGCCTTTACGGGTACGTCGGTGAAGATCGCTTCGATGACGTTGTTGGCCCACTGCAGGATCTCGGCATCCTGCAGGTCCCGGCCGCCGATCCTAGCGGTTTTGGGTTTAGGAATGAGCACGGCGTCCAGGGCTGGCTTGACCTGCGAACCCGGGTACATCCTGTTCAGGCGCATGGTTTTGGACTCGGGCAGCTGCGCTGGCGAGAAACGGACGAAATTGCCCTGAAGGGCGACGTCGGACAGGCCGGCTTCGCGTGCGCCCACCCTGAAGCGCGCAACGGCAATGAGGTTCTGGACGGGCAACGGCGGCTCGCCGTAACGATCCACCAGTTCGGCCAAGACCTCATCGATGGCTTCGTAGGTGATGGCGGCGGCCAACTTGCGGTACGCCTCCAGGCGCAGCCTCTCGCCGGGCACGTAGTCGTGCGGCAGGTGGGCGTTCACTGGCAGCTCGATCTTCATCTCGGCGGCCTTCTCCTCGGCCTCGCCACGGTATTCCGCGACGGCCTCGCCCACCAGACGGATGTAGAGATCGAAGCCGACGCCTTGGATGTGCCCGGACTGTTCGCCGCCGAGCAGGTTACCCGCACCACGGATTTCCAGGTCCTTCATGGCCAGCTGCATGCCGGCGCCGAGTTCATTGTGCGCGGCCACGGCCTTGAGGCGCTCCAGTGCCACCTCACCGAGTGGTTTTTCCGAAGGGTAGAGGAAGTAGGCGTAGGCGCGTTCACGGCCACGGCCAACGCGTCCCCGGAGCTGGTGGAGCTGCGAGAGTCCGTACTTGTCGGCACCGTCCACAATGAGGGTGTTGGCGTTGGAGATATCCAGGCCTGTCTCGATGATGGTGGTGCACACCAGCACATCGAAGCGCTTCTCCCAGAAGTCCACAATGATCTTTTCCAGGCGGCTCTCGGACATTTGGCCGTGCGCCACTTCCACCCGGGCTTCGGGAACAAGTTCGCGGATCTGGGCGGCAATGCGTTCAATGGAAGACACCCGGTTGTGCACGAAGAACACTTGGCCCTCGCGCATCAACTCCCGCCGGATCGCGGCGGAGGTCTGCTTGTTGGTGTAGGGGCCCACATAAGTCAGGACCGGATGGCGCTCTTCAGGTGGAGTGGCCAGCGTGGAGGTTTCCCGAATGCCGGTGAGGGACATCTCCAAGGTTCGCGGGATCGGTGTGGCGCTCATGGCCAGGACGTCCACGTTGGTGCGCATTTTCTTCAGCGCTTCCTTATGTTCAACGCCAAACCGCTGCTCTTCGTCAACGATCACCAGGCCAAGGTCCTTGAACTGGAAGTCCTTGGACAAGAGCCGGTGGGTGCCGATCACCACGTCCACAGCACCGCTCTTCACGCCGTCGGCCGTCTCTTTGGCTTCCTTAGTGGACTGGAACCGTGAGAGCGGCTTCACGCGGAGGGGAAAGCCGGAGAAGCGCTCTGTGAACGTCTCATAGTGCTGCTGGGCGAGGAGGGTGGTAGGCACCAGGACGGCCACTTGCTTACCGTCCTGGACGGCCTTGAAAGCGGCCCGGACCGCGATTTCGGTCTTGCCGTAGCCGACGTCCCCGGACACCAGGCGATCCATGGGGATCTCCCGCTCCATGTCCGCCTTGACCTCGTTGATGGTTGTCAGCTGGTCCGGAGTCTCCACGTACGGGAACGCCTCTTCGAGCTCCCGCTGCCACGGCGTGTCGGGCGCGAAGGCGTGCCCACGGGAGGCCATTCGCGCCGAGTAGAGCCGGATCAGTTCACCGGCGATTTCCTTGACGGCCTTGCGTGCCTTGGACTTGGTACTGGCCCAGTCCGCGCCACCCATCTTGCTCAGCGCAGGCGCATCACCGCCGACGTAGCGCGTTACCTGGTCAAGCTGGTCCGTCGGAACGAAAAGCCGGTCCCCCGGCGCACCCCGCTTGGACGGCGCGTATTCCAGCACCAGGTATTCACGCAGCCCGGCATCGGAGGAGGACGTACCGGCCACCTTCCGCTGGATCAGCTCCACGAACCGTCCGATGCCGTGCTGTTCGTGCACCACAAAGTCCCCCGCATGCAGTTGCAAGGGATCCACGGCATTGCGCCTCTTGGACGGCATGCGCCGCATGTCCTTGGTGGAGCCCGCACTGGCGCGCCCCAGCAGATCGGCTTCGGTCAACAGGCCCAGTTTGAGGCCGTCCAAAACAAAACCACGTCCGACGGCGGCGGTGGTCACCTCGATGATCCCGGCCTGGGGTTCCTTATCCAGCGAGTCCACCCGGGAGCAAGGAATCTCCGCGTCATGGAACAACTCGGCCAAGCGCTGCGCGGGGCCGGGACCGTCCGTGACCACCACCAGACGCCACTGGTCCCGGACCCGGGAGCCAATGAACTCGAGCATCTCGGCCACATCGCCCTGGTAGCCCCGGGGTTCGCGGGCTCGCATGTTGAGGACGTCGATGTCCAGGACCAGGTCTTCGTCGGTCGCGAGGGAGGTAATGGACCACCACGACACACTGTGTTCCAGGGCTGCCGAGCGGGTGTCCGTCAGGGAACGGAAGCTGGCGGCGTGCAGGTCCGACGAGGCCTGGGATGAAAGATCAAGGGGAGCCGAACCGCCGTCGGACGCTGTTGACCACGCCGCCTCGAGGAACTCCTCATTGGTGGCGGCGAGGTCGTGCGCACGGGTGCGCACCTTCTCGGGTTCGATGACCACTGACAGCGAGCCGGCCGGTAACGAATCCACGAACGGAACCATGGAATCAACCAGCACGGGCGCCAGGGACTCCATTCCTTCCACGGCGATTCCACCGGCGATCTTCTCCAGCATGTCAGCTGCTGCCGGCATGTCTGCCTTGAGCTTCGCGGCGCGGGACATTACCGACGGCGTGATCAGGATTTCGCGGCAGGGCGGAGCGTGCAGTTCCGTGGGATGGTGAACGCCGGGCGCAGTCAGCGAACGCTGGTCGGCGACGGCAAACCACCGCATCTGGTCCACCTCATCGCCGAAGAACTCCACGCGGATGGGGTGGTCCTCGGTAGGCGGGAAAACGTCCAGGATGCCACCGCGCACTGCGAATTCACCGCGATGCGTCACCATGTCCACCCGGGCGTAGGCGGCATCGGAGAGGGCCCGGACCACGTCAGTGAAGGAACGGTCTTGGCCCACTTGCAGGGTGACCGGAACCAGGTCGCCCAGTCCGGCCACAATGGGCTGGACCACAGCACGAACGGGAGCCACCACCACGCGGAGGGGGGCCGACGTCGAGCTTTCCGGGTGGGTGAGGCGGCGGAGGACCGAAAGCCGGCGCCCGACAGTATCGGAGCGCGGCGAGAGCCTTTCGTGCGGAAGGGTTTCCCAGCTGGGGAAGGTCGCTACCGAGTCCGCGGGAAGGTAGGAAGCCAGGGCTGCGGTAAGGTCCTCGGCTTCGCGGCCGGTGGCGGTGACGGCGAGGACCACCGGTACGCTCTGTCCATTCGTCGTGTCGCCGGACACCAAAGCGTCGGCCATCTCAGCAAGCAACACGGCCCGCATCCCTGTGGGGGCACTGATCTGGTAGTCGCTGTTGCGGTCGGCGAAGGGCCGCTCAGCCTCCGTACGGACGCGGGCGAAAGTCTTGTCCTCCGCCAGTGCGCGGCGCAGACCGTTGAGGCTCATGGCTGAAACTCCTAGGGTGGTTCCAAGGGCAGGCAACACAAATGCCCGGAAATTCAGATGAATGCCGGGTCATTCCAGCCTACCCCTCCCCCACCCCCAGGAGTTCCGTTGCAGCCTTCCGAAGCCACCCATTCGAACACCCCTGAGCAGCCCAGGACCGTCTTGGTCACCGGCGCCACCGGCTACATCGGCGGACGCCTGGTCCCCCGGCTCCTCGAAGCGGGCCACAGGGTCAAGGTCCTGGTCCGCACGCCGCAGAAGATTGCCGACGTCCCCTGGCATGACCGCGTTGAAATTGTGGAGAACAGCCTGTCCGACGCCGAGGGACTCACCGAAGCTTTGAGCGGCGTCGAGGTCCTGTACTACCTGGTCCATTCCATGGCATCCGGCGGGGGTTTCGAGGCCAAGGAGGAAGCCATGGCCCGCCTGGTCGCAGGCGCCGCAGCCGACGCCGGCGTGGACAGGATTGTGTACTTGGGCGGCCTGCACCCGGCGGACACGGAGCTTTCCACACACATGCGTTCACGCGAGACCGTGGGGCGTGTATTCCTCGAGTCGCCGGTCGATTCGATCGTCTTCCAGGCCGGCGTGGTGATTGGTTCGGGGTCAGCGTCCTTCGAGATGATCCGGCACCTTGCCGACACCCTGCCTGTGATGCCCGCACCCAGTTGGGTGAATAACAGGATCGAGGCAATAGCGGTCCGCGACGTGCTGCACTACCTCGTTGCGGCCGCTGCCCTCCCGGAGAAGCTGAACCGTTCTTTCGACATCGGCTCCCGCGAGGTCTTGAAGTACAAGGAAATGATGAATGAATATGCCGCGGAGCGTGGGCTTCCGCGGCGGCTGGTTATCGCGCTCCCGGTCCCGGCGCCCAAGCTGGCCGGGCTATGGGTTGCCCTGGTGACGCCCATTCCGTGGTCCATGTCCTTACCTTTGGTGCAGTCACTCCAGCACGACGCCGTGTCACGGGAGCACGACGTCGACCACTACATTCCCAAGCCCGACGGCGGCCTGACGCCGTACCGCCGCGCCGTCGCCCTGGCGCTCGGCAAGGAAAGGGACGGGCAGGTGGAGACCACCTGGGCCAATGCCGGGATCGACGCCGATCCGCTGCCGAGCGACCCCGACTGGGCCGGTTACAAGGTGTATCTCGATGAGCGCACCTTCCACAGCGAAGCGAAGCCTGAGCAGGTGTGGACCATCATTGAGGGCATCGGCGGGAAGAATGGGTGGTATTCACTGCCCCTGGCCTGGCGGATCCGGGGATGGATGGACAAGCTGCAGGGTGGCGCCGGGCTGTTGCGTGGGCGCCGGCATCCCAAGACGCTGAACACGGGCGAGGTAGTTGATTGGTGGCGTGTAGAGGCCATCGAGCGGGGCCATCTCCTGCGCTTGCGGGCCGAGATGCGGGCCCCTGGAGGTGCGTGGCTTGAGTTGGGTGTAGAGCCCGACGGCGATGGCAGCCTTTACAAACAGCGCGCCATCTTCTTTCCGCGTGGTTTGGCGGGCAGGCTCTATTGGCTGGGTGTGTACCCGTTCCACGGATTCATCTTCCCCTCCATGGCCCGCAACATTTCCGCTGCCGCGATGGCCCTCCAAGAGACGCCGGAGGCGGCCGGTTCCGGGGTGCCCAGCGAGACCCCGTAGGATGTTGGGAGCTAAAAAGCTTCACCACCACCATCCACGGAGGACCCATGGCACTGAGCGCATCCACCACACTTCCGCACAGCGTTGACCGCGTCACCGCCGTATTTGTTGACGAGGACTTCCTGCGCCACACGAGCGAACTGGTGGGCGGCTCCCTCGTGTCGTTCACCATCGAGGGCGATACCGCCGGGCCGTTCAGCACCACCACCGTCCGGACCCTGCCCACCACTCGATTGCCGGAAATGGCCCGTAAGTTCGTCGGTGAAACCCTTACCGTGACCCAGAACGAGCAGTGGGAAGCCCCGGCAGCGGACGGCTCGCGTTCGAGCAACATTGCCCTCAAGGTTTCCGGCGCTCCGTTGGACGTCAAAGCTGTCCAGCGCCTGGTGGCCGACGGTACCGGCACGCGCATCGAACTCGAAGGCACCGTGTCTTCCTCCGTTCCGTTCCTCGGCGGCAAGATCGCCGATGCCGCCGAGCCCATGGTCGGCAAGGCTTTGAACATCCAGTCGCAGCAGGCCGAAGCCTGGCTCGAAAGCCACTAAGCATGAACATCCCCGCAATCCTGGCGATCATCCTGGTCATTGCCGGAGTGTGGTCCTTGGCGGTGTGGCCGCAGTTCCTCAAGCGCGTGATGAAGGATCCCCGCGCCCGCGACACTGCCGGTAAGGCCACCAAGTTCCTCACGGTCCACGTTGTCCTGGTCAGTATCTCCATGGTCCTTGGCCTCGCGACTGCGGTGATCGGCGTCGTGGGCCTGGTCGCCTAGCGCTGCCCGCACCTAACCAGGGGACAGCACACGTTTCCCTGAGCGGTTATTGGGACATGTGCTGTCCCCTGGTTGGGTAGAGTGGATATTGGTGTGCCGGGAAGTCTGGTCGGCGGTTTATTTGTAACGCCCTGACCAGATAAGGAACTTCGTGTCCAAGTTACCGGCACCTTCCAACCGCCTTTTCACCCGCTCAAGCTACCCCGAGTACCGCCGTATCCTCGCGATTCTCCGCACGGAGACTGTTGGCGGTGCGCTCCTCCTCGCGGCCACCGTGGCCGCCCTCGTCTGGGCGAATTCCCCGGCAGCTGATGGCTACTTCGCCCTACGGGACCTCGGTTTCGGCTACGCGCCGTGGCACTTGGATCTGAGTCTTGGCCATTGGGCCTCCGACGGCCTGCTGGCGGTGTTTTTCTTCCTCGCAGGCTTGGAGCTCAAGCGCGAATTCGTTGCCGGGGAGCTCCGCAAACCGGCCCGGGCAGTGGTTCCCGTGGCCGCTGCCGTAGGTGGCGTGGCGGTTCCGGCCCTCATCTACGTGCTCTTCAACCTCGGAAACCGGGACACGCTGACAGGGTGGGCAATTCCCACGGCCACGGACATCGCCTTCGCCCTGGCGGTCCTGGCCGTTATCAACACCCATCTTCCAGCCGCGTTGAGAACCTTCTTATTGACGCTCGCCGTGGTGGATGACCTCATCGCCATCGGCATCATTGCTTTCTTCTACTCCTCGGGACTCCAGCCGCTCCTGCTGCTGGCCGCTTTGGTTCCCTTGGGCCTGTTCACCGTGCTTGTCCAAAAGCGCGTCCGCACCTGGTACGTCCTGCTCCCCCTGGCGCTTGCAACCTGGGGTTTGGTCCACGCCTCGGGGATTCATGCCACGGTGGCCGGAGTGCTGTTGGGCTTCGCCGTTCCCGTCTCGGCCAGCGGGAGGAAAAACGAACCTGCTGAGGGCTTGGCTGAGTACCTCGAACACCGTCTCCGGCCGTTCTCTGCCGGCTTCGCCGTCCCCGTTTTCGCTTTCTTCTCCGCGGGCGTCACCTTATTAGGTTTTGACGGCGGTGCTTTCGACGGCGTCGGGGCCGCACTGCGGGATCCCGTGGCCCTTGGCATTGCCGCGGCCCTGGTAGTGGGCAAGGCCGTGGGTGTTTTTGGCACCACGTTCTTGGTCACCAAAACCACCCGCGCGAGCCTGGATTCCAGCATCGCATGGATAGACCTCTTCGGCCTGGCGCTGCTGGCCGGCATCGGTTTCACCGTCTCGCTGCTCATCGGCGAGCTCAGCTTCGGCCCCGCGTCGCCGCACACGGACCACGCCAAAGTCGCCATCCTGGCAGGTTCCCTGGTCTCCGCGCTGCTGGCCGCCGTCGTGCTTAAAGCCCGAAACCGGCGCTACCGGGCAGTCCAAGCGGATGAAGAACGCGACGACGACGGCGACGGCGTGCCGGACCTCTTTGCCCGGGACTGAACGCTAGGCGCTTGCCTGGTTCAAGGCGTCCTCGGCGGCTACCCAGGAGATCATGGCGCACTTGACCCTTGCCGCATAGCGCGCCACGCCTTCGAATGCCGCTGCGTCCCCCAGGATTTCCGGGTCCGCGTGCACCTTGCCACGGGAACGGAGCACCTCGCGGAAGGTGTCAATGACCGAGTGCAGCTCCGCGACCGACATTCCCTCACCGAGGTCCGTGAGGACCGACGCCGAGGCCATGGAAATGGAGCAACCGGCACCGTCCCAGCTGATCTGCTGCACCGTGCCATCGGCAACCGCCAGCCGCAACGTGACCTCGTCCCCGCACACGGGATTGAGCTGATGCGATTGACCTGTGGACGAACCCGCCGGCGCGGCGGTGTCAGCGAGGCCGCTGCCGTGGCGCTGCTTGGAATGGTCCAGGATAATTTGCTGGTACAGCTGGTCGAGACTCATGGTGTGTGTTGCCTGTTCTGGGAACTCGGGATCAAAGAAATCGGGATCAAAAATGCGCTCAGGCCTGGAAGTAGGCCCGGACCCCGGAAACAGCGTCAAGGAAAGCGTCAACGTCGTCCGTGGTGTTGTAGAGGTAGGTGCTCGCCCGGGTGGTAGCGGTCAGTCCGAGGCGCCGATGCAGCGGCTGCGCGCAGTGATGGCCAACCCGGACCGCGATCCCCCGGGCGTCAAGGAACTGGCCGACGTCGTGCGCATGAACACCGTCGACGTCGAAGGCGGCCAAACCGATCCGCTCAGTCCCTGACGGCGGACCCACCACGCGGATGCCGTCGATGCTTTCCAAGCCCTTCACCAGCCGCTGTCCCAGCGTCGCTTCCCACGCATGAATGCGGTCGACGCCGGTCTCGGTCAGGTAATTGACGGCCGCCGCCAACGCCACCGCCTGCGAAATCCGTTGGGTCCCGGCCTCGAACCGCTGCGGCGCGGGCAGGTACTCGGCCCGCTCCATGGTCACCGTGGTGATCATGGAACCGCCGGTGAGGAACGGCGGGAGGGCATCGAGGAGTTGCTGCTTGCCGTAGAGCACGCCCACGCCCGTGGGCGCCAGCATCTTATGGCCGGAGAAGACAGCGAAATCGACGTCCAAGTCCTTGACGTTGATGGGCATATGCGGAACGGACTGGCAGGCGTCCAGAACCACCAATGCCCCAACGCGGCGGGCCATGGCTACGAGCTTCTGGACCGGGTTGATGGTACCGAGGACGTTGGAAGCGTGGGTGAACGCGAGGACCTTGGTCCGCTCTCCCACGATCTCGGCAGCTGCGTCCAGGCGAAGGGCGCCGTGGTCCGTTACCGGAATGTACTTCAAGGTGGCGCCGGTGCGGAACGCGAGCTCCTGCCAAGGAATGAGGTTGGCATGGTGTTCCATTTCGGTGACCACGATGTCGTCACCGGGGCCTACCGCCAGGTCTTTCAGGGCCGAACTGCCCCTCCCCTGCGCAGCCCAGAGCGTCGCGTTGGACAGGGCATAGCTGATCAGGTTCAGGCCCTCGGTGGCATTGGAGGTCCACACCGTTTCCTCGTACCCCGCGCCGATGAAGTCCGCGACAGTCTGGCGCGCGTCCTCGAAGACTTCTGTCGCTTCCACGGCCAAGTGGTGCGCGCCGCGATGAACTGCGGCGTTGCGTTGCTCGTAGAATTCCTGCTCCGCCTCGATGACGCTGAGCGGGTTCTGGGACGTGGCACCGGAATCGAGGTACACCAAGGCCTGGCCATTGACTTGCTGGTGGAGGACCGGGAAATCATTCCGGATTCGGAGCACCTCTGCGTTGTCCATGGCGTTCATGGACCGTTGCAGTGAGGCGGGAGTTGATACGGCAGTCAAGGGGCGCTCCTTGGAAATCCTTCAGGGACTCCCAATTATCCCACGCAGGGCGGTCACAACGGTGTGCCGTTGGCCACCTCACCCGCGGTTGTCCCCAGCACCCCTCCCGGGGATGGAGCAACCTCACTCTCGAGTGCGCCAGGGAGCCGATGGAGGAGGCCGGCCGCGCGCCTGCCAGCAGCCCAGCGTCCACTTGCGTCATATCCGCTCGCCGCACGGGAATAGCACATCGCAGCGTGCGCAAACTGGCGGTCCGAGGCGAGGGACTTTCCCGCCAGTTCCAGCAGTCTTGGGTTGTCAGTCCCCAGGGCGGAGGCGAACTTACCGAGCGACGAGGCCCAAGCACCGTCCAGGCTCCCCGCCACCTCAGTCAAGCGGCCAATCACTGGATCATCGGCTGCTACACCTGCGTTCGCCTTGTTGAGCACAGAGAGCGATAACGCTTCGGCCTCCAGGGTAGGCCGTCCTTCTGCACGGAACCGCCCGGCCAGGTGCAGTAGGTAACCGGACGGGGCATCCGCCGCATCCTGGGCTGCAGCAGTGAACAAGCCAGCGAGCTGCGGCAGGAGTTGGCCGGTGCCGATCCGAGCCATGGCGGCGCCACTTTCCTTGATCCTTGCAGTGGCTCGTTCGGTCTGTCCGGTGGCCGCCTCCACATACGCGAGCATGGCTGTGGCAAGCGAGTAGACGGCCGGGAGGCCGGCGTCGGACAGTTCTGCAACCGCCGGCTCCAACGTCCGCTGTGCCGCCGGCAGTAACCCCTGGCTGAGTTGGGTGTACCCGCGTGCAACGTCATGGCAGAGGGCAACATGCAGCGGCAGCGCGTACACGGTGGCGGACTCCAGCAAGCCATCCGCTTCTTCCCAGGCCAGGCTGTACCTGAGGGCCACCATGTGCCTCAGGATCACACCGGGCCGAAAGACCTCCAAGCGAGGATCAGCAGCAATGTTGTCCATTGCCGCCGAGGATGGTGCCAATCCCGCCCTGAAGTTGCCGGCGAGCACCAGCCGTTCCGATTCCCTGACGGCCCCGGTCAGGGAATCGGCATCCTCCGACACTCCCGACGGTTCGCCTTCCACTACCCCTAACAGCTCCAAGGCCGCGAGACGGTCTGCGGCACTTACGCGAACCTCGGCCGGGATTCCAGCCGCCGCCAACTGCCGCAACTCCAGGGCGGCTTCCCGGAGGCGGCCTTCGGCCACCAAGGCCCGGGCCGTCACGAGCCTCACCTCGTCCCGGTGCGCAACTCCTGCCACCGCGGCCGTTGCGCGCAGTGCCAGCGCTGCTGTGGAGGGCCTGTCAGCGGCCGGTGCCGCGGCCAGCAGAAGCTCTTCAGGCAGTGGCAATCCGCACGCGAGCGTCCACGTCAACCATCGGAGCATGGTCGGTGCCGATGCAGGCGTCAGGTAGGGCACATCCGCCGCCAACCGCAAAGCGATACTGCGCGACGCTGGCACCGACCGCCGCGTTCCCTCGCCAAATAGCCAGGACGCCGTCCGGATCAGGGGCGGGCGCCCCGCCAGCAGCCTGAGGTGGTGGGAGGCCAACAGCCGCTCCACGACGACTTGGCCATAGCTTCGCTCCACAGTCTCCAGGGGCAACGGTTCCGCGAGCGCCACGAGTTCGAGTGCTTCCCGTTCCTCGTCGGGTCGCTGGGCGTTCTCACACTCCACGCGGCGAACCACCCGTGGCCAGTGACAGTGCAGGCCGGCGTCTATAGTCCAGAAGCCGTGCCGCAGTACCAGGAGTCCGGCCTCAAGGGCGTCCTCGATCGCAAGGCGCAGGAAACCCACGTTGAAACCGCTCAATGCGCAGAGGAGAGCGCTGGCTCGCTCCTGGACGTTGCCCCCAAGAATGCTCCTGCACACCTGATGCGCTTCCGGGAAAGTCAGTGGCGGGAGCGCGTACTGCTCCAGGAACCCGTCCTCCCACAGCTGGTAGAGATCCTGCGGAAGTGGCCCTCCGCTGTCTGCCGTGGCCACCAGGGTGGCACCGAACCCGGGGATCAGCTGAAGAAGGACGGCCAGAGAGGCTTGGTCGATGTGCTGGATATCGTCCACCAGCAGGACCAGTGGAGGCCTGCCCGACGGCGGACCGCCGCGGCTCCGGCGTCGCGCATTGCCGGGGGCGAACAAGTGCTGCGCCGGACCGAGCGTGCGGGTGAAAGCCCGGAGGACATTCAATCCCGGCGGGGTGCCCTGATCCTCGTAGGCTTCGTTGAGCGCATTCAAGATGCCGTAGGGGGTCGCTGCAAGTTCGGGCGTTCCGGCAAAGCTGCGGACGTCCAGGTTGGCAGGAAGGGCCGCCTTGACCGCCCGCAACAACCCGCTCTTTCCAGATCCCCGGTCACCTACTACCACGACGCCGTGGGTGGAAGGTGAGGGTACAGCGGAAACGATGAGCTGGAGCAACTGTGTCCGGTCCGGGAAGGCTGATGGCTTCAGGCCTGATTCGGCAGTTTCTTCATCCAGCCAAGGATCCGGCAACATGCACACTCCAATAGCAGCAGTCCCTGGTCCGGGAAGTTTGGGTTCCGCGATTCGCGGGTCCTTGGCCTAGAAGCCGGCGGCGGCTGGGGGGAGAGTCTCGGTCTCAGAAGACTCTGTCGCCGCCGGCTTCGTCCAAGGCCGAACCGCCTTTCGACGGCCGGTGCATCGGCTCAAAGAGACCACCGATGCGGATGATGCGACTTGTGGAATCCCGGTGATGCTTGGGGCTAAACCGTTCTTCCAAGAACAATCCTGCCGTTCGGATGAACCCCATACACCAGTAGTTGGTACTCGATTACTTGGGAGCTTTGGTTCGGCACATACCCTGTTGTACTCAGTACCGCGGACCTGCACTACTTGGTTGGGACACGAAAAAACGGCCCATTACTCCAATGAATGGCCAAACGCAGGTCAATGCCGGAACGGGTGGTCCTTCGGGCCCGGAGGGGTACTCGGAAGGAGGTGCCCGTCAGCGGGCCGAAGCCCGCGCTGATTCGACGTCGGGCACTCAGCTCCGGGTCTCGTACTTGGTCAGGACCACGCCGTCGGGAAACGTCAGGGTCTCCACCAGGCTCAGGTTCACCCAGTTGTCCAGGGCTGTGAAGAACGGCGTGCCGCCGCCCACCAGGACCGGATGGGTGACGATTACATACTCGTCGATCAGCCCGGCCCGCATGGCCGCGGCGGCGAGTGTGGCCCCGCCGATGTCCATGGGGCCGCCGTCGTCGGCCTTGAGCCGGGTGATCTCGGTGACCGCGTCGCCGGTGACCAGGCGAGTATTCCAGTCGACCGTGCTGGTCGACGAGGAGAACACCACCTTTGGCATGTCCCGCCAGCGGCGGGCGAACTCGATCTGCGCCGCTGTGGCGCCAGGCTGCTGGTCGGCTGTCGGCCAGTGGGAGCTCATCGTCTCCCACAGTTTGCGCCCGTACAGCGCCAGGCCCGTCGCCCCTACCCGGTCGGACCACCATTGGAACAGCTCGTCGCTCGGCACGCTCCAGCCGAGGTCGTCTCCGGCCGCGGCGATGTAGCCGTCCAGGCTCAGGTTCATGCCGAAGGCTAGTTTGCGCATGACGCCAGTCTCCCGCGAATGGGTTTTCGTTGTACATAGCCGCACGCGCGGAAAAGTGATCGCTTAGGCCACACCGAGGCCCAGTTGACCACCACGCCAAGCAGATGCTCCGAACGGAAAGGATCCTTACGCGGGCACGCCTCAGTTCATTCGCCGTTGGCGGTTGCCTCGATCCAATCGACTGCTTCGTCGGAGAGGTAAATTCCCTCGGGTCCCCGGTCCCCGATCCACCAAGCGTCCGATGTCACGACGCCCCCAGCTGCTGCGATCTTGTTCACCACATCTGCGGCGATAACCTCGCCGTTGTGTTCGATCAGCCACGCCTGTGCCTCGGCGTCTAATTTTGGCCACCACTCAATGGTCTTCATCCTGCAATCCTCCTCCCGATTCGCCTTGGAAGTGCGTCCTGGCAATGCCAACGATGTCATCTCCTATGGCCGCTATAAGTACAACCCGGTCGCCTATCGGGGCAACCATCTCTAGTGTCCAGGGTGCGCAGTCGCTGGCTTGGCAAATGATCCTCCAGCGGACACAGTCCCCTCACAACGTCTGAAGAAACTCCATCATGTCGTCGGCCAGGAGTTCAGGTTCCTCGTGTGGCGCGAAGTGTCCGCCACGGGGCATCGTTGTGAAGCGCCTGACGTCGTATGTTCGCTCGGCCCAGCTGCGCGGTGGGCTCGCAAGGTCGTGCGGAAAGAGCGCGACAGCGGTCGGAACCTTCACTCTTTCGACCCGGGTGGTGAAACCCGCCGCGAACTCGTAGTACGGGCGAAACGACGTCCCGATGGAGTTTGTAAACCAGTACACGGAGGCGAGTGTGACGAGGTAGTCGTCGCTGAATCGTGTCGAGACGTCTCCGTCACAGTCGCTCCACGCTCGATGCTTCTCGAGTATCCACGACAGAAGTCCTGCTGGAGAGTCTGAAAGCGCTGGAGCCAGCGTGAGTGGACGCGTCTGTTGCTGGTGTTGATACGCGCCTTCTGCGGCTACCCACGCCTCGACTCGGGTCAGGTGTTCGCGTTCCTCTGTAGTGAGTGTCGTCTGGTCATATTGCCGAGGGGCGGCGACCGCCAGAAGGTGGATTCCCGCGACCTCTTCGGGGTACGCCTGCGCGAGCCGTGAGGTGATGCCGGCGCCAAGATCGCCTCCATGAGCGGCATACCGCGTGAAACCGAGGTGATCGGTCATAAGCGAGTACCAGAGATCGTGTGTCTGTTCGCCAAACGTAGGCCTTTGTAGTGAGAACGGCAGTCCAGGGAGGGCTGGAACGATCACCGTGACGGCGTTGTCCGGGTCCCTCCCGAACTGTGACGGCGTCGCCAAGCGCTGGGCCAGATCTACCAACTCGAGGGCTGTGCTGGGCCATCCATTCGTAAGGACGATGGGAAGACCGCCTTTCGTCTCTGCGTCGAAGCGGAGATAGGTAAGGGCGACATCACCGATGTCCGCCGTCTGCCACGGCAACGCGGCTATCCGACGTTGTTGTGCCTCCCAGTCGAAATCCTCGGACCAATACGTGACTAGTCGACGCAGCTCATTGTGGTCAGTCCCGGCTTCCCAACTCGTGGACGGCCAAGGTGTCGACCAACGGGTGTCGCGGAGCCTCCGGCGCAGATCGGCGAGGTCCTTGTGGCTAGGCGCGAAGTTCATGAGCTCCTTTTAAGTGCAGCGAAGCTCCTCAGTGTGGAGAAGGTTCTCGAAGCTTATCGCCCGAGCTGACATCAAGTCGTGTCCGCAAGCCGGTGGCTTAGCGGGCCCTGCAAAGCGCCGGATTGAGGATCCCCTGCCGGACGAGGTCCGCTCAGACAGTGGCGGGCCGTTCGACGTGGTAGGGGTCCCAGGCGAGCTCCCAGAAGGCCCCGATTCCGTGATCCTTGATGTAGCGGCACTCGGCCTCATGGAATCGTCAATTTACAGAACGTCCGGGTGCGGGATCCTGATGGCCCGGAAAAGTTCCTCGATCCGCCAAATTAGTTTTCGCCGTTACAAAGTTTTTCTCGGATTCTCGTTACAGTTTGTTGGCTGCCGGACATTAACAGGGCATGAGCATGCAAATGACGGGGGAACGTGTGGACCTTGAGAGGGAAAACCGGTTCCTGGCCGCTCACGCGTCAGCCCACGACGGTATCTACCGCTATCTCCGCCGCCGAACGGAGGGGGCCGCGACCGCGGAGGACCTGTGCGCCGAAGTTTTCAGGATCGCGTGGGAGAAGTCCGGCCGCGGTGACGACCTCTCCATAGTTGTCCTTTTCGGCGTGGCCAGGAACGTTCTCCGAAACCACGAAAGGTCTGTTTCCCGGTCTGCCGGGCTCATCGGAGCGTTGCGTATGGAACGCAGCCATGAAACTCCTTCCGACGAATCCGCCGTCCTGGAGGCCATCGAGAACCTGGCTCCCAAAGAGCGGGAGGTTTTACTGCTGACGTACTGGGACGGACTGACCGCCGTCGAAGTGGCACAACTCCTCACCACATCAGCGACTGCCGTACGAATGCGCCTGCACCGGGCACGCAAGGAACTTGGCCGCCTACTTCAGAATCAGTCAATGACAGAAGGAGCCACAGAATGAGTCCCGACCGATCTGTCGCCGAGCAGCTTTCAGCCGCCGATCCTGCCCTCACCATAAGCGAGGACGAACTGATTCGCAGCCGCCAGCGGTCCCTGTCGTTCCTAAACCCCGAGGTCACGTATCTGACCGTCGGGGGGCCCGTCCACAACTTCCACCGCTCACCCGCCAAACGTCACTGGCGCTCTTTCGCCGCTGCCGGGCTTGTGGCCGCTGCAGTCGCCTCCTGCATAGTCATCGGCTCGGACTTAGTCGAACATCCGGAGAACATGGCGGCAAGCCCGCCCACCAGCGCAAACACGCTGGCAGCACCCTTCAACGCAGGGAAGTCTTCCCTACCGGGCCGGACGGTAACCGATTCGTTTGGGAACGTCGATTACTACACCACCGTCTCCGGAGAAACGTCAGCCGAAGTGACGGCAGCTTTCCACCTCACCGAGAAAGAACTCGCCGAATTCAATGGACTACAGCCCGGGGCCCCGTTGGCGCCAGGCATGAAGCTCCGACTGATCCCCGCTCCAGGTCCGATCAAGGGCGCAAAAGGGACGGCTAACGTCGACGGGAACGGCATCCCCACCAGTTACACCATTGAACCTGACGATACCCTCGACGGGATCACATACCGCTTCGGAATTACCGCCGAGCAACTGGCCGAAGCAAACAAAGTCCCGTACGTGTACACAAAGGGAACCACCTACTTTGTCCGTGCAGGGAACCATATCCAACTACAGAAAAATCCCGTCGACAGTACATCCGGTACCGGAACAGCGGTCAACAATTCGTTCGGCCGGACCATCTTCTACACCACGGTCGCCGGCGATTCATTCGACAGCATCGGTTACAAATTCAGGAGTACGACCGCGCAGCTGCTGCAGTACAACCCGTCCCTGGCCGCGGACCGGCCCATCCCAGTTGGAACCAAGGTCAACCTGATACCCGGACAGCTGAAGATCGACGGCGCCCAAGGCACCTTCACCGCAGACACCGACGGGATCCCCCAGACCTACACCACCGCGCCCGGAGACACCGAAGCCCAGATCACCTTCCGGTTCGGCCTATCAGACGAGGCAAATCTCGAATGGGCGAACCACCCCCTCACAGGAACAGACCGCGTCTGGTACGCCTTCACAGACATGCGCACCGGGGAATTGGCCCCGGGCCAGACCATCAGCCTCAACGTAACCAAACCCCTCCACAAGTAAGGGCAGTTTGAGGGTGAATTTCCACGCATTCGAGCGCTTCATCGCCCTTGCGCCCGCTCCTGCCGATGCACACCCTGTCATCCAGGTTGAAGAACAGAACAGCGACTACGAATCTGGGGTCGCGCGCATCGGGAAGGAGCAGTGGCGAATCCGCACCGCCCGAATCACACCGACAAAGCCTGGCGCCTTCGTCGCTGTCTGGAAGCGTGACGAAGGCGGATCAACCAGGCCCTTCACGGCTGACGAATCGATGTCTGGACTGCTCGTCTTCGTACAGGAGCACGAAAGGTTCGGGGTGTTCCAATTCACCACGGCGCACCTGCTCTCACTCGGATACGTCAGCTCCGACCTGATTCCCGGCAAACGCGGATTCCGCGTCTATCCGGCGTGGTGCACCGACCTTAATCCTCAAGCGTCACGCACTCAGCGCGCGCAGGGCGCTGCATTCGACGAACTTTTCCAGGCACGCGAGTAGCTGAACAGGATCGCGACGTCCGAAAATGACGAGTGCAGCAGACTTCCAAACACCAACGCTGTCACTCGTGGACTGCAGCTCCGAGGTCTTCCCGGCGGCGGATGCCCAGCTTGGCATAGCTGCGGTACAAGTGGCCCTCGACGGTACGCACCGAAACCATGAGCTTCTGGGCGATCTGCCGGTCCGTCAGGCCAGCAACGGCCAGGGCAATGATGTCCCGTTCACGCCGCGTCAACGGCACCGTTCGGTCGACGTCGGAATGGGCGTTTGGAAGCAGAGCAGTACCCAGGTTAGCCTCGCTGACATCGCGCAGCACCGCTGCTTGGCGTGCCTCCGGGCGTTTGCCTTCGGCGTCGAACGTCACGGCCGCCTTTTCGAAGGCAAGGGCAGCGGGCCCGGGCATTCCTGCGGCCGCGAGCTCGTTCCCTGCGCTGACGAATCCTTGGCCCGCCCCTGACAGATGCGCATCCGCCAAGGAGCGCCAGCCTGCTACCCATGCGCCCTCGACAGTTCGCGCGGTTTCCCGGACCGACTCCATGGCAGCCTGGTCCCCCAATTCGACACGAAGGACAACGTTCTGGAATTTCACTCCCGGCAGCCGGTCCAACCGTCCGGAACTCTCCAGTTCCTGCAGTTGCCGCAGTCCGGAAGTCCCTTCCGCGCCGCGCCTCGAGGATACCCCGCTTTGGGACGGCGCGCGGTCGTCGGAGTACATGGAGCTTGCCGACTTGGCACGGTGCTCCAAATGCGCCTGGCCCGCGATCCGAAAAAGCCCGGCTAGTGCCTCGACATAGGCGCTCCCGCCAGTCGTGAATTCCCGAGTGGGTCCTTCACCTGCGAGTCGTTCAGCGACGGCGGTGTCCCCGGAAGCGGCAGCCGCATAGAACGCAAGAGCGTCTCCAAAGCCGCCGAGCCGGAGCGGGTCAGCGACGCGAAGAGCCTCCACAGCTGGCGTCAATACCTTGCTGGCTTGCTCCACGCGGCCCTGCCGCAGGAGGGAAAGACCGGTGAGCGCATGCGTGCCGCCACCGAAAACAACTGGTCCCGCTACTGAGCCGGGCGCAAAGTCTGCCATGGCCGCCTCCGCGGAGTCCCAGTCCCCCGATTCCAGTGCGGCAAGGGCATACCGGATCAGGACAAAGTCACCGAGGAACAGGACGTCATCCTGGCGTTCCTCTACCATGGACAAAGCCTCCCGTCCGGCTTCCTGCGCAGCCACGGGCCGGCCCTGCGCTATCAAGGCTTCACAGCGCATGGCCAGCAGGAAAAGCCCCTCCGCCCCGCGGTCGGTTGACTCCGTTTCGGCGTTGCCTTGGAACGTCTCCAGGCTGGCCGCGAGGTCCTCAAACCTGCCTTCACGGGCAAGCTCGGCCAACTCGAGCGCCTCGATGCACTTCCGGAGGCGCCGCACGACGGGATCCGACTCTGCCCGTCCGGCTACGAGGTTGCCCACGGTAGCCCGTGCGTCGGCCAGTATGTCCTTCGAGGCATGGCCCAAAGCTGCCCTGGATGCCGCCCAGAGGAGGCAAACATCCAAGAGCCCGGCGTGTAAGCCCACCCCCACAGCATCAGCAGCAGCGCCGTCGACGTCGTCCGCAGCGTCGCCCTGGAGGAAACCGCAGTCCGCCCCCAGCACGTCAACGGCACTGCGGTAATCACCGTCGTTGTAATGGACCATGGCCATCACTGCGCGTGCGCGGGGCTGAAGGGCCTCCGAGCGGACTTGGCGCGCGGCCGCCAGTGCCAACGGATTCTCCAGCCGTTTGGCAGCGTGGAAGGCTGCTTGGAGCAGCGTATCGTCGTCGACGTCGGCACCACAGTCCAACGCCCAGCTCACCCTACGGAGCAATCCTTCCATAGGGAGTTCCCCGGCAAGGTCTGGGGCCAGGCGTTCGCGGATGTGAAGGCTCCGCGGCGGCGAGATGAAGTGTCGGAGGGCCTCGCCGTACAGCGGATGCCAGATGCGGAGGGGCCCGCCGGCGCCGTCCGTGGCAAGCACGAGTCGGTTCTCCGTCAGGGAACGGATGGTGTCCTTGCCCACGTATGGTTCCAGCATCCCTGCGGGTACGGGCTCGGCGAGGGCAATCGCGAACATTGCGTCACGTTCGGACTGGCTGGCGCGTAATACCAGGTTGCGGGCTGCCTCCGCGAGCAACTCACCGCCTCCCGTAAGTGGCCGGGCCAGGAGCCAGACACCGTTGCGGCGCACCAACTGACCCTCAGCGCGCGAGTCAGCCAACAGGCACTGGAGCAACAGAGGATTGCCCTCAGAGACGGCATGGAGCACGTCTACGACGCTGGCCATGACCGTTCCGCCGAGCTTCTTGGCAGCCAACTCCGCCACGCCGTCTTTGTCCAACGGGCGGAGCTCCAAGCGCTCAGCCAATCCGTCGTACCACAGCTGCACCAAGGCCGCGGGCAAGCCGGGCCTGGGCCGGCTGGTGGCGACCAGCCGGGCCCACCCGGCAGTCACAAGCTCTGCAACGATCTGTGTACTGTGGTCGTCCAGCTCATGGGCATCGTCTATCACCAGGACCAGGCGCGATCCAGCTTCCCCCCGGCGCTTTTCGAACTGGGACCAAAACTCGCGGAGGATCGAGACTGGCGAAGTCGCCTGCCCAACGGGCAGGTCCTCGAGGTACGGCGCTAGTACGCCGTAAGGTACCCCGGACAGCGCAGGACTTCCGTGGATTTGCATCACCACCATGTCCGGCTCCAGGCGCGCGGCTATCTCAGCAGCCATGGCTGACTTGCCGACGCCGGACTCGCCCAGCAGGAGAACGGCAGTGGCACCGTCCTGCCGCAATATGTCAAGGGCCAGCCCCAGCTCCCCGTCCCTGCCAACAAGGTACTCAGCCCGCATGGGCGCCCAGGCACGTGAGAATTGAAACTACTCCGTAGGCCTCATAACAGCTCTTGGAGTTCGCCGCGGGATGTAACGCCGAGCTTGGTAAACACTTGGTATAGGTGACCCTCCACCGTCCGCACTGATACCCCAATATCCATGGCGATTTCACGGTTGCTGACACCTTTCCCTGCGAGTTTGGCAATCTGGCGTTCACGCTCGGTCAGAACAGGAGCGTCGCTGCGTGGATGGATCGGCAGCGCGGAGACCAAATGTTCCAGCCGCTCAAGCCTCAACTGTGCCGTCCGGGCTGTGGTACTTTCGCCGGCGTCGCGGGCATAGTCCAGAGCCATAGCGACGCATCGTGCCTCTACCACCAACAGGTCCATGCTGGCCGCGGCATTTGCCGCAGCAAGCAACGCATTGGCGTTCTTGTGGAGGGCTCCCCGGGCCAAATCTCCTGAAATTCGAGCCAGTGGACCCTGCCTGCGCGCAGCAATGTCTTCAAGCAGGCGATATTCGTCGTCGCTTCCTTCTACCGTGGCGCCGAACAGACAGATGCCTGCCGGCGTCAAGCGCTGATTGTCGACGTCGTCATGGACCCTCATGAGAAGCCGCTGCTTGACGTCGGGGTCACCCATCCAACGTCCGGCCATCTCAGCGCAAAACTCCGCTATGGATTCGGCGATGTAAGTGCCCACACCACGGGATGTCCTATAGAGGTCGAGGTAGCGGCCTGCTTCTGCGGAGTTCCCTATTTGGGCATAGGCGAACGCAGTGGCCGCGTAAGCGACTTTGATCAGGTTCATGCTGGGCCGAAGTTCCAGATGGGCAACCGCGGAGCGAAGGGGCTCGATGGCGCTGGCCGGCTTCCCGGCATACGTGAAGGCAAGCCCCCGGCCCAGTTCGGGCAGGGCGCCACGGTACTGCAAGCGTGCCGGGTGGGAAGGAGTCCGGCTCAGGAGCCCCACGCATTTGCGCCATTGGCCGGACATCAGCAACGTCAGGAAAAGCGGTAATACAAAAGCCTCTTCAAGCTGCGGCGACCGGGCCATGCCTTCCACATGGCGGGACATTGTGCGTGCAAGCTCTTGCGCCTCCAACTCCCGGCCCAAGATGCATCGCGCTTCCATCAGGTAGAAGCACGCCCTCATCCAATAGTCATAGTCCTCGCCAGGCCCGTTCGCGAACTCGTCTTCCAAGGACTCCACCACGGACGCATAATCGCCAATGAAGGTCCTGTACTCGTAGCGACTCAGCTGTAGCCGGTGACGGGCCTTGGCGATGTTTGTCGCTGGATGGCCCTCCGACCGGTTCTCCAGGACAGCGACCGCTTGGTCGAGAACGTCCGGAATCGTGCCACAGCGGCCGTCTATCCAGAGCATGGCCTGGCATTGTGCCGCAACAAGGTGGGCAAACTCCAGTGGGTCCAGCGCCGCAGCCCTGTCCGGGGGCACCTCGTCCAACGTCCGGGCTGCGTGCAGCGGCAGATCCAACATCAAGTAAGCGGCCGCTTTGACACGTTGGCCCGGCACCCACTCGTCGTCCTTGGGATCCAGTGACTCGATGGACGTGATGGCGAAGGCGGGGTCGAAGGCGTCCAGTGCCGCGCGTCCGGCAGCCAGTGCGTAGGCGGCCGAGGGAGCAGTATCATCCTCACAGGCTTGGATCCACCTGGCGTAGGCCAGGACATCCTGCGAAGCCAGACCCTCCAGGCTAGGTTCCTTGGGTCCGAGGAGCATTAACCGCAACTCGCGACGACGACGGGTGCTCAGCCATCCGCCGACGACTTCCCCGATAAAGGAGTCCCTGAGACAGACCCAGTGCTCGGCGCAGCGATCAACAGTGAGTAGGCCAGCGTCCTCCATTTCCACCACGACCTCGGTACCTACGATGGCGGCCAACTCAACGAGCCTGACCCGCTTCGCGCAGGACAAGAGCTCGACGACGGTTCGATGGGCTTGGGATTCCCGGGCCAACTTTGACCGAACGAAATCCTCCACCACCGGAGCACCGACGAGCTTGATCTGCTCCCGCAACGTCCACACCGAATCGTTGAGCACCAGGTTGCCGGAATGCCGCTGCTCCTCAAGGAGGGCATGCAGCAACATCGGGTTTCCACCCACGGCCGAGTGCAGCGAACCAACCAGCGTTGCGGAAACATAATGGCCTAAAACCGAACCGAGTACCTGTTTGGTCTGCTCTTCGCTCAGCATTTCGAGGTGGACTTCGCCCAACTGTCCTTCCAGGACCAAGCGGTGGAAGTCGGGAGGAAGATCACTGGCATGTTGGACCGTGGCGATCACTTTGGCGGTGCCTGTTGCCATAAGGTTCAACAGCACTCCCGCGCTCATGGGGTCCATGCCCCCGGCACTATCCACGATCACCACCGTGTCCCGGCCCGCGGCTTCAGATTGAATCAGCCTCGTGATGCCGTGGAGGATGCCCGTAGGGGTGGCCACCGCGTCGGAAGGCAGGCGGGCCAACAAGAAACCCAAGCACCCGTACGGTGTTTCCGAACCAGCTACCGTGTTCCGTAGTTGAAGGCTCTGGACCTTAGGGCCAAGCGAGGACACCAGTGCCCTGGCCAATCCAGATTTACCGATGCCACGTTGCCCGGTCAGGACCACTCCATAGGAGCCCGGTGATTCAAGCTGCATGGCGGCCTTGGATAAATCGCGGCTCCTGGCCAAGAGGGACCACGTTTGCCGGTCTGCCGCGCTGCCAACGAGATCCGGAGCCGCAGCACTAGCTGCGCCTCGCCCACCGCTGCTTAGCAACTCCGCCGACATCTGCATCCTTAGCTACACATCCGCGGTGGTCCCCTGCCTCGTACCGCGTACCATGCACACTACCGTTGGGCGCCGACACTGTGTAGGGCTTGAACTGCTCCGAACTGTCAGGCTTTGATCAGGCTTCCCTCAAGATTGGCTCAAGGTTCGGCGTCGCTACAGCCCGCGTCGCTCACGTTTTGGCGGGGTGGTGCTTCTGTTGTGCAGCCAGAAGGCCTTCGGCCATGAGAAGCTCCACCGCATCGGCGGCCTCATCCACGAGGAAGGGCAACTCCTTCTTTTCCGTCGTGGCAAAATCGCGCAGGACATAATCGGCGGTCTCCATCCGGCCCGGCGGGCGCCCCACCCCAACCCGGACCCGGAGGTAATCCTTGGTTGCGAGTGCTTTGGAGATGTCGCGCAGCCCGTTGTGGCCGCCCTCGCCCCCACCGAGTTTTAACTTCACTGTGTTAAAAGCTATGTCGATTTCGTCATGAACAGCAATGACATGATCGGGAGCAATGTCGAAGAACTGGGCCAAGCCGGACACTGGTCCGCCTGAAGTGTTCATGTACGTCATGGGCTTGGCCAACACCACGCGCGGGCCGCCAATGCCCAGCCGCCCCTCCACTACCTGGGCGCGGGACTTGTGAACCTTGAATTTCCCGCCCATGCGGGAGGCCAACTCGTCCAACACCATCTGGCCCACGTTGTGCCTGTTGTTGCTGTACTCTGCGCCGGGATTGCCAAGGCCGACAATCAGCCACGTCTCTGTCATGGTTTCATCCTAGGAAATGGTCTGGTCATCGTCAGGCGGGCATCGCCGGGCCGGGCAAAGCAAGTGGCCGGGACCCAAAGGTACCCGGCCACTCAACGGCATGCGACTCAAGCAGTTAAACGACTACTCTGCAGCTGCTTCGCCGGACTCTTCTTCTTCCGAACCTGCAGCTTCAGCGATGCGGACCACGAGGGTGTCGCCTTCGGTGAGCAACGTGGAACCCTTGGGAAGGTCGAGGTCTGCGGCGTGGATGTTCTGGCCGGCCTTGAGGCCCTCAATGCTGACCTCGACGGCGGTGGGAACGTGGGTTGCCTCGGACTCGAGGGAAACCGTGGTTGCTTCGAGGCTGGCAACAGCACCGGGAGCAACTTCGCCGCTCACGTGGATGGCGATGTCAACCGTAACCTTTTCGCCGGCCTGGACGGTCTGCAGGTCAACGTGCTCGATGATCTGCTTTACGGGATCGCGCTGGATGTCCTTGACGAGCGTGAGGTGCTGCTGGCCGTCGACGTCGATCGCCAAGAGGGCGTTGGAGACGCGGACTGCCAGCGTGGTGGCGCGGCCCGGCAGGTTGATGTGGATGGGCTCTGCACCGTGGCCGTAGATGACAGCCGGGATCTGGCCGGCCATGCGTGCACGGCGGGCAAAACCCTTGCCGAATTCGGTGCGCAGTTCTGCGGTGAGCTTCTGCTCAGACATGAGTACTCCTTGATTACTGTGGCGTCCGGAATGTTCCGGACTGGTCTATCAGCAAGGGCGGAGGTCTGGAGACCTTCTACGCCCGGCCGAGACCAGCTGCAGTGCAGCCGTTCCGCCTGTGTTGAAGGAGGTGCAGACCCAGTCGATAACGGAGACCCGCAACCCAGGTCCACTAACGCGAACCGGATGTGCTCTCCCTCGCCAAGGTATCCCCGAGAGTTTATCAGTGGACCGCCTGATTACTGAAAACGGACAAACGAAACGGGCCAGCCGCACACCCGAAGGCGGCGACTGACCCGTCCTGCTTCAGCGGTTGTTTCAGTACGCCAAGGCTACGCTTTGCCGTCGAACAGGCTGGTGACCGAACCGTCGTCGAACACTTCGCGGATGGCGCGGGCAATCAGCGGCGCGATGGACAACACCGTCAGGGACGGGAAACGCTTCTCGGCCGGGATGGGCAACGTGTTGGTGACGACGACTTCGCGGGCACCGGAATCAGCCAGGCGCTGGGCTGCGGGATCGGAGAACACGGCGTGCGTGCAGGCGATGATGACGTCCTTGGCACCGGCGTTCTTCAACACCTGGACGGCGCCGGAGATGGTTCCACCGGTGTCGATCATGTCATCGATCAGCACGCATGTCCGGCCTTCAACCTGGCCAACAACGGTCTTGGAGACGGCCTGGTTGGGGACCGTGAGGTCACGGCTCTTGTGGACGAACGCCAGCGGGGCACCGCCCAAGCGCTCGGCCCACTGCTCTGCGACGCGGACGCGGCCGGTGTCAGGGGAAACAACGGTGATGTTGTCCGCTTCGACCTTGGTGCGAATGTAATCGGCAAGCAACGGAATCGCCATCAGGTGGTCCACCGGGCCATCGAAGAAGCCCTGGATCTGCGAGGTGTGCAGGTCCACGGACATGATGCGGTCCGCGCCGGCCGTCTTGTAGAGGTCAGCCACGAGGCGGGCCGAGATGGGCTCGCGGCCACGGCCCTTCTTGTCCTGGCGGGAGTACGGGTAGAACGGCGAAACAACAGTGATCCTCTTGGCAGAGGCGCGCTTCAGGGAGTCGATCATGATCAACTGCTCCATGAGCCAGTTGTTCAGTGGAGCCGGGTGGGCCTGGATGACGAAGGCATCGGTGCCTCGAACGCTCTCGGCCGAACGGACGTAAATTTCCCCATTGGCGAAGTCATAAGCGTCGATAGGAAGGAGTTCCGTCTCCAGCTCCTTCGCGATTTCCTGCGCCAGTTCCGGATGCGCCCGTCCGGCGGCGAGAATCAGTTTCTTCTCGCCGTGTGCGGTAATTTCGCTCATGCCTGTGTGCCCTCTTCTGTTGTTGCCGGAGATTCTGGGGAAGTGGAGGCGGAGGCGGTTGCCTGCGCATTCTGTGCCAAGTCGGCCGACGCCGTGCCCGGTCGGTTGGCGATGACCCAACCCTCTGCGTTGCGCTGCGAGGCGACGCTCAAGGCCAGGGCGCCGGCGGGGACGTCCTTCCGGATGATGGCTCCGGCCCCGCTGTAGGCACCATCGCCAACTGTCACGGGGGCAACGAATACCGTGTTGGATCCGGTACGGACCCCCGAGCCGATGACCGTACGGTGCTTCTTCTCGCCGTCGTAATTTGCCGTGATGTTCCCGCAGCCGATGTTGGTGTCCTCGCCGATCTCGGCGTCGCCGGCGTAGCCAAGGTGGGAAAGCTTGGAGCCACGGCCGATCGTCACGTTCTTGGTCTCATAGAACGCACCGATCTTGCCCGTCTCCCCCAGCACCGTTCCGGGGCGGAGGTATGTGAACGGTCCAACGCTTGCCTTGGCACCAATCGTCGAACCGGAGCCGTGCGTGCGGGTCACCTTGGCGCCCTCGCCCACCTTGACATCGGTCAGCGTGGTATCGGGGCCGACGACGGCGTCGCGCGCCACCGTGGTGGTGCCGTGAAGTTGCGTGTTGGGCAACAGCCGGACGTCCTCGTCCAGTGTGACGGTGGAGTCGATCCACGTGGTGGAAGGGTCCACCACGGTGACGCCCGCCCGCATCCAGGACTCGACGATGCGGCGATTGTGCTCCGCACCAAGGGCCGAGAGCTGAATGCGATCGTTGGCGCCCTCAACCTGCCAGCGGTCTTCGGTCACGACGGCGGCAACCCGGCCGCCGGCGTCGCGCGCCAGGCCCAAGACGTCAGTCAAGTACATCTCGCCTTGGGCATTATCGGTGGTCACTTTGGCCAACGCAGTCCGGAGCACTGCGGCGTCGAAAGCGTAAATTCCGGAGTTGATCTCACGGATGCTGCGCTCAGCGTCGCTTGCATCCTTGTGCTCCCGGATGCCTGTCACTGTTCCGTCCTCGGCGCGGAGGATGCGGCCATAACCCGTGGCGTCATCCAGGACAGCGGTGAGGACGGTAACAGCGTTGCCTTCGTCCTCGTGCGCGGCCACGAGCTCGCCGAGAAGTTCGCCAGTGAGAAGGGGGACATCGCCATAGGTCACTACCACGGTGCCGGTGACATCGGCTTGGGCGTCAAGGGCGCTGAGGGCAACTTCCACCGCGCGTCCGGTGCCGGGAACCTCGTCTTGGTCAACAATCAGGGCATCCGCGTCCAAAGCTGCGACATGCTCGGCCACGCGGTCCCGCTCATGGCGGACCACCAGGGCAAGCTTCCGCGGTTCGATGGATCGGGCCGCCAAGAGCGCGTGCCCGACCATGGAGCGGCCGCCGATTTCGTGGAGAATTTTGGGAGTCCGCGACTTCATGCGGGTTCCTGCACCTGCGGCCAAGACGATAACCGCTGCGGGACCGGTGGTTTCGGGGCTCACGTACTGGCTCTCCTTGCTCGGTATGTCCCGGGTGACCCGGCTTCGGAATGCCACATCCAACAATGGACCCAGGCACCGTTCGAGCCGTTCCAGGTACAGAGAGGAGCGCGTTTTCCGACCGTTCCGCCCATAGGATTCGAACCTATACTCCACGGCTCCAAAGGCCGGGGTGCTGCCATTACACCAGAGCGGACTGTGCGTGTTTCCGCAGCCAGGGCGGCAGCCCGGACAGCTTCCCGGATGACCGGGATGCACACACAAGAATCTAGTTTGCCATGACCATTGCGTGCTTCGCGACTTGACCGGTTTTTACTCCCTGCCGGACATGCCCTTCCCACAGCCGTTGCCCGTGTTCAACAGGCCCTTGCGGCATGATGGACACGTGAGCAAGCCCACCAACCTGCCCCAGGCCCCAACGGGTTCTGTTGGCTTGGAACCCGCTACCGAGGCCTCCCTAGGGGAGCCGGCGGCCCGCGTTCGGATGACAGGGCACCAGCGAAAGGCGCAACTGATCGGCATTGGCCGCTCCCTCTTCGCTGCGCGGGGACTCGACGCGACAACCATTGAGGAGATCGCCGCCAAGGCCGGAGTCTCCAAACCTGTGATCTACGAACACTTCGGGTCCAAGGAGGGCCTCTACCGGGAGGTGGTGGAGCACGAATTCCGTATCTTGCTCGACTCCATCACTCAAGCGCTCAGCACCGATGCCGACCCCAGGGTTCTTGTGGAGCGCGCGGCACTGGCACTGCTTGGCTACATCGAACAGCGCACTGACGGATTCCGGATCCTCATCCGCGATGCACCGCCGTCACAGCCCGAAGGCGCGTTCTCGACGCTCCTATCGCATGTCACCGTCCGGGTGGAACATCTGTTGTCCGATGAGTTCACCCGCAGGGGATTCAGTTCCGCCGACGGTGCCATGTACGCACAGATGCTCGTTGGCATGGTGGCCATGACGGGCCAATGGTGGCTCGATAGCCGCACGCCGGATAAACGCGCAGTGGCCGCGCACTTGGTGAACATGGCGTGGAACGGGCTGACCGGGTTGCAAAAGGAACCCGAGCTGCGCTCCGGGGCCTAGCCAGCTCCGGGGCCTAACTACGGGCACGCCGGGTTACTCTCCGAGCACCTCCGCGGCCTCCAGCCATTCGAGCTCGAGGCCTTCCTTCTCGTCCAGCAACTCCTGCAGCTTGGCATTCAGTTCGCCGAGCGCATCGAAATCCCCCGCTTCGGATTTCGCCGCCATTTGGGTGTGAAGCTTTTCTTCCTGTTGGGCGATTTTGCCGAGCTGCCGGTCGATCCGGTTGAGGTCCTTGCGCGCTTCACGCTTTTCGGATTCGCTGGCCCCGGACGGCGCGGCGGACGACGCCGATGCAGAAGAACCGCTCGTGGCCGTGGGGGCGCCCGATCCCCCGCCCATGCCACCGGAAGCCAAGGCGGCCTCGCGGAGTTCGAGGTACTGATCCACACCACCAGGCAAACCACGGAGTTTTGCATCGCCAAGCAGCGCCATCTGATGGTCCGTGACGCGTTCGAGCAGGTATCGGTCGTGGCTGACAACCACCAGCGTCCCCGGCCAGCCGTCCAGGACATCTTCGACGGCGGCGAGCGTGTCGGTGTCGAGGTCGTTAGTGGGTTCGTCGAGCATGAGCACATTGGGCTCCCCCACCAACAACCGCAGGAGCTGCAGCCGGCGTCGTTCACCACCGGAGAGATCCGATACGGGAGTCCATTGCTTTTCCTTGGTGAAACCGAGCTGCTCCACCAGCTGTCCGGCCGTGAATTCCTTGCCGCCCACGCTGAAGGAGCGTTTCTCCCGCTCGATGACCTCGATGACGCGCAGGTCCGAGACGTCGTCGAGCTCTTTCACCTCTTGGGTGAGGACGGCAGTAACCACGGTTTTTCCGCGCTTGACCTTGCCCGTGGTGGGTTGGATTTCACCGTTGAGCAGCTTCAGCAAGGTGGATTTGCCTGCGCCGTTCACGCCCACCAAACCAAGCCGTTCGCCCGGGGCAAGCCGGAGGGTGATGTTGTCGAACAGTTTCTGCCCCTCCTCGCCGTCGAGGAAGTCCAGCGTCACGTTCTCGAGGTCGAGGACGTCCTTGCCCTGGCGCGCGGTGGCCATCTTGCTGAGGGCCACGGAGTCGCGCGGGTCCGGCACGTCGGCTATGAGATCGTTGGCTGCTTCGATCCGGAACTTCGGCTTGGCCGTCCGGGCCGGGGCGCCGCGCCTCAACCATGCCAGTTCCTTCTTGACCAACTGCTGGCGCTTGCCCTCGACGACGGCGGCCATGCGGTCGCGCTCGGCGCGCGCCAAAACGTAGGCGGCGTATCCGCCGTCGAACATGTCCACCATGGCGTCGTGGACTTCCCAGGTGTAGTTGCACACTTCATCCAGGAACCAGCGATCGTGCGTGACCACCAGGAACGCGCCCTGGTTGGCGCGCCAGCGCGTCTTGAGGTGCCTGGCGAGCCAAGCGACGCCTTCGACGTCGAGGTGGTTGGTAGGTTCGTCCAGCATGATGACGTCGTGGTCTCCGATGAGGAGCTTGGCCAGCGCAACGCGCCGCTTCTGGCCGCCGGAGAGCGCGTGGACGTTGGCGTGCCAATCGACGTCGCCCACCAGCCCACCCATGATTTCGCGGATCTTCGGGTTCGCTGCCCATTCGTGATCGGCTTGGTCACCGACGATCGCGGCGCCGACTGTCAGGTCACCGTCCAGCACGTCGCTTTGGTCGAGGTAGCCGACGGTGACGTCGCCGCGTTTGGTCACCCGGCCCGAATCCGGGGTTGCCCGAGCCGCGAGCAGACGCATGAGCGTGGACTTTCCGTCACCATTGCGCCCCACCATGCCGATGCGGTCGCCATCCTCCAAACCGAGGGTGACGCCGTCGAGGACAGTGCGGGTCGCGAACGAAACGGTGAGGTTTTCGCCGCCGAGCAGGTGGGCCAATGGGTACTACTTTCTACAGCTGGAACGCGGAGGTACTAAAGGAGGGTATCGGAGATGATCCGTGCCCCGGGTACAGGGCCGTGGACTGCGACGGTGGTGTGCCCGCGGTGCGTCAGTTCCTCGGCCAGGACACTCGCGGAAACGGAGTCCCTCGCGAGCAATGCGATGGTGGGCCCGGACCCGGACACCATCCCCGCCAAGGCACCGCGGGCTTCACCGAGGCCTATGGCATCGCGAAGTTGCGGTGCCAAGGCAATGGATGCCCGCTGCAAATCATTAATGAGGACCCGGCTCAACTGTTCGGGATCCCCGTGCCGGAGGGCCTGCAGGATGGTGGGGTCCACCTCCACGGGCTCGGGTATGTCCAGGCCTTCGGAGTCCCTGAGCCCGTCAAGGGTGCGAAAAACATCCGGCGTGGAGAGCCCGTAATCGGCAAAAACCAAGACCCAATCCATCTGCGCCTTGGCCAGCGCCGGTGACAACTTATCGCCCACACCAAGCCCGACGGCGGTGCCGCCGAGGAGCGCGAAAGGCACGTCCGCGCCCAACTCTGAAGCCAGGTGGGCCAGTTCTTCCCGGGAAAGTCCGCTGTTCCACAAGGCGTCGCAGGCAAGCAACGTGGCTGCGGCGTCCGCAGATCCGCCGCCCATCCCGCCAGCCACAGGCACCCGCTTGGTGATTTCCAGGTGCACCCCGGTGGGCTTCTCGGACACCTCCGCCATGATTGCTGCGGCCTTGTAGGCGAGGTTCCGCTCGTCCAGCGGAATGTCGACGCCGTCGAGGTCCAGCGTGCTGTCCGGGCTGATGCCCACTGTGATCCCGCCGGACTCCGTACTGGTGGCCGCCACTTCCTCGTACAGGGAGACCGCGAGGTACACGCTGGCCACCGAGTGGTAACCATCAGGACGCAGGGGGCCCACGCTGAGCGAGACGTTTACCTTTCCCGGCGCCTTGACGCGCACGGTACGGGCATGGAAGCGGTCACCCGCGTATGGCAGGCCGGCTGGTTTTCGGGTACCCGGGTTCATGCTTCCACGGGGTGGCGGGCTTCGGCGATCCTGACATAGGCCGAGATATCGAGCACCTCGCCGCGGGCAGTGAGGTCGACGCCGGCCGTGACCAGGAAACGCTCAGCTTCTGCTGCGCTTCCGGCCCAGCCTGCCAACGCTGCACGCATGGTTTTACGCCGTTGCGCAAAGGCTGCGTCGATGACGGCGAACACTTGTTCGCGGGTGGCGTGGGTGGCTGGCGGGTCATGCCGGGTGAAGGACACCAAGCCGGAATGGATCTTGGGCGCGGGCCAAAAGACGTTCATGCCAATAACGCCGGCTTTGCGCATGCGGCCATACCAAGCGGCCTTGACCGAAGGAACGCCGTAGACCTTGGACCCGGGGCCGGCGGCTAAGCGATCGGCCACCTCGTCCTGGACCATCACCAGACCGTGCTGGAGGCTCGGAAAATGCTGCAACAGGTGGAGCACCACCGGGACGGCAACGTTATAGGGCAAGTTCGCCACCAGCGCCGTGGGCTGCACGGGCAGTTCGGTGACCTTCATGGCATCGGACACCACGAGGTGGAAATTGCCTTCCGCCCCCGGGCGCCACGCACTGACCGTCTCTGGGAGTTTGGCGGCGAGCACGGGATCGATCTCCACGGCAACCACCGCACTCGCGGCATCCAGTAATCCAAGGGTGAGCGAGCCCAGCCCCGGGCCTACCTCCAGTACCGTTTCGTCAGGCCCGATGCCGGCAGTGGACACAATCCGTCGGATCGTGTTTCCGTCGATCACGAAGTTCTGGCCCAAGGTCTTGGTGGGACGGACCCCGATTTCCTCGGCAAGTCGCCGGATGTCGGAGGCGCCAAGCAAAGGCGCGACGGCGGCGGGCTGGGAATTCGGTTCAGTCACCTAGATATCGTATCGTCTGCGCCGGACATCCCCTGTGCCGGATGTCCGGCGAACGGGTCAGGCTGCGTGCGCGCAGCCCCAGTCGCTGAGGCCGTTGCGGGCGTAGAGACGGTTGGCGATCTCGATTTGCTGTGCCTTGCTGGCAAGGTTTGCGGTGGGAGCGTAGGCGCCACCACCGTTGGCCAGCCACGTCGAACCAGAGAACTGGAGGCCACCGTAGTATCCGTTGCCGCTGTTGATGGCCCAGTTTCCACCGGACTCACACTGGGCGATCCTGTCCCACATGGCTTCGTTCGGGGCGCCGGTGGGTCCGCTCGAAACAGGGGCTGAGGCAGCCGCGGCAGGCGCCGGGGTGGGGGCCGGGCGGTCCTTGGTGCCGACGCTGATCTTCTCGGTAACAGGCTGGGTGGTCACATTGCTGGACACGAGTTCACGGGATGCCTCCTGGCCATCAACAAGGACCAGCTTGAACGTCTTGACCAAAGAACCGGCCACACCGGCCTGGGTAACCTTTTGCTCGCCCTTGAACAGGTCGGCACTGTCCGATTTCACACTGTCGAAGGGGACATCTTCGGTAGCCTGAGCGGTCTTGCTGGTGTCCACGCGGGAGACCTTGATCACCATGTCCTGGATGATCGGCGCGTTGCCCGGCTGGGAGACCCGGTCATCAGCGCCCACCTTAACACCGGCGTCCTTCAATACCGTGGCGACGTCGGCCGCCGTCGTGGTGGTGTTGGTGTCCTTGCCGTCAGCGACGATGCTGATGGTCTTGGGCGTGGAGATGGAGACGAACGAACCGTTGACTGCCAGCGAGGCATCCTTGGGCTGGGAGACCTTGGACGTGCTGGCAACGCCGAGCTCGGAGACCAGTCCGGCAACGTCCGGGGACGTGGTGGTGACCGTCTTGCGGGCGCCGTCCAGGTCAATGGACACCGCCTTAGCGAGGTTCACGTTCACCACAGAGCCGTTATCCACCTTGGCATTCAGTGCCGGTGAGACGCGGTCCGTGTTCTTCAGCTCGACCTTTGCAGCCTTGACGACTTCGTCAACAGTGCCACCGAAGGTCTGGATGGAGCTCACCTTGCCGTCAACGTTGAGGGTTACGGTCTTGTTGTTGCCGACGAAGGCGACAACTCCGACCACCAGTGCTGCGACAACCAACACTTGGACACCGACTTTGAGAAAGCTGAACTTGCCATCCGTTGTGAAGAACTTGATCACGATTGCCCATTACTCTTAGACCATCCAGGCACGGGGAAGAGCACAAAAACGAGCGTGGCCGCAAAACGTTGGGGCCAGGCATATAAGCCTGGTCCCGCCTTTTACTGCCGGCCGTTTTGGGCCGTTTCACATCGTTGAACTGAGGGCCTGCATCAGCACGCCAGCTGTCCGAAGGCCTTCCCCGACCCCGGCTACTTGTTTAACACAGTAACCGATCCGTTATAAAGCATCCAAGCCTTCTGCATACCGGGTATCCCCTAAGGAACCTGCGAGGACGTCCCGAAGACGGGCTAAAAAGCGCGGATTAGGCCCAAGATCCATAAGCATCCACGGTATTTTTCGCCAGCCGCGAACAAAGTTCCGCGAGGTCACTTCCTGTCACGTCGGCCATGGCCCGGACAGTGTAGGGAACCATGTAACTGGCGTTCGGACGTCCACGATGCGGGTGGGGCGTCAGGAACGGCGAGTCGGTCTCCACCAGGATCCTCCCCGGTTCTGCCACGGCCAACGCCGCGCGGAGGTTCCCTGCATTCTTGAATGTCATGGTGCCGGCGAAGGACATGTACCAGCCGTGCTCGTTGCACGTCCTGGCCAGCTCTTCATCGCCGGAAAAACAGTGGAAGACCACGCGGTCGGGTGCACCTTCCTCACGGAGGACCTGCACCACGTCATCATGGGCGTCCCGGTCATGGATCTGCAACGTCAGGTCCAGTCTCTTGGCAATGTCGATGTGCCTGCGGAATGAATACCGCTGATGGGCCAACCCTTCGCCCTGCGTTCGGAAGAAGTCCAAACCAGTCTCGCCGATGGCGCGGATCCTCGGGTGGCCAGCCAGTTGCTCGATCTCGGCGAGCGCTGTTTCCAATTCGCCCCTCTCGGCGTATTCCGGTGCGTCGTTCGGGTGGATGGCGACGGCCCCGAGGAGGCGGGGATCGGCGTCGACCGCTTTGACAGTGAATCGGGACGATTCGAGGTCGCAGCCAACCTGCACGGCACCCTGCACCCCCACGCTCTCCGCAGCGTCCAGGGCATCGCGGACCGATACCTCGATCACGCCGTGCCGGAAATCCAGGTGGGTGTGGTTGTCCATCACTGGTACCGGCAGGGGTTCTGGAGCTGGTGGGTAATCCTTGCGGGACGTACCTGTTTCCGCAGGGAGGGCCTCGTGCTCGTCGTCACGAGCACGGTAGGGAGCAGGAGCGAGGGAATTGCACATGCTCCCACCTTAATCCGGCTGCGCAGAAATTCCGCGGGCACTCTGTCTGCCAAAGCCATTGTCTAGGTAGGCTGGACGGAAAGCCCGCATTGGCAGCGCTCCAGGAGGATTGCCAAAGGCGGCCACGGCTGAAGGGCAATCCATGGAGTCCAAGCGACCAGTCGCCATCGAGCATTCACAGCGGCTTGAGCAGTCACAGCGTGAGGCCGCAGTCCAACCTGCCCAGCCACGGGACGCGGCACTCAACGGCCACGGTCAGCACCCGATGGACGCCGAGCGCTTCCACGAGGCCAGTGAGCACATCCTGGGTTCCATCAACCGGGTCATCGACGGAAAGGCCGACGCCGCCAAGCTCGCCCTGACGGTGCTCCTCGCCCAGGGCCACCTGCTGCTCGAAGATGTGCCGGGGGTTGGGAAAACCCTGTTGGCCAAAACCTTGGCGAGGACGGTCGATTGCACAGTTTCCCGCATTCAGTTCACCCCGGACCTGTTGCCCTCCGATGTCACGGGGGTGTCCATTTACAACCAGTCCTCCCGGCAGTTCGAGTTCCGTCCCGGTGCCGTGTTCGCCAACATCGTCATCGGTGACGAGATCAACAGGGCCTCAGCCAAGACCCAGTCCGCCCTCCTTGAGTGCATGGAGGAGCACCAGGTGACGGTGGACGGGAAGTCATATCAGTTGGGGCTGCCTTTCATGGTGGTGGCAACCCAAAACCCCATCGAAATGGAAGGTACCTACCCGTTGCCCGAGGCCCAGCGTGATCGCTTCATGGCGCGGATCTCCATGGGCTACCCGGACAAGGACGCAGAGATCCAGATGCTGGAAACACATCAATCGTCCTCCCCTTTGGTCAAAGTCACTCCGGTGGTTACCGCCAACGACGTCGCTGCCATGATCGCCATGGTCCAGCAGGTCTACGTGTCCACTGCCATCAAGGAATACACGGTGGCAATCGGCCGTGCCACCCGGGACAGCGCGAACCTGCGCCTGGGGGCCAGCCCGCGATCCTTGCTACAGCTCCTGCGGGCTGCCAAAGCCACCGCTGCCCTTGACGGCCGTGACTTCGTACTGCCCGACGACGTGCTGGACGTGGCCGAGTCCGTATTGGCCCACCGGATCATCCTCGAGCGCAAAGCTGCAAGTTCCGGTGACACCCCGCAGAGCATTCTCCACAGCATCCTGACGTCCGTTCCCGTTGCGAAAGAACCCGCCGGGGCGTGGGCCAGGGAACGCCGCGCCGGTTAGGAGGCACGGAAGATGTCGGTAGCAGGGTGGCTCCCCAGGCATTTGTTCACCAACCGTGGGTGGGGCCTGCTGGGCAGCGGTGCGGTGTCCCTCGGTTGCGCAGCCGTGATGGGCAGGCGGGACCTGCTGACCTTGGCGGTGCTGCTGTTCCTCTTGCCTTTACTCTCCTTGGCAGGGGTACGGATGCTCAAGCCCTCCTTTCAGGTGTACAGGGAGTTCAACCCATCCACTGTGGAAACCTCCGCTGCCACCACCGTTCGCTTAGCCGTTGCCCGCTCCGGGTTCGACTCGGGCCACGTGACCATGGAGGAGCAACTACCTCCGCGGTTTGGCAGCCCTCCCGCCTTTCGTTTTCCCGCGAGATCCGCCTCAGGCGGGACCAGCCGCTACGAATACCAGTTGCGGTCCGGCAAGCGCGGTCAGTTCCGGATCGGTCCGGTGACCGCGGAATTCAGCGACCCTTTCGGCTTGTCCTTGCGCCGACACTCCATCGGCGACGGCGACATCCTCACGGTGACGCCGGCCGCCGTCGAACTTCCGGTGACGGGCCTGGCCGGGGCCAGAGGCAACGACGGCGTCACCGCCACCCGGGTCCGGGCCAACCCGAGTGATGACGACATCATGACCCGGGAGTACCGGCACGGGGACCCGCTGCGGCGCGTGCACTGGGCGGCGACCGCGCGGCACGGGCAACTCATGGTGCGGCAAGAGGAATCGGTGACCACTCCGGAGGCCACGGTTATCCTCGATCATCGGTTCACCGCCTTCGCTGCCGGGCTCGGCACCGGCTTCAGCGGCCATGACGAAGACTCGGACCTCATCACCGGGCCGGGATTTGAGTGGATGGTCACAGCGGCCATGTCCATCGCGGCCCACTTGGCAGAGCGGAACTACTCACTGCGCCTCCTCGACGCGTTCGGAAACCCTGCATTCCTGCATTCACGATCGGCACCGGACCCCGAAGCAGAGGAATTCTCCGGGCTCGGCGGCCTGCATGCCATCGCGGAGGGGCTTGCCGCGATCGAACTGACCGGCCCCAGGCACGCCCGCCCCGAGCACCATGACGGAGCCGCCGGAACGGTAGGCGCTGATTTCTCCGACGCCCCTTTCGATGACGGGTTGATGGACAAACTTGCCATGCACCGGCTACGGGGCCCGCTCTTGGCCCTCCTTGGAAACCTGACCGTAGCCGAAGCCCGGGCCCTCGCACCGGCGGCAGGCTATGGTGCCAACGCCTTTGCCTTGGTGATGACCGACGGGGTGCACCCCCGGGACGAGGCTGTGGAGATTCTCTCGAGGGCCGGGTGGCGTGCCGCTGCCGTGACAGCCCGGACACCATTGGCCCAGGCATGGTCGGCCTTCGAGGAAGGCGGCATCGTGGCGGCGGCCGGAGCAGCCATGGACGTTCGACGCGGAGCAGCGGTGCCACGATGAGCGCGGGACAGGAACATCGGATACGTCCGAACCCGGGCGGGGATGGCGCCTCGCCAGACTCCCCAACAGCAGACCCCACAGCGGGCTCCCCCACGTCCGGATCCCTCACACGCGAGCCCCGCACGGCCGGCGCGGGCCCCTACCCGTGGCTCATGGCGGGTTCCATCGCCGTGGCCGTCCTGGGTTCGTCGTTGTCCCTCAATGGGGTTTTCCGGGGCTGGGCTTGGCTGCTGCCACTGATCACTACGGTGACCGTGGCGGCGCTGAGCCTGGCTGCCCTCCGTTCACTCAGGGCGCGTCCGTTGCTGGCCACCGCCGGCTCGCTGGGCATGCTGGCGACCATCTTGAGTTTCATCTTTTGCAGGCAAGAAAGCCTGCTCGGGTTCATCCCCACCCCGGCTACCTTGGCCGCCGTCGGCAAGCTGATGCAGCGGGCCGCAGAAACCGTAGTCTCCGAGACCGCGCCAGTTCCTCCCAACGCGGGAATCGTTTTCGTTATGTGTGCCTGCCTGGGCCTGTTGGTCATCCTGATGGATGCGCTGGCCGTTCCGCTGTCCATGCCCGCCGTCAGCGGTCTGGGGCTACTTGCTGTCATGGTGGTTCCAGCCACCGTCAAACCGCAGAGTGTGGGCGTGGCCGGGTTCCTCGGGGCCGGGATCGGCTACCTGCTCATCCTCGGTACCAGCCAGTGGTTTGCCCATGACCCCCGACTGCAGTCCGGCTCCACCCGCGGTTCTTCGCAGTTCAAACGTTCCATGGTGGCCGGCGGGCTGGCTCTTGGCCTGGCTTTGGTGGTCCCCCTGGCGATTCCGGGCTTCGACTCCGGTACTTTCCCCCAAGGCTCGCGATTGAGTCCTTGGGGGACGGCGAACGGATTGAACCCGATGATCACCTTGGGCAACAGCCTGCGCAGCCCTACGGGTGCTGGACGGATCACCTATGCCACGAGCTCCGGAAGCGCCGAGTACCTGAGGTCGGTGACCATAGACAGCTTCGACGGCGAAACGTGGTCGCCCGACGATCGGGCCGGTCAACGCCGTCCCGGTACGGACAAGATCGACGCCGGCTACACCCTGCAGGGCCCCACCGTCCCCGCCGTCACTTCCATCGACGCCGGCCAGTTCACCAGCCCGTACCTTCCAGCGCCGTTCGCCCCCGCGTCGGTCAACGGGCTCAGCGGGAGTTGGACGTGGGACCCGGCCACTTTGAGCATCATGAGCACGGACAGCAGTACCCGCGGGCAGCGGTACGTGGTTTTCTCGGCGTCGCCCAAAATAACCGCCCAAGCCATGGCGCTGGCCAACGCCGCTCCCCGCGGCATCTCCAACGACTTTCTCCGGATCCCGGCAAACCTCCCGGACATCGTGCGGAAGACCGCCAACACAGTGACGGCGTCCGCTGGCAACAACTACGACAAGGCGCTGGCCATCCAAAAGTACCTGCGCTCCAGCGAGTTCACGTATTCGCTCCAGGCTCCCGTCCAGAACGGCTATGACGGCAACGGACTGTCCGTCCTGGCCGACTTCCTTACGGTCAAGAGCGGCTACTGCGTGCACTTCTCCTCCGCCATGGCGGTCATGGCGCGTGTTGAGGGTATCCCCAGCCGCGTTGCTGTGGGCTACGCCCCCGGGCATCCCACCGGACAGTCCGTCGCGCTGGTTGGCCAAGGGTCATTCCCTGAATATGAGGTGGACGCCCGCGACGCACATGCTTGGCCCGAGCTTTACTTCGAAGGCCTTGGATGGGTTCCGTTCGAGCCCACACCTTCCCGCGGGGTTGTTCCCGATTACGCGACCGATCCCGCGGTACCCGGCAGCATCACCTCAAACACCGATGAAAAGAACAGCGCTGCGACCCCCGAGGCGCCAGCGCCCACCGCCACCCCGACGGCGGGAGCTTCCGCTGCCGTTGCCGGTCCCGCCGAGGTCCGCACGCTTCCCGTGATCAGTGTTGGGGCTGCCGGCTTCCTGCTGCTGGTTGCCTTCCTCTGCTCTCCCCGGCTGGCCCGGACAGCGCAGCGCCGTCGACGGCTCGCTGTTCGCCCACCAGCGCGTGCCGGCACCCCGCCTCCCGGATACCGGGACCCTGCTCCCGGGCTTGCGTGGGCGGAGTTGCAGGACTTGGCCACCGATTACGGCATGCCCTCCGCGCCCAGTGAAACGCCGCGCCACTTTTCCGCACGGCTACGTGCCAGCGCCGCCTTGGGTCAGGCAGGAGGCATCGACGACGCCGCCCACGTGGCAGTCATATCCCTTACCTCCGAGTTCGAACGCGATCGGTACGGCCAGCCTGCGGGTCGAGGTGGCGTACCACCAGCGGCAACACCGGCTGCGCCGCGCATCGCCGTCGTTCGCGAATCGCTTCGCAGCAACGCCCGCTGGTCCGTGCGCTTCCGCGCGGAGTGGGTCCCGCCGTCGTTGATGCATCGGTGGTCCCGCGGTTTGGGGGCGCCGCTCCGGTCGCTGCGCACGGCGGGTAAGTCCGCGGGGTGGGCCCTTGCCCGGAGCTGGCGAAAGCTGGGCAGGTTGTTACCCGAGAGGCGATAGGGCGCCGGTGAGACTGACCCGCTACAGCAAAGGCCCGCTACAGCAAAGAGCCCGGCGCCGGAACTTGTGGTTCCGGGGCCGGGCCCTTTACGTGCGTCAACCGTTCTTGTTGCGAGAGCGGTGGACTGGATCCTGCAACCTAGTCGGCGTAGGGATCCGCGATACCTACGTACTGGGTGTAGAGGTACTCTTCGATGCCTTCGGAACCGCCTTCGCGGCCCAGGCCGGACTGCTTGACGCCGCCGAACGGTGCCGCCGCGTTGGAGATGACGCCGGCGTTGAGACCGAGCATGCCGGTCTCCAGGCGTTCGCTGATGCGCAGGCCGCGGTTGAGATCCTTGGTGAAGACGTATGCCACCAGGCCGTATTCGGTGTTGTTGGCCAGGCGAACGGCGTCATCCTCGGTGGAGAACGTGACGATCGGGGCTACCGGACCGAAGATTTCTTCCTGGAGGATGCGGGAATCGGCCGGGACGTTCTTCAGGACCGTGGGCTGGTAGAAGTAACCGGGACCGTCGACGGCGGAGCCACCGGTAACTGCCTCGGCGCCGGCTGCCACGGCCTCGGTGACCAAGGCGTGGACGCCGTCGCGGGCTTTGCCGTCGATCAACGGACCCACCTTGGACTCGGGCTCGGTGCCACGGGCCGTGGTGAGTGCACCGATCTTGGCGGCGAACTTCTCAGCGAAGGAGTCTGCGATGGACTCGTGCACAATGAAGCGGTTGGCAGCCGTACAGGCCTCGCCCATGTTGCGCATCTTCGCAGCGATGGCACCTTCAACGGCCTTGTCCAGGTCGGCGTCTTCGAAGACGACGAACGGGGCGTTGCCACCGAGTTCCATGGAGGTGCGCAGGACCTTGTCCGCAGCTTCACGGATCAAGGCCTGGCCAACGGGCGTGGAGCCGGTGAAGGAGATCTTGCGTAGGCGGTCGTCCTTGATCAGCGGGCCGGTCACGGCGCCCGCGGTGGAGGTCTGGATGACGTTCAGGACACCTGCCGGAAGACCGGCCTCTTGCATGACCTGTGCGAACAGCAGGCTGGTCAGGGGGGTCAGGTTGGCGGGCTTGAGCACCATGGTGCAACCGGCGGCGACGGCGGGGGCTACCTTGCGGGTGGCCATGGCCAAGGGGAAGTTCCACGGCGTGATCAGCAGGCAGGGGCCAACGGGCTTCTTCTGCACCAGGAGGCGGTTCTTGCCGTCAGGGGCTGCGGAATAGCGGCCGGAGACGCGAACAGCTTCCTCGGAGAACCAGCGGAGGAACTCAGCGCCGTAGGTGACCTCGCCACGGGCTTCGGCCAACGGCTTGCCCATTTCCAGGGTCATCAGCAGGGCAAAGTCCTCGGCCCGCTCGGTGACCAGTTCAAATGCGCGGCGCAGGATCTCGCCGCGTTCGCGCGGGGGGGTGCGGGCCCAGTCTGCCTGGGCGGCAGCGGCGGCGCCGAGGGCGGCCGCGCCGTCTTCGGCACCGGCATCGGAGATGCTGAGCAGGACCTTGCCCGTGGCCGGGTCCTCTACATCAAAGGTCTTACCGGATCCCGCCGGGCGCCACTGACCGTTGATCAGCAGGCCAGTAGGGACAGAAGCCAGCAGTTCGCTTTCGCGTTCAACCGTGACAGTCATGGCGACTCCTTCGTCTTGGGTGCCTTTGGAGAAGTGCACCGCTTGGGTTCCTTGCCAGAAGTGGCTTGAATTACTGCCACCGTACTGCCCGGCAAGAAGCAGTGTCTACGCCGTCGCGCACTGCCTGGGCATCGCCGATTTGTGCAGGTGCACAGCTCTGATCAGCGTGCTGCCAGGACCGCCGAGTAGAGTTCCCGTTTGCTGATCCGGGCGTCCTCGGCCACAGCCGCTACGGCCTCTTTGAGGCGCATACCTTGGGAAATAAGCTCGTTCACGGCCGCCACATGGTCCTCGGGCTTGCCAGGTTCCTGTTCGGGCGCACCAGCGACCACCACGGCAATTTCGCCGCGGACTTCATTGTTTTCAGCCCACTCCAGGAGCTCGCGCAACGTTCCGCGGAGGACTTCTTCGTACGTCTTGGTCAGTTCACGGCAGACGGCGACGCGGCGTTCCGCGCCGAAGCGCTCGTGCAGGGCACGCAGCATCACTTCAAGGCGGTGCGGCGCTTCGAAAAACACCATGGTCCGTCGCTCGTCAGCCAGATCGGCTAGGCGGGAGTTTCGCTCCCCCGACTTGCGCGGCAGGAAGCCTTCAAAGCAAAAGCGGTCGGTCGGTAGGCCGGACAGGGCCAACGCAGTGAGCACAGCAGACGGCCCGGGAACGGCCGTGACGGTCAGCCCGGCAGCAACTGCTCCTTCGACCAGGCGGAAACCGGGATCGGAGACCGCGGGCATGCCGGCATCGCTGACCATGAGGATGGTCTTTCCGGCGCGTACGTGATCCAGCAACTCGCCCGTCTTGGCTACTTCATTGTGTTCGTGATAGCTGATTACGCGGCCGGTTACTTCCACGCCCAGCGCGGTGACCAAGCGATGCAGCCTGCGCGTGTCCTCGGCTGCCACGATGTCGGAAGTGGCAAGCAACTCGACCAACCGCGACGACGCATCGCCGACGTTGCCAATGGGGGTGGCTGCCAGGACGATCCTGCCCACACCCGGGGCTCCGGCCGGGCCCGCAGCCGCGGAACCCAGACCAACCAGTTCGTCGCTGAAGTCCTCGCCCACCTCGGCATGAGCGTCGTCACTGAAATCGGCGTTATCCGGGGTTGCCTGTTGTTCGTCCACCTGCCAAGCCTAATGCCGCGCGGGGTCAACCCTGCAGCGGGAATCGAAAGGTAGCATGGGCGGGTGAACCAGACGCTCGTTTCCGACGCTACGTCCAGCACCCCTGCGGCGTCATCCGTCAGCGGCCAAGGCGGCCCCGGCCGCACGTCAGGGCGGGCGCTTGGCCGGGGGCTTGAACGCGGACTCGACCGCCACCGCTGGATAGCACGCCCCGCGGAGGCATTCACCGAGGCGGCCCTGCGGGAACGGCTGATCGGGACAATCCAGAGCTGGCGGGACTATCCGGCGTCGTTGCGCTTGTGGTTTTGGCTGATTCCCACGATCTCGGCCGTCTTGGCCGGCATCCTGCGCTTCTTCCGGCTTGATACGCCGCATAGCTTGGTCTTTGATGAGACCTATTACGTCAAGGATGCTTACTCCTACCTGGTCAGCGGCTACGAGCGGAGCTGGCCGGCGCAAGCCAACGACTCGTTCAACGCAGGAAATCCCAATGTCCTCCTGGACACGCCCGAATACGTAGTCCACCCTCCCGTGGGCAAATGGATGATCGCTTTCGGGATGTGGCTGTTCGGCGGCGACAACCCGTTCGGCTGGCGTTTCAGTGCGGCGTTGACGGGCACGTTGACGGTCTTCCTGGTTTCGCTCATTGCCTTGAAGCTTTTCCGTTCACACACGTTGGCTGCCATAGCGGGGCTGCTGCTTGCGATCGACGGGCACCACTTGGTGCTCTCCCGCACCTCTCTTTTGGACATCTTCCTGACTTTTTGGCTCCTGGCCGCTTTTGGCGCCCTGCTGTTGGACCGCGACGACGGCCGCCGTCGTCTGGCCTCCCGGCTGGCCGCCCAAGCGGCTGGTTCGGGCGGTTCCCGGCCTTCCGCCACGCAATTGGTGACCGGCCCATGGCTTGGCATGCGGTGGTGGCGCCTCGTTGCCGGAATCTGCATGGGCTTGGCGGTGGGGACCAAATGGTCGGCCCTGTTCTTCGTGGCTGCCTTTGGAATCATGACTGTCCTGTGGGACATGAATGCTCGGCGCGTCGCCGGAATCCGGACCTGGTTCAGCACGGGCATCATCAGGGACGGATTACCAGCGTTCGTGACCCTCATTCCCGCTGCCGCCGTGACCTACGCTGCGACCTGGACAGGATGGTTCCTCTCCAAGGACGCCTACTACCGGCAATGGGCTGCGACGAACCCGACGCCGGGTTGGGATTGGCTCCCCGCTTCCGTGCGATCACTGGTGCACTACCACATTGAGGCGTTCAACTTCCATCAAGGCCTGACCGCCGATCACCCCTACGAATCCAGTCCCTGGACCTGGCTTGTGATGGGTCGGCCTACATCGTTCTTCTATGAAACGCCCAAGCAGGGCACGCCCGGCTGCGACGTGCAGGCCTGTTCGTCGGCCATCCTGCCGCTGGGAAACCTCGTAGTGTGGTGGGGCGGAACCATTGCCCTGGTGATCCTGCTCTTCTGGTGGGCCGGCCGCCGCGACTGGCGCGCCGGAGCGATCTTGGCCGGGGTAGCAGCCGGATACCTGCCCTGGTTCATGTATCCCGAACGCACCATGTTCATCTTCTACGCAGTCTCCTTCGAACCCTTCTTGGTCCTGGGACTCACCTACGTACTCGGCCTTGTCCTGGGGCGCAGCAATGATCCGCCCTGGCGCCGCCGGTCGGGGCTCTACGCAGTAACCCTGGTACTGGTGGTGGCGGTGCTGTTAACAGCGTTCTTCTACCCGGTACTGACTGCGGAAGTGATCAGTTACCAGCAATGGCACATGAGGATGTGGATGCCGTCGTGGATCTAGGGACACGCTCGTGAGGGAAGCTAGTACGGAGCTCCTGGTCGAGGCAGATGAAAGCACCAACGTCACGGACCTTCTTCTGGAACGTTGCCGTAAGGATCCTTTTGGCATCTTGTACGCGCACAAGACCCCTAACGGCTGGCTCAATGTTTCTGCTGCCCGTTTCCTGGCGGACGTCACCGATCTGGCCAAGGGGTTGATCGCCGGCGGCCTGAACCCTGGCGATCCCGTAGCGGTGTTGTCCCATTCAAGCTTCGAATGGACACTGGTGGATTTCGCCATCTGGATGGCGGGCGGGGTTACCGTCCCCATCTACGAGACGTCCTCTGCGAGCCAAATTGAGTGGATCCTCGCTGATTCCGGAGCTCGCCGCGTCTTCGTGGAGGACTTGGCGAAGGCGGGCATGGTCCGTTCCCTGGTAGACAAATCAACTGCGCTGGGCGAGGATCCGGTCACCATCATCCGCATGGATCACGACGGCGACGCCCCGAACCTCACCAGCCTGGCCGCCGTCGGCATGGGCATCTCGGATACCGAGGTGGAGCGCCAACGCAGCGCGGCCACGCTGTCCGACGTCGCCTCCATCGTGTACACCTCCGGCACTACAGGCAAGCCAAAGGGTTGCGAAATCACCCACGGCAACTTCGTCCGGGTAGCCCGCAACGTCATACCGTTCCTCCCTGAACTGCTCATGCAGCCCGGCGCCCGCACACTGATGTTCCTCCCCTTGGCGCATGTCCTTGCTCGCGCCGTCCAGGTTGTCTGCCTCACTGCGGGAATCACCTTGGGGCACAGCGCCGGCGCTGCCGGGCTGATGGCGGATCTCGGTTCCTTCAAACCCACGTTCCTGCTGGCCGTCCCCCGGATCTTCGAGAAGGTGTACGCCGGGGCCAGCCACGCCGCCGCCATGAGCGGCCGATCCGCTTTGTTCGCCGCGGCATCTGCCACAGCTGTGGAGTATTCGACGGCGGTGGACCTCGCCACCCGCGGTGAAGGGGCAGGTCCAGGGTGGCTCCTGGGGCTCAAGCATTCAACGTTCAACCGCCTCCTGTATCCCAAAGTCCGCCAAGCCTTCGGTGGAAATGTTGGTTTCACGGTTTCCGGTGCGAGCCCGCTCAGCCTGCGGGATAACCACTTCTTCCATGGCGCCGGCGTTCCGGTCCTCGAAGGGTACGGCCTGACCGAAACCACAGCCCCCTGCACGGTCAACACGCCCGACATGAGCCGCATTGGATCGGTCGGCATACCACTGCCCGGAACCACCATCCGTGTGGCGCCCGACGGTGAGATCCTGGTCAAAGGCATCGGCGTTTTCAAGGGCTATCACGGCAATCCCGAGGCCACCGATGCCACGTTCGTGGATGGTTTCTTCCGGACCGGGGATTTAGGTGAACTCGACGAGGACGGATTCCTGACCATCACCGGCCGCAAAAAAGACCTGTTGGTCACCGCTGGTGGTAAGAACGTGGCCCCGGCGCCTCTGGAGGAGAAGCTCCGGGAACACCCGTTGATCGCCCATGCCGTGGTAGTTGGCGAGGGCCGACCATTCATCGCAGCCTTGCTGAGCCTTGATCCCGAAGGGCTGGCCCAGTGGTGCTCTCAACAGAAGATAAAGCCCCTGTCCGTGGCTGAAGCAGTTGAGGATCAGCGCGTACGGGCAGCCGTCCAACCCGCCGTGGACGAGGCCAACAAGCTCGTTTCGGCAGCTGAGTCCATCCGGAAGTTTGAATTCATCACTGCCGATTTAAGCGTTGAATCGGGCCATCTCACGCCGTCGCTCAAGCTCAAGCGCTCGGCTGTGATCCACGATTTCCAAGGAGTCGTGGACAAGCTCTACCGAAAATAAGCGCCTACCGCTTGGCTCTGGTTTTCGCTTCCCGGTGAGCATCGTCTTCAGCGTCTACCGAAGCGTTGCTGGCGTGTGCGCCCGCGCGGGTTCCGGCGTCGAGCGTTTCCGCTTCCTCGCCACCCCCGTCGACGTCGGCAAGTTCGCCCGCGCTGGAGTCACCATGGTTGGAGCCTTCTACCGTTGCGTCCTGGCTGGCGGCCTTGCGCTGTTTGCGCGGCGGAAGTCCCCTTCGACGACGGGTGGGCCAGGTGAAGATGAAGGTCAGCACGGCCGCGATGAAGACCAGGGCACCGATTACGATGCCGGCGTCCACCCAGAACTGGCCCGGGAAGAGGCGGATCAGGGTGTCATCCAGTGAGAAGGTCCAGGTCCCGTTGGCGAAGAAAACGTGGTGGAAATCGGTGAAGAACTGCTCCCAGTTCAGCGTGCCCAGGACGCCCAAGGCGATGATGATGACCAGCGTGACGATCGAGCCGGCGAAGAGGCCGCGACGGACCCCGCCCTTGCTGCGCTTACGAAGATACAGAATGGCGATGATGCTCAGCAGCACCAGCAAGAGACCACCAAGGAACGTGGACAGGATCACGACCTTGACGTCGGCCATGTGGGCAACTTCGCCGTCGCGGAAAAGCTTGGTGCCGTCTTGGGTGACCAAGCCTCCCAAGTAGCGGGGACCGGCCCAGTTGCTCAAATAGTCCACAGCATACGAGCCGTAGGTCGTGCGGTCATCGGTGCTGAAGCCGTACCCGTCTCCGGGGAAGCCAGGACGGTTGTACTCCACCCAGAGGAACAGCGGGCTGGTCACGGCGCGGACGGCAAGGACCAAAAGGATGATCGGGTAGAAGACAGCCAGCAGGACCTGGAAAACACGGGGGCCAACGGGCTTGACCTTGGCTGCTTGTTCACGCTCGGCGTTGCGGCGGGCCACCTCCTCTTCCGGCGGACGGACCTGGAGGGCCGACGTCGGCAGCGGCTCCGAATAGGTGGACTGCTCGGAGTACGCGGACGGTTGCTTGTCCGCCGGCGTGTGGGCCAAGGTATCCGCGAACACGGGAGTCTCGGCCACTGGCTGGTCGGCGCCGGCGGTCCCCGCTTCGGCGGCTTTCCGGTCGGCACGCGAGCCAGGCTGCTCGGTGAGGCCAGGCTGCTCGGTGAGGCCGGGCTGCTCGGTGGGGCTGGGCTGCTCGGTGGGGCCGGCTGCGCCGGCGGTAGCTCCGGCGGCGGCGCCCTGCACCTCGTCGGTGGGCGCCGCTGCGGAAGAACCGCTGGACGAAGCTGGCTTCATCCAGTCAAAAGCCGGCTCGTCCGGGTCCTCATGGGAACCGGTGTCGGGCTCTTGCGGTGTCTGGCTCTTGTCGCTCACAGCGGGTTTCACTTCCGTAGGCATCCACCGGCAATATCCTGCCGCCGGCTCTCTTGTCTGCAGTCGAGCCTACCGTCCGGCTTTGGGCCGACACGAGGATCAACCCCGGCCGCGGCCAGATTGAAATGCAACTGTAAGCTCGCTGTCATTATGCGGCGCCGACGGACGGACCGTCGACGCCGCATGATTCGTCAAGCGAATAAGGCACAGGAACAATGCACAGCCGGACCGCCGCGGTCCTAGTAGCGGTAGTGCTCCGCCTTGTAGGGGCCAGCGACGTCCAAGTCGAGGTAGTCTGCCTGGTCCTTGCTCAATTCGGTCAGTTCCACGCCCAGGGCGTCCAAATGCAGGCGCGCCACCTTCTCGTCCAGGATCTTCGGCAGGACGTAAACCTGCTTTTGGTATTCACGTTCGCCCGCAGGCTGGTTCCTCTTGGTCCACAGCTCAATCTGCGCAATGGTCTGGTTCGCGAACGAGTTGCTCATCACGAAGGACGGGTGACCGGTGGCGTTACCCAAGTTGAGGAGGCGTCCCTCGGACAGGACGATGATGGAACGTTCGTCATCTGAACCGGCGTCGAAGACCCACTCGTGGACCTGCGGCTTGATTTCCACCTTCTTCACACCGGGCAGCTTGGCCAATCCGGCCATATCGATTTCATTGTCGAAGTGGCCGATGTTGCCCACGATCGCCTTGTTCTTCATGCCGAGCATGTGCTCGGCCATGATGACATCCTTGTTGCCCGTGGTGGTGATGAAAATGTCGCCCTGCGCCAGGACGGATTCCAGTTTGGCAACCTGGTAGCCGTCCATGGCGGCCTGCAGGGCACAGATGGGGTCGATTTCCGTGACAATCACCCGCGATCCCTGTCCGCGCAGCGCCTCTGCGGCACCCTTGCCGACGTCGCCATAGCCGCAGACGACGGCGACCTTACCGCCCATGAGGACGTCGGTGGCGCGGTTGATCCCGTCCGGCAAGGAGTGGCGTATGCCGTACTTGTTATCGAACTTGCTCTTAGTGACGGAATCGTTCACGTTGATGGCCGGGAAAAGCAGCTTGCCCTGCTCGGCAAGCTGGTACAGGCGGTGTACGCCGGTGGTGGTTTCTTCCGTGACGCCTTCGATGCGGGCCGCCAGCCGGGTCCACTTTTGCGGGTCGGTGGCCAATGTGCGGCGTAGGAGGTCAAGGATGAGTATGTATTCCTCAGGATCTTCCTCGGTGGCTGCCGGCACTGCACCGGCGGCTTCGAATTCCACGCCCTTGTGCAGCAGCATCGTGGCGTCACCGCCGTCGTCGAGAATCATGTTGGGAACGAGTTCGGGATTGGTCTCCGCGCCGGGCCACGTCAGGATCTGCTCCGCGGTCCACCAGTACTCTTCGAGGGTTTCGCCCTTCCAAGCGAAGACCGGGACACCCTGCGGGTCTTCCGGCGTACCGTTACCGACAACGACGGCGGCCGCGGCCTCGTCCTGCGTGGAGAAGATGTTGCAGGAAGCCCAACGGACCTCGGCACCCAAGGCTGTGAGGGTCTCGATGAGGACCGCAGTCTGCACTGTCATGTGCAACGATCCGGCGATCCGGGCACCCTTCAGCGGCTGCTCCGCTCCGAATTCCGCCCGGAGTGACATCAGGCCGGGCATTTCGTGCTCAGCAAGGCGGATCTGGTGGCGGCCCGCCTCCGCGAGGGAAATGTCAGCCACTTTGAAGTCGAAAGTCATGGAAGTTCCTTAGGGATTAACCGGACGTGCGGATGTGGAGGGGAAGCCGTTCAGGCCTGGGAATCGGTGTGGCTGGAGCCGGCAGCGTTCGCGGCTGCCAAAAGTTCCGGGGGAAGCAGCAACGGAATGCCGTCCTCCATCGTGTAGCGGAGCTTTTCGCCGTCGGCTCCCGGCTCGGTGGAGACCAATTCTTCCCCCTCCTGGACCAGTGGGGAACCGGTCACGGGGCAGCGCAGGATGGACAACAGTTCAGGACTGACCTTTGGCATAAATGATGCTCCCTGGATGGCGCCGTGGTGGCACGCTAGGTGGACTTATCTGCTGATCCCAGCCTACCGCGCAGTCCCTCCCCTGGTCCGCGGACGACGAATTGCGTCCCAGGCTCGCGGCCCTCCCTCCACCTGCAGCGACGCGGTGACGACGCCTCGCGTGACTTGCCTCAGTGGGTAAGAACTACGAAGGTTCGCGGAGTACGCGCAGGTGGGCGCGGCGGGTTCCTTCCGCGGCAGCCGGCGGCTCAATCTGCGGGTGGCTGTGCCGCGCGGCGGTCTCCGGAGCTGCCGAGGCGGCCTCCCTGACAGCATTTGCTAAAGCAAGCAAGTCATCCGGACCAGGCTCAGGCCTGGTGGCCGGCATCGCCAAACGCAGGACCTCCCAGCCACGAGGAACCGTGAGGCTGCCGGCGTGCTGGGAGCAAAGGTCATAGGCATGCGGCTCGGCGTAGGTGGCCAGGGGGCCCAAAACGGCCGTGGAGTCTGCGTACACGTACGTCAAAGTGGCCACCGCAGACTGGCGGCAGGCTGATCTTGAACACTGACGGATAGCACCCACAACACCCCAGATTAGCGCTTATGGAGACCTACCTTGTGCATTGGGGGCTGTGACCCGCGCAAGAATTTCCGCGGGGACGGCACTCTTGCCGTTCCGGCCTGATGATGTCGCGTTGCCGGTCCCTCCGGACTAAAGTCGATACATGCAGTCACAGCCACACGTTCCCGGATTCACCCTCCGGTGGACTGACGCAGAGGGGACTGACGCCAGTGGCGATCAGGCGGAGCAAAGCGCTGGCCCGGGCCGCAGTTTCCGGAGGCGCAGGCGAAACCGCCATGGCCGGGGACTGCGCGGCGAGTTGATGCTCCCGAACCTTCCCGGTTTCCGTTCGCGCTCCGAGCGCTTTGATGACATGGTGCTGGACTCAGCGGAACGGCTGCAGGACATGTGGGGAAAGCAACTCGACGGCGTACTCTTCGCCGTCGACGAGATCCCACCTGACCTTGAGGTGCTGGTCGCAAAAGGCGGCCCCGCACCCATGGGGTCCTACACGCCCGGAGGCCGCGGCCAAGCACCGATGATCACTGTGTACCGGCGGGTTGTCGAGCAGGGCTCAACCAATCGCGAGGAACTCCAGGACCTGGTGCATGACGTGGTGGTGGAGTACACGGCAGAAATGCTCGGCGTCCCGCCGGAGACGCTTGACCCTGTCTACCGCCGTCGTTATCAGTAACCGACTGAAACCGGCACCTTCTCAAGTCCAGCGGCTGCGTCCGGGATGGCAACCACCGAAACATCGTTTCGGCCGTCCTTACCAAGGAGGAGCGCGCCATAGACCGGATCGCCCGAGGCTGAAACGACGTATCCCGCCACGGCAGACGCTCCGGACTTCGCCGGCAGATCGATCGACGACGTCGTCCCTCCGGACATATCCACGGAAATGGCCTTGCCGATCTTCCCGTCCGTTGTCACCGGAGCGTAGCTGACCGTTCCACGACCTACGGGAACGCCGAAGGTCAACGACGCGTTGCCGTCCCGAGGGACCGCCACGAGATGCTGGCTGCCGAGCCGTGCGGAGGCCGGCGACCAAGCGAAGTCGCTTGGATCATTCACTGTTGCGCCCCGTGTCACCCGGGCTGAGGCAGCAAAAGCCACATCCGAGCTGGCGCCCACCGAGTACGTCCCGGCCGGCAGTCCGTCCAGGTTCAGTGTCGCTACGGTGCCGCCCTTCACCGTCACTACTCCCCCGTTGGGAATCTGACGCTCGCCGTTGGCGCCGTAGACGTGAACCTGGATGACCGCGTCAGCGGATCCGGGAACGGCCAGCTGCAATGCGGGGAGGGCATCCGCGAAGTCGGATTTGCCGCCGAGCGCCTTGATCGCCGCGGTGTCCTGGATATTGACCCCGGACATCACCTGGAGGTTGGAGGGCGCAGCGCCTGGGGACAAGTACTCGACGCCGCCAGGAACCAACCCCCGCAGGACGCTCTGTTGAATGGTTCCGGCAACCGGGCCGCCCGTACTGAGGAGATGGACCGCAAGTTGGGTCTGCCCAGGGGCCAGTCCCCCGAGATTGATGGATCGGGTTGTTCCTGGGGCCACCAAGAGGCCGCGAGCATTAGCAGCCTGAATCTGCCCTTGGCTCCCGAACAGATCAAGGTTCACCGTGGCCGGGGTTGAGGAGGCATTGCTGACATTCAGCACAGCGGTGCGGCCAACTGACGTGCTCGCTCCAAGGATCCAAGCATCGTTGCCGGGCTGTTGGCACTGCGCTGAGGCAAGCCCGCGCAGATCACCGTCCGTGGCGGAGTACGTGACGTTTGCGGCCATGGATGCCTGCTCATTGCCGATGGGATCAGCGCCCACCACGGTTGCGGACGTCACCGGACTGATGGAGGCCAAAGCTGCCGCCAGGACCGGAGGGCCGGTGGTCGGCGTCGGACTGGCCGTGGGTGCCTTAGCGATCTCCGCCACCGCACCGCCGGACAGGGCGGTCACTTTACTTCCCGGAATGACGCCGGCCGCATTGCTCAGCACCACGGCGTTGAGCGCACTGGTTGCCGTGGTCGATACGGGGCTGAACGCGGCATCGGTGCCGACGACGCTCCCATTGAGCAGCCGCGCCGGTTCCGGGCAAACTCCGAGCGCTTGGCCTGCCGGGACATCCGCCTGCGGTACATTCAGCGTTTTACCACCGGACGGGCCGGGCAACACCGACGCAGCAGCAACCGCCGCTCCCCCTGCAGCAAGGATCACGACGCCGGAGAGCACCCCAACGATTACGCCCTTGCGGGACGTACGGGATCCTTTCTTGCGCGAGCCTGAGTCTTTCGCGCGACTGGACCCGCTGGACTCCGTTTTGCCCGGCCCCTTGGCGCTGCTGGCCTTGGCATTTTCAGCCTTGGCGCTGCTGGCCTTGGCGCTGCTGGCCTTGGCGCCCGGCACGTCACCGGCGTCGTTGGCGCTGTTCAGCTCGTCAGACATTGCTGTACTCCTTACGGAGGGAAACTTCATCCCTCGACATGCCGGTCCGCGTGCGTCGAGCGGGCACTGGAACGGCAAGCAATACGGTCAGTCCGATCACGGCGACTTGGAGGATGCCCAACCACAACGCCCAGGGGTTGGTATAGCGGACCTCGAGGTGTCCACCGCCAGCGGGAAGTTCAAATGCTTGTGACCATCCCGAGGTGGTGGCCTTCAGCTGGTGACCGTCAATCGAGGCACTCCAACCGGGATCTGACCTCTCAGCCAAAACCACCATGCGGCCGGCGTCGCCGGCAGGCACTGGAGCGTTGACGGCAACATCCTCGGACGGGAGGAAGCCCGCAGTTGCGCCTTTTGAGTCCACGATGCGGGCCCGGTGGGCTGTATCGGCGGCCGTGGAAGCGGCTTGGTTCCGCGAGACAACACGCCACAGCCAACCGGCGTCGGTCTGGCCTACGGCGACGAGCCCTGGGACTGCGTCGATCCTGCTGGCGGTCAACTGCGCGGCATTATCGGCGGCCTTCAGCACCACAAAGCCAACGCCGAGCTGCTCAAGATCGGCTCGGGGGTCCACACCCGTACTTGCAACGATGGTGGCCACCGCCCTGCGCAAGGAAGTGGTGGCGGGATCGTCCGCGGCAGCTTCCTCACGCCCCGGAGGGCCGATGATCGTGCGGGCTGATGCAATGGTGGAGAGGCTATCCATCGTGGTGCCTTCACCCCTCATCAGCGACGACGTGAAGGTGCCCTGTTCGCCGCTGGTGATGACCAGAGTACGGGCCTTCTCGGGTCCGTGGCCAAGGTCGACGGCGGTGGCCGGCAAGGTGGCGTGGTCCACGGGCCACACCTGGCGGGCAACACCGAGAGATGCACGGGTCGTGGGGACGGCTCCGGAGCCCGGAGAGGGCATCAACACAGCCTGGGCAGCCCAAACAGTCATGGATGCCAAGGGCCCGGCAACCATGAGTGCCACTATCAAGCCGGAAGCTACACGGCGTAAGGCCGGCTTCCGCCCGGACCTGGTGGTGCTGGCTCCACCGGTTGCGAAGAGTTTTTCGGCACCCAGCAACGCCGCGCACAGCAGCAGAATGCCAGCCGCAGAGATAGCCGGGCCCGTGAATGGGCCCACCATCACGGAATTGTTCATCCCGGTCGCCAGGTGGCCTACCAGCCAGCTGCTCGCCAGCGTGGCCAAGGCTGCCAACCAGAACACGCGGACAAGCGCGGTGCGCCGCCCCGGGAGGAAAAGGGCGATAACAGCCAGGAGCAACACCGGCACGCCAATGAGGCAGGCCAACACCAAGGCCCAGGGGAAAGAACCGGGTCCGAAGACGGACAGGCCCGTCAGGCCGCCGTCGACGTCGAACGCCAATGGTTGGCCAAGAAGCTGCTGCCACAAAGGCGCAGCGTTGAAAGCGAGAGGCAGGCCGGGATCGGCCAGCAAAGCCCGGGGCCGGTCGAGGACGGAGATCGCGTAAGGCAGGAACAAGACAATAGTCGGAAGGAGGGACCACCACAGGGTCTTACCCCGCTGGCCCAATATCACAGCACCGAGTACCACCGAAACCACGATGGGCGCTATGAGGGAGGGCGCTGACGCGGTGACTACTGCCATGGCGAGCCCCGCCGCCGCAGCAGCAGTCCATGACGGTACTCCGTTGATTCCCGGTTTCTTGACTCGGACTGTCCGCTGGCCCAGCTGGCGCTGTCCCGGGGAGTGCCGCTGATCAATCGCGGCACCGCAGGCCCGCAGCAGTGCCAGCAGCAGCAACGGCATCAACAGGTGGGCAAGCAGCGCACCCACACGGCCCTCATTGACCGCCACCAGGAGTGACGGGGCTCCGGACCAGGCCAAGGCCGCAATGACCCGGAAGCGCCGCAACCTGGTGAGGGCACCCGCGGCGAACCATGCGGCCACCGCTGAAAGAGGAAGCGCCAGAACAAAGAGCCACACCATGGCTCCATTCCCGGCCCCGCCGCCGGCCAAAGACAGGAGCCACAGGACGTAACCAAACGGATCCCCGTGGCCAGGCAATCCGGCTCCCAATGAAATCCACCATGCGGAGGCGTTGGCCCAAACAGATCCGGCGGCGGAGGACAGCGGGAGCAATGCCCCGCCCGCCACGGAACCGGATCCAACAAGTCCCAGGAGGCCCACGAGTGCGGCGGCCAGGGCAAGCAACGCCGCAGCTACTGCGCCCGTTCCCACCCATCCGCGCTCATTGGTGGCCAGGGCTGCGAAGTCGTCAGCGGCGTCGCCACTGGGCTCCGGCGCCAAGAGGTCCGAAACAGGCGAATCATCCGCGGGCCGGATAGCTTCCAGCAGGGATCGCCTGTTGGCACGGACTTCACGTGTTGGTTTCTGCAACTTCCGGACAAGGGACCGTGGCACCCGCCGCGTCTTTGCGGCGACACGACGGGCGCGGAGTACAGCTGCCGGCCGCATCAAAGCTGCGACCGTGGCGGTGAACTGCGAGAAGCCATAGCCCGGTTCCTTGACCAGGATGCTCAGCAGGAGTCGGATCATCGCGCCAAGGAGGGCGCCCAAGGCCTGGAAGGGGACGTTCCACCATGGCGCGTGCTTAAGCCGCATGTGGATTTGGGCTTTCCGCGCGGCGGAGGAGGTGCCCAAGCCGTTGGGCCGGTGCTCCACATGGAACATATGCGCGCTGGGGACCACAATCACGCGGTTTCCGGCCAGCCAGTTCCGCCAGCCAAAGTCGACGTCGTCGCCGCTTCCTGGCAGTGCCGGATCAAAGCCTTGGAACTGTTCCCATACGTCCCTGCGGACCAGCATTCCGGCGGAGTTAACAGCGAAGGTGTCCGTGCGGTTATCGTGCTGGCCTTGGTCGACTTCATCGGCGTCGATCAGCGTGAGGCGCTCAGCCCAGCGGCTCGTAGACAAGCCCACGTCCACCAAATGCCGTTCGTTGTCCCAACCGAGCTGCTTGCAGCCTGCCACGGTAACCGACGGCGCGCGTTCCACGGCATGCAGCAGCTCAGCCAAGGCGTCCGCCGCCGGTGCGGCGTCATCGTGCAGCAACCACACCCAGTGGACGACGCCGGCTGGTTGGCCGCCGCTGTCCGGGGCCGGGGCGAGGTCCTGAAGTCCAGCCATCACGGCGGCGCCGAATCCGGACTTCGCCGGCGGGTGGAATGACATGACGTGGCCCGGGCCCAAAGCTTCGCGGAGCAATGCCAGCGAGTTGTCCGAGGATCCTGCGTCAACACCAATGGCGGCATCCGGCGTACGTGTTTGGTTCGACAGTGCCGCCAGTGTCCTGGGGAGATAGTTGCCGCCGTCGTGGGAAACCACGACGGCGGTAACGTGAACTTCCTTGAGAATCAGACCGCTCGCTTCCTAAGCCGACGACGCTCCCGCTCAGAGAGGCCGCCCCAAATACCAAACCGCTCGTCATTGGTGAGCGCGTACTCCAAGCACTGGGAACGGACGTTGCACGCCCCGCAGACTTTCTTGGCGTCCCTCGTGGAGCCACCCTTTTCAGGGAAGAAGGCCTCGGGGTCGGTCTGTGCACACAGCGCGTCGGTTTGCCAGCCCAGTTCACCTTCGTCATCGAAGTCACCTTGGCCGGGAAGCCCGATCCACACAGCTTGGGAGGGGGTTTCGGTGGGACGGCGCACCTCCATGGGAGGATCGTCGACGTCATCATCGGGACCCGCAGGCAGGTCTCCGATCAACGCCTCATGTTCAGCCAAGAGGGCAGTTGCCTGGTCCTCGAGTGACTGCTGCACGTTCTGGTTGTAACGGCTTGCCGCCTCCGGATCTGCCGGGTCCACGTACCAATCCCCCGGTACTTCCCGCGAACGGTACTTCACCGACGCATGTCCTGCGACGACTGCATCTTCCTGGATACGCAACGCTTGCCCCATGGCGTCCCTCCTGATTTTGCAGCTGCTGCGTGGATGGATTCCGATTCCCGGCAGTGACCCGGTCCTCTGTGCAGCGGCGTTGATTACTAATTACACGCGTGTAACTAGCGGCAGTCAAGCCGCGACGGGATAATAATCAAGATTCCGGACAAACGTGGGATGCGCCACGCCCGAGTTTTTGAACGACGCCGCCCTTGCAACTTCGCGGGAAATGGAAGTCTTGCATCAGATCCCATGAACTTCCGTTGAATTATCGGGGAATTTGCAAGTCGACGCCGCGGCCCATCTCCGCCTCGAAACAAGGGGTGTGGGGCAAATCACAGTACCCCTAAGGAGACTGACTTTCCCGATTCGGGGTCTCGCTGCAGAATGCGCCGTGCGCGCGGCATGTCCTGCAGCTTCGCATCGAATTGGAGCGTGAAGGGTGAAGTGGAGCGTGGCAAGATGGGCGCATGAGTATCCCGGCAGTTGACCTGATGACAACCCTGAGGTCGGGCCAGTCCACCTCCCCGAGGCTCACCTGGTACGGCCCTGATTCCGAACGCGTTGAGCTCTCCGGCCGCGTCCTGGACAACTGGGTAGCAAAAACCAGCAACCTCCTGCAGGACGAGCTGGATGCCGAACCGGGGATGGCACTTCGTCTCGACGTCCCGGCGCACTGGAAGTCTTTTGTATGGGCTTTGGCGGCATGGCAAGTTGGCATGGAAGTCGTCATGGACGGGACTTCCGCGGATATCCTCGTTACCGACACGCCCGACGACGCCGGGGCCGGCTTTGATGCGGTAGTGGCGGTACCCCTTGCCGCCTTGGCAATGCGTTGGCCCGGAAATCTGCCGACCGGCGTCGTCGACTACGCAGCGGAGGTCCGCTCACACGGTGACGTGTTCATGGCGCACAACGAGCCGACGCCGGACCTGCCGGCAGTGCGCGGAACGGTCAGCCACTTACACAACGGCCTACTGACGGACTTCGCCACCGTGGACGAACCCGGTGTGCGGCTCCTGGTCCGGGCCTCCGAGGGCTTGGAATCAGGGCTCGCAGCGTCCCTCGGGGCATGGACTGTGAATGGTTCGGTCGTGCTCGTCCACCCGGGGACGGATGTCACGGACCACCTGATCGCGAACGAGCGCGTCAGCCGCTCCTGAACAGCCGTTCCTGAACAGCCGCTCCTGAACAGCCACTCCTGGACAGCCGGCCTGCGGTCCTTAGCGTTTCTCGACGGAGGGCACTTCACCCGTGGCGGGGTTGCCCGTTTTGTGGTGCAGGTCGATGAGTTCGTGGTCCTTGGAGAACTCGGGCTCGGAATCCAGCTCCTCGTTGAACACCCAGAAGCGGTAGGCGAAGAAGCGGAAAATGGTGCCCAGGATGAGGCCCACTACGCTTCCTGCGATGAAGAGCGAAGGCTTGTCGTTCAAGTTCAGGATGTACTTGGCGACCCACACGCAGCCGGAGGCAATGAACAAACCGACGAGGTTCATGACGGCGAACAACACCGCCTCACGCATCACGTTGGCTTGCTTGCGGTGGCGGAAGGTCCAGAACCGGTTGGCCACCCAGGAGAACACACTTGCCACGATCGTCGCAATGGCCTTGGCCCATACTTCGCTGCCGTGCATCGGACCGGAAAAGAGCCAGATGTAGATGGCCGAGTCAATGACAAAAGCAACACCGCCAACGGCGCCGAACTTTGCGACTTCGCGCCAAAAAAGCGAAGCCAGTCCGCGGATGCGATCTGCAAGTGTGGTGATCATGACCCTCCATGGCCGTTGAAAAGTGGGCCGATGGGCCAAACCCATTTTAGCGCCCATTTCCAAGAGCTACCCGGGAGTGGACTGTGAGAAGCCCGATAGGGGGCGGTCCCGGGTGTGTAAACGGTGTCACCGGGGCGGCAGAATCAGGGATCCTGCCGCGGGTTCGGTAGGCTGAACCTTGTGACTTTTCCAGTGATTGGCGTAGTTGGCGGCGGCCAGCTCGCACGAATGATGGCTCCCCCCGCTACCGCATTGGGCTTCGAACTCCGGGTATTGGCCGAGGGCGAGGACGTTTCAGCGGTCGCGGCCGTGGCAACTGCCCCTGTCGGTGACTACAAAAACCTTGATGCGCTCCTCGAGTTCTCCAAGGGGGTGGATGTTCTCACGTTCGACCACGAACACGTCCCCACCGAGCACCTGCGTGCCCTCATCGAAGCAGGGGTCAACGTCCAGCCCGGCCCTGATGCTTTGGTCAACGCCCAGGACAAGCTGGTCATGCGGGCAGCCATAGATCGCCTTGGGCTGCCCAACCCGGAGTGGTCCGCGGTACACACCGTTGATGAGCTAGTGGAGTTCGGCAACAGGATTGGCTGGCCCGTGGTGCTGAAGACACCCCGAGGCGGATACGACGGCAAGGGTGTCAGGATCATCGACACCGCCGACGACGCCGCGGACAGCGCCGCCTGGTTCGACGCCATGAGCCCCCTGCTGGCCGAAGCCAAAGTGGACTTCAGCCGCGAGCTCTCAGCCCTCGTTGCCCGCACTCCCGGTGGGGAGTCCCGAGCTTGGCCCGTGGTTCACACTATCCAGGTAGACGGGGTCTGCGATGAAGTCATTGCACCGGCCCAAAACATCCCGGTTGAAGTGGCTGCCGCGGCCGAAGAGGCGGCCTTGCGCATCGCAAACGACCTCGGTGTCACTGGCGTCATGGCCGCGGAGTTGTTCGAGACGCCGGGCGTCGGGGCAGGCTTCCTCATCAACGAGTTGGCCATGCGCCCGCACAATACCGGGCACTGGACCCAGGACGGTTCCGTCACCAGCCAGTTCGAACAGCACCTCCGCGCAGTCCTGGACCTCCCCCTCGGCGCTACGGATGCTTTGGCACCGGTGACTGTCATGAAGAACTTCCTCGGTGGCGACAACCAGGACCTGTTCGGAGCTTTCCCCATGGCACTGGCGTTTGAGCCTGCCGCCAAAGTCCACTGCTACGGCAAGTCGGTCCGCCCTGGCCGCAAGATCGGACACGTCAACTTGGTGGGCACTTCGGTCGCCGACGTCGATTCCGTTCGGGAACGCGCCACCGCGGTGGCCAACATCATCCGCAACGGCCATATGCCGGCCCAAGCGTCCCCTGAGGAGACATTGTGACATCTGATCAAACAGCACCTCTCGTCGGCTTGGTGATGGGATCGGACTCAGACTGGCCCGTCATGGAAGCGGCCGCTGAAGCCCTTGCGGAATTTGGCATCCCTTTTGAAGCGGACGTGGTCTCAGCCCATCGCATGCCAACGGAGATGATCCGGTACGGCCAGACCGCCCACGAACGTGGGTTGCGGGTGATCATTGCCGGTGCCGGTGGCGCCGCGCACCTCCCCGGAATGCTGGCGTCAGTGACTCCCCTTCCCGTCATCGGTGTTCCCGTGCCTCTGAAGACTTTGGACGGCATGGATTCGTTGTTGTCGATTGTCCAGATGCCTGCGGGTGTTCCGGTGGCTACCGTTTCCATCGGGGGCGCGCGCAACGCCGGACTCCTTGCCGTCCGTATGTTGGCTTCCGGCACGGACGAGCTCGCGGAGAAACTCCGCGCTGACCTGCTCGCCTTCGCGCAGGAACTCAATGACGTGGCCACGAAGAAGGGTGGAAACCTGCGCCAAAAAGTCGCGGAGGTCTTCTCCCCCGCCAACGGATCTGCGCGGAGTTCCGCCTAGGAAGGCAGAGGATGACTACGGTGCACAAGACCTCGGATCGGCCTGCCCCCAAGCTGACTGATCCGCTTCGCTTTCCTTCCGGGGCTAGCGCCCCGGTTCGGACAAAGCGGGCCTTCGTGCTGGTCCTCCTCACTCTCTTCATACCCGGAAGCGCGCAGATAGTCGCCGGTAACCGCCAGCTTGGCCGCTTGGCACTGCGCGTCACCCTGGCGGTTTGGGCTGTGGCCGTACTTGCGATCTTCCTGGCTTTGGTGGATCGATCCGCGGTGCTCAGCATCGTTACGCACCCGGTCGCCTCCCTTGTGGTCATCGTGGTCCTGGTGGCGTTGGCCGTGGGCTGGGGCCTGCTTTTCCTGAACACTTTGCGCATCATCAGGCCCACCCTGCTCGCGCCAGGCATGCGGCCCATCGTCGCCGTCGTCGTGGTGTGCTCAACTGTCCTTGCCAGCGGTTCGCTGGGGTACATGGCGTACGTCCTGAACGTGAGCCGCAACGCAATTGGCAGTATTTTCGACGCCGGTCCGGCAATGACTCCCGTGGATGGCCGCTACAACTTCCTCATGATGGGTGGTGACGCAGGAAGTGATCGAACCGGTCGGCGGCCTGACAGCCTGTCCGTCATCAGCGTCGACGCGAAAACGGGCGCCAGCGCCATCATCTCAGTACCGCGCAACCTCCAGAACGCCCAGTTCAGCGAGCAGTCGCCCATGCGCAAGATCTACCCTGACGGCTACAACTGCGGTGACGAATGCCTGATAAACGCCGTCAACACCGAGGTCACCAACAAATACCAAGACCTGTACCCCGGAGTTGCTGATCCGGGCGCCCAAGCTACCCTCGAGGCTGTGTCGGGCACCTTGGGTATCAGCGTGCAAGCCTACGTATTGGTTGATATGGACGGTTTCGCCAAACTCATCGATGCCATGGGCGGAATCCGCATCAAAGCCGGCGGCTGGGTTCCCATCAGCGGCCCCACCATTGACGAGGCCAACGGGATCCACGGAATGCCTGACGGCTGGATCGCGGCCGGGGACCAGCACCTCAACGGGTTCCAGGCCCTCTGGTACGGGCGTTCCCGCGAATTCGTGGACGACTACGCCCGCATTTCCCGGCAGCAGTGCGTCCAGCAAGCCATGCTTAAGCAGCTGGACCCTGCCACGTTGTTGACCAAGTTCGAGGACATAGCCAACGCGGGTACCAAGGTTGTTGAGTCCAACATTTCCTCCGGCCAGCTCGGAAGCTTCGTGGATCTGGCATTGAAATCGAAGAACAAGGCGGTGAAACGGATGACAATCGGACCTCCCGACTTTGATGCCGCCTTCTCGACGACGCCGGACTTCGACGTGATCCACTCCAAGGTCCACGACCTGCTGGGCTCCGCAGGCGCCGCCCCTCAGGCCGCAGCCACCCCTCATGCCGATGGCGCCGTCACTGCGTCTGCTGCGTCTCCGCAGACGCTCCGGGTCGCACTGGCAAACGCGCCGGCAAACGCGCCCAAGCAGGCAGTGCCCAAGCAAGTGGCATCGGATTTCACCCCGGTGACCACCACGCCCGATGGGACGCCCATTACGGTGGAGCTGCTCAACGGACTCAAAGCCCAAGGCGACGAGCAAGGCATCCGGAACCTTGTGGCCACCAACGGACAATGCGCCCCGCTATAACGGGTACGTCCCTCTTTCCCGTCGTTCTTTCCCGCCGTTCACCGCAAACGATAAGGACCCTCTGTCGTGTATCAGATCGAAAATGTTTTGCGCCCCTACGCATGGGGTTCGACGACGGCGATCGCCGGGTTGCTGGGCCGGCCGGCCTCGGGTGATCCTGAGGCTGAATTATGGATCGGAGCACACCCTGACTCCCCCTCCACAGCTATCCACCCGAATGGTGTCACACAACCGCTCGACGCTCTCATAGCCTCGGACCCCGTACATTTCCTTGGGCCCGAAAGCCTGGCGGAGTTCGGCCCACGCCTGCCCTTTCTGACCAAGCTCCTGGCCGCTGAACAGCCGCTGTCATTGCAGGTCCACCCAAGCCTTCAGCAGGCCAGGGAAGGTTTCGCGCGGGAGAACGCAGAGGGCATTGCTGCCGACGCGGCCCACCGCAATTACCGCGATGACAACCACAAGCCGGAGATGATCTTCGCGCTCACCCCTTTCGAGGCCTTGTGTGGCTTCCGGCCGGCCGCCGAATCCAAGGCCACATTTGAGCACTTGGCGCAGGTCCTTGATTCCGCCGCCGCAAGAGTTCCGGACATCATCACCGAGGTCATTGCCGATCTTGGCCAGCCGGACGAGTCGGCAGCATTGAGGGCCGCGTTCCAGCGGCTGCTCCAAGCAGGTGCCGACGCCGCCCAGCCCATCGAGGAGATCGTTGCAGTCCTCTCCTCCGGGGCACCGCAGGAGCCCCACGCTGATACGTTGACGGCAATGCTGGAGATCAACCAAGCGTTTCCCGGCGACCCCGGCGTCCTTGTCTCACTGCTCCTGAACCACGTCAGCCTGGAACCCGGTGAGGTTGTCTACCTGCCGGCCGGGAACGTCCACGCGTACCTCCGTGGCTTGGGCGTGGAGGTCATGGCATCCTCTGACAATGTGCTGCGCGGTGGGCTCACACCGAAGCACGTCGACGTTCCGGAACTCCTCAAGACAGTCCGCTTCGAGGCCCTCGGCGTACCACGTGTGGACGTCAGCGGGACCGAATTCGGGCAGGAACTGTATCGTCCACCCTTCAAGGAATTCCAGCTCCAGCGCATCGAACTCGAGCCAGGCGCAGTGCCGGTGCCGTTGGCACAAAACGGGCCGGCCGTCGTCGTGGTTGTTGCCGGCGCCATGGTCCTCGATTCGCCCAAGAGCGATCTCAGGCTGGAGCGCGGCGCCGCGGCGTTCATCCCGGACATCGAGGCTCCCGTCAATGTCCACCCGGTGCAGGGCGCGACCGAGACCAGCATCGCCTTCGCCGTGACCACAGGTTTGGGGAACTGACTATGGAATTTTTCCTGCAAACGCCCGCGTGGGCCGCCGTCCAGCGTTCACTGGGCCGCCGTGTCCACGAGCAATCAGGCCCTGGCTGGAGTTTCCTCGCCATTGAAGAGAAGAATCCCGCGGGCAAGGTCATCTATGCGCCCTACGGCCCGGTTGCCGAGTCTTTGGAGGCTTTCGACGCCGCCACCGCCGCCTTGGTCCGGTTGGCGAAAGCCGAGCACGCCGTCTTTATCCGCATGGAGCCTGTCCAAGCCGGCTTTACGGCGGCCGACGCCGGGCCGATCCTGCGTGGGCGTGGCATGCGGCCCGCGCCGGTCAACCAGCAACCCGAGCTCAGCTGGATCGTGGACCTGGAAGGTGACTTCAAGGACGTGTTGGCCGGGATGAAGCCAACCAACCGGAACCTCTACAGGAACATCCACAAAAAGGGTGTTACCTTCCGTGCGTCCCAAGACCCTGCAGAGATCTCGGTGCTCCTGCACTTCCTCCACCTGACAGCTGCCCGCAACGGCTTCAAGCCCCAGAGCGATGAGTACCTCACCCAAGTGGCAGCTTCGTTGCTGCCGGCCGGTGCTGGAACGCTTTTCATCGCCGAGTTGGAGGGCGAACCTATTGCCGCTGCGTTTGCCTACGATTCCGCTGACACCAGGGTTTACGCCCATGCGGCGTTGGATGACACCCATCGGAAGCTCAGCGCCGGAATCCCGCTCCTGGTCACGCTGATGGCCGATGCCAAGGAAAAGGGCCTCAAGCACGTTGACCTGTGGGGCGTGGCGCCCGAGGACCAGCCGGACCACAAATGGGCGGGCTTCACAGCTTTCAAGAAGTCCTTCGGCGGCCGTGAAGTCTCCTACCCCGGCACCTGGGACCTCCCAGTGAACAAACTCCGCTACGGCGCCTACCAACTGGCAAGAGCCCTCCGGGACAAGGTCCGCCGCTGATCCCCTCCCCCAAATCGCACCAAGCCGTAACCGCGGCACAAACGCAACACCACAACGAAAAGCGCCCCATCGCGTCAGCGGCATCAAATCGACGAGGTACGAGGAGATAGCCGCAGTGCAACGGGGCGCTTTCGCGCCTAAGACGCGCTACAGGGGGAAGTTACGCCTTGCGCGCGTACGTCTCCCACTTGGATGCGTGGTGCTCGGCGTCGACGAAGCGCACGGTGCCGGACTTTGAACGCATCACGATGGACTGTGTCAGAACACGGTCCTTCTGGTAGCGCACTCCACGCAGGAGGTCGCCGTCGGTAATGCCGGTCGCTGCGAAGTAGCAGTTGTCGGAGGTGACGAGGTCGTTGGTGGAGAGGACCCGGTCAAGGTCGTGTCCGGCGTCGATCGCTTTTTGCTTTTCATCGTCGGAGGTCGGCCACAGGCGGCCCTGGATCACGCCGCCCAAGGACTTGATGGCGCATGCCGTCACGATGCCCTCCGGGGTGCCGCCGATGCCCATCAAAGCGTCGACGCCGGTGCCTGAACGGGCTGCAGCAATGGCGCCGGCAACGTCGCCGTCCATGATGAACTTGGTGCGCGCACCTGCTTCGCGGATTTCCTCCACAAGCGGGCGGTGCCGGTCACGATCGAGGATCATGACGTTGAGCTGGTTGACCTTGACGCCCTTGGCTTTGGCGATCAAGTGCAGGTTCTGCTTGACCGGAAGTCGAAGGTCCACCATGTCGGCGGCCTCGGGACCGGTGACCAGCTTTTCCATGTAGAACACAGCTGAAGGATCAAACATGGAGCCGCGCTCAGCAACGGCCAGGACCGCGAGGGCGTTGTTGATGCCCAGTGCGGTCAGGCGGGTTCCGTCAATGGGATCGACGGCGACGTCGCACTCGGGACCGGTGCCGTCACCAACCTGCTCGCCGTTGAAAAGCATGGGGGCTTCATCTTTTTCGCCTTCACCGATGACCACGACGCCATTGAAGTGGACGGTCTGAAGGAATGAACGCATGGCATCGACGGCGGCGCCGTCTGCCTTGTTCTTATCACCGAAACCTACCCAGTGCCCACCGGCAATGGCTGCGGCTTCGGTAACGCGGACGAGTTCCAGCGCAAGGTTGCGGTCGGGTTCGTCGATGCCGACGGCAAGCGACGGCGAAATCGTGGAATACTGCTGGGTCATTGGCGCAGGAGACACATGAACCTCTTCTTCGAGTGACGATGCAGGGACCGGACATGGTTGCTCGTAGCAACCCGGGGGTCCTCTACCAACGATCATAGTCGCCGCCTGCCTTGCCGGTCATTGGATGACCACGAGCTGAGCCGTGGGTCCGGACAGGCGCGGTTGTGTGTTCCGGTCCGCGATAAGGGATCATGGAAGGGTGAACGAAACGCAGGACAAGTCCGTGGCAGGGAGTGAACCTCCCGTCGCCGGTAACGGCCAGGGCAACACCCCGGAAGCCCCCTACAAGCCCGTGATTGCAGCAAAGGCAGCCAAGCGGGCCAACGCCTCCGTCATCGGCATGATCATTGCCCTGCTGCTGTGCGTGCTCGCTTTCCTCCCCGTGGTGTTGATGAACCCGGCACCCAAAGGTGACAACTTCCGGCCCCCTGTAGATGTCACAGCCATTGCCCATGATGCCGCAGATGTGGCGGGATTCACACCGGTAACGCCGAACACCGGCGACACATTCAAGCCGAACTACGCCCGCTGGGACTCCGGCAGCGGCACAGGTGTGCCCACTTGGGAGATCGGCTTCGTGACTCCGAAGACGGCCTTTATCGGCCTGACGCAGACCAACCAAGCCAACCCCACTTGGGTATTGCAGCAAGCCGGAAACCTTCCTGTCACAGGGACACGGAACGCCGGCGGCCAGGACTGGGTACTACGGGACTCGGGCAAGGGTACACGCAGCATGGTCCTGGATTATCGTGGCACCACGCTGATCTTGAACGGCACGGCCAGCCTTGACGAATTCGCAACGCTCGCCGCCGCCGTCGTTAAGTCCGCGGACCAAGCACCGATCGCCTCCGCCCGGCCGTCGCCCACGGCGTCAGCCAAATAAGGCGCAACAGTTTCACGGTCTGCAGGGGCTGCGCCGTAAAGTAAGGCTCATGCCTACTAATCTGACCCCAGCCCTGGCGTGGCGCCGTCTCCGTGAGGGCAACGAACGTTTTGTTTCCGGTGAATCCCTGCACCCCAACCAGAATTCCTCCCATCGAACCTCGTTGGTGGAGGGCCAGAATCCATTCGCCGTCATCTTCGGCTGCTCGGACTCCCGCCTCGCCGCCGAGATCATTTTCGATCTCGGCCTGGGTGACGCCTTCGTGGTTCGCACGGCAGGCCAAGTGATAGACGATGCTGTGCTTGGCTCCCTCGAATACAGCATCAGCGAACTCCGTGTGCCACTGATCGTGATTCTCGGCCACGACAACTGTGGAGCCGTGACAGCCACCAAAGCCGCAGTCGAAACCGGCCAGATGCCCGGTGGCTTCATCCGGGACCTGGTGGAACGCATTACGCCCTCTGTACTGACTGCCCTGCGCAATGACCAAACGGAGGTCAATGACATGGTGGTGGAAAACGTCAAGCAGACAGCTGCGCGGTTGGCCGACAGTTCACGTGTGATTTCCGACGCCATCCAGGACGGCCGCGTAGCCGTGGTGGGCCTGTCCTACAAGCTCCGTGAGGGCCGTGCAGACCTGGTTTCAGGGATCGGCGAGTTTTAGGAGGACGTGCTCCGGCCTCCGTGCCGGAGCACGTAGCACTCCTTTCGGGTTTTCAGTGAAGCGTCCAATCGCCATAAGCTAGCCCCATGACTTCCACCACTGAGTTCCGTATTGAACACGACACCATGGGCGAGGTTCGCGTGCCCGTGAATGCCTTGTACCGCGCCCAGACGCAGCGCGCCGTGGAGAACTTCCCGATCTCGGGCAAGACCCTTGAGCGCGCCCACATCGAGGCCCTTGCCCGCGTCAAGAAGGCTGCCGCACTGGCCAACGCCGAGCTGGGGGTGCTCGACGGCGAGCTCGCCGAGGCGATCGCTGCGGCAGCCGATGAGGTCGCTGCCGGCAAGTACGACGGCGACTTTCCCATCGACGTCTTCCAGACCGGCTCCGGCACATCCTCCAACATGAACACCAACGAGGTCATCGCCGAGCTCGCGTCACGCGCGCTCTCGGCGGCCGGGAGCGACAAAGTTGTCCACCCGAACGATCACGTGAACGCGTCCCAGTCCTCCAACGACGTTTTCCCGACGTCGGTCCACGTTGCCGCCACTTCGGCCTTGATCAACGACCTGATTCCGGCCTTGGAGCACCTCGCCGCGTCACTGGACCGTAAGGCTGAAGAGTTCAAGGACGTCGTCAAGTCCGGCCGCACCCACCTCATGGACGCGACTCCGGTCATGTTGGGCCAGGAGTTCGGTGGCTATGCCGCCCAGGTCCGCTACGGCATCGAGCGCATCAACGCTGCGCTCCCCCGCGTCGCTGAAGTTCCCCTCGGCGGCACGGCAGTTGGCACAGGCATCAACACCCCGGCAGGATTCCCGGAGCGCGTCATCGAGTTGCTGGCAGCCGATACCGGGCTCCCCCTGACCGAAGCACGCGACCACTTTGAGGCACAGGCCAACCGCGACGGGTTGATCGAAGGCTCCAGCCAGCTGCGCAACATCGCGATCTCCTTCATGAAGATCAACAACGACCTCCGCTGGATGGGCTCTGGCCCCAACACGGGCCTCGGCGAAATCGCCATCCCGGACCTGCAGCCCGGCTCGTCCATCATGCCCGGCAAGGTCAACCCGGTCATCTGCGAAGCGTCCATCATGGTCTGCGCCCAGGTCATCGGCAACGACACCGCCATTGCCTGGTCCGGCACCAACGGCGCCTTCGAACTGAACGTCGGCATCCCCGTCATGGCCGCGAACCTGCTCGAATCCATCCGCCTGCTGGCCAACACCAGCCGCGTCATGGCTGACAAGATGATCGACGGCATCACGGCGAACGTGGAGCGCGCCCGCTTCCTGGCTGAGGCTTCGCCGTCCATCGTGACGCCGTTGAACAAGTTCATCGGGTACGAGGCCGCGGCAAAGATCGCCAAGAAGGCCGTAGCGGAAGGGCTCACCGTCCGTGAGGCAGTGGTCTCCCTCGGTTACCTCGAGCGCGGCGAACTAACCGAGGAGCAGCTGGATAAGGCGCTGGATGTCACCACCATGACGCGCCCGGCACACAAGGCCTAGAAAGCCCCGCTGGTGCCGTAAAGCTCGTGCCGTAAAGCTCGACGACGGCCGCGGCACGGAACGTACACACGCGGACACTGGTACCACGCAGGTTCAGTCTTCTGTCTGGTATGCCACGGGGCCTTCGGGCTCCGTGGCAAGCTTTATTGCTTCAAGGTTGCCGGCGCTCATGTCCGGAAGGTCGTTCAGCTCGAACCACCCCACGGCGAGGGACTCGTCGTCGTTCACCCGAGCGTCTCCGGAGACGTATCGGCAGCGGAACGTGATGTCGAGGAAGTCGCACACGTCGCCGTTGGGGAAGGTTACCGGGCCAACCACTCCGATGGCGATGATCCGTTCAGTTTCCGCCACCACGGCCGTTTCCTCGAAGATCTCCCGCACCAAACCCGGCGCGGGGTGTTCGCCCGGCTCGAGCATGCCGGTGATAAGTGCCCAGTGCCCGTTGTCCGCACGCTGGCCCAGCAGCACCCTGCCGTCGTCATCGAAAACGACGCCCCGCACGGCCGGCAGCCATAGCGGGTCATGACCGATCTTTTCCCGCAGCTTGAGCACAAATTCCGGTGCACCCATGATGTCAGTTTCCTTATGGCCGAAGTCCCGTCGCAGGGCAGGCTTGCCCTTGCAGACAGGCTATCCCTACGCCGGGAGCACCACCATGGCGAGCGCGGCTCCCGCGAGCATGAAGGGGCCGAAAGGAATGGCTGAACGCAGGGTGCCACGCCGGGCGGCAAGTATCGCCAAGCTCCAGAGGCCACCGAGCAGGAAAGCAGCGAATGTGGCCGCCATCACGTGGTTCCATCCGAGGTAGCCCAAGTAGAGGCCCAGGACGCCGGCAAGCTTGACATCGCCAAAGCCCATGCCCGGTGGATGGATGACCCTGAGGACGAAGTAGAAGAGCCATAACGCGGCTCCTCCTGCCAAAACACGAAGCCCGGGAACGCCGAACAACGCCACACCCAGTCTGCTCGTTCCGTCCGTACCGCCAAAGAATCCAACAACTGCGGCCGCGAGCAGGAGCGCTCCCGCCACGGCGTAGGAGGGGAACACGATGCGGTTAGGCAGCAGGTGGCTCCGAACATCGATCACCGTGAGCCGGACAGCCATCGCTAGGAAGTACAGGCACGCGGCAGCCACCAGCCAGAAGCCCAGCGGGCTGGCATCCCAGAGGTCGGAGAGTCGTCGGATCACCTTTGGATGCTATCCCCCTATGTGCCTTCTTCGCCGACTTCGACCCTAGGTAAACTGTGGATATGGGCCAATATGGTGCAGGCGGACCCGCTTTCGACTTATCCTCCACATTCCGGAACCTTTGCCGATCTTCGCCGTGGAGATGGACTACCCTCAGGTTCGAGTACCTTGAGCGTCCCAGAAACCACGAGCGGCCCGGAAACGGCTCCACCATGGTGCGTGCTTGGCTAAGGAGGCCCGGAGCTCTCCGGCTCGAAACGCCCGATGGCCAGTTGCTTCACAGCACCACCGGCATCAACGACTCCCGGGATGATCTTTATGTCAGCGCCACCCGCCGCTCCTGGTTGCTTCCCGCGCACTTGGTGACACCGGTGTACGACGACGCCGGGCTGGTCCGGCGTCGCCCGGAGGCGGCCTATGGCGAGCCCTCCTTCGGGAACGGTAGGCTCGCGGCCGCGCTGGATCCTGTGGAACTCGCCGGCAATGCACCTGTACCCATCGAATTTCCCGACACCAACCGGGTCTTCCTGGAACCGCCCCGCGAGGTGGACCATGAAGGCCGTCCCGCACTCGAAACTGTGGTCACTCCCAGCCGGACATACGTCCCATCGGACCCTGCCGAACCTTTGGTCCACCCCGAACGGACCCTGGTAAGAGTCGACGTCGGCACGGGAGTCTGTGTAGCCAGCGAGAGCTTGGACGGCGATTCCGCGGGCAAGGGGCACTGGCTGAACATCCTCGGCGTCGATGAGTACATGTTGGATGACCTGTTCTTGGCCGAGTCCATGAACCTCACCGATGTCCGCCGCCACATCCCTTGGGACATCGGCCCGGCGGCCTGATCCCGGTAGCTTCATCCCGGAAGCGTGACCCGGCAATCCAGCACAGCGTGGGCAGGCGCATGACTCGCACGGGGCCGCGCCACGGGCTAGGCTACGGCGATGACCTCGCTGGCAGAACTCTGGCCCCCCTTCGGACTCACCCTGACGACGCCGAGGCTTAGCCTCCGCCCGATCCTTGACGAAGACATCCCTGCCGCCGTCGCTGCTGCCCGCTCGGGTGTCCACCAGCCCGGCAAAAGCCCCTTCAGTACCCCTTGGGCGGACCTTCCAAGCCATGAACTGGCGCCCAACATGGCCCAGTGGTACTGGCGTTGCCGCGCTAACTTCACGCCTGCGTCCTGGACGCTACTTCTGGGCATCTGGCACCATGACGAATTTCTCGGTGTCCAGGACATCGCCGCGAACAACTTTGCATCCCTCAAAACCGTTGGCACGGGCTCCTGGCTCAGGCAGCCGGCGCAAGGCCGCGGCTTCGGCAAGGAGATGCGCGCCGCCGTCGTGAGCTATGCCTTCGATTACCTGAACGCTGAAGCGGCGGAGTCTGAGGCAGCTGTATGGAACGAGCAGTCTTTGGGCGTTTCGGCAAGCCTCGGCTACAGGCCCAATGGCATCTTCCGCGACGATTGGGGCGGCAAAGTCCAAGAGGTGCAACGGGTTCGGCTGACCCCGAACACCTTCAAACGCCCGCAGTGGACCCTAAAAGTCCAAGGCCACGAAGAGCTGAAGAACTACCTGAAGCTCTGAGTCCGGCATCGCGAAGGCCAGGCATCCGGCAGCGTGCGTCAAAGTGAGGAACGAGCTAGCACGCAGAGGATGTCTGGCCTTCGCCGGACTGCGGAAGGTACCGGCCGCGAGCGTTAGATTTCAGCCCCTTCGAGCAGCTCCGTCACAAGGGCCGCAATCGGCGACCGCTCGGAGCGGGTCAGTGTGATGTGGCCGAACAGTGGATGCCCCTTGAGCGTCTCGACGACGGCGGCAACGCCGTCGTGCCGTCCCACGCGGAGGTTGTCGCGCTGGGCGACGTCGTGGGTGAGGACGATCTTGGAGTTCTGCCCAATGCGGCTCATCACGGTCAACAGGACGTTCTTCTCAAGTGACTGGGCCTCATCGACAATCACGAAGGCATCGTGGAGTGACCGCCCGCGGATATGGGTGAGGGGAAGGACTTCAAGCATGCCGCGGTCCATGACTTCTTCAACGACCTCTTGGCTGACCAACGCACCCAGGGTGTCGAAAACGGCCTGCGCCCAGGGGTTCATCTTTTCCGACTCGGACCCCGGGAGGTAGCCGAGTTCCTGGCCGCCCACTGCGTAGAGGGGCCGGAAGACCACTACCTTGCGGTGTTCGCGGCGCTCCAGCACGGCTTCAAGGCCGGCACACAGTGCCAGTGCGGACTTGCCGGTTCCAGCCCTGCCGCCAATGGAGACGATGCCCACCGACGGGTCCATGAGCAGGTCAATGGCGAGCCGTTGTTCCGCAGAGCGGCCATGGAGCCCAAACACATCCCGATCGCCTTTGACCAGACGGACCTGCTTGTCCGTCCCTACCCGTCCGAGGGCGGAGCCGCGGTTGGAGAGGAGGACGAGGCCAGTGTTGACCGGGAGCTCGGCCGCTGCGGGGATGAAGGCGGGTTCGTGGCCGTAAAGGGTGGTGATTTCTTCCTCGGTGGCCTCAACCTCGGCCATGCCTGTCCAGCCTGAGTCTTTGACAAGTTCGTTGCGGTACTCGTCGGCGTGCAATCCCATGGCGGAAGCCTTGACCCGCATAGGAAGATCCTTGGAAACCACTGTGACGTTGTGGCCTTCGTTGGCCAGGTTCTTGGCGACAGCCAGGATACGGCTGTCGTTATCTCCGCCGCGGAACCCTGCCGGCAGCACCTCAGGAGAGATGTGGTTCATTTCCACCCTGAGGAGTCCCCCGGCCGTTCCGATCGGTATGGCGTGGTCGAGTCCACCATGTTCGATCCTGAGATCGTCCAGGAGCCTGAGGGCTTTCCTGGCGAAATAGCCGAGTTCGGGGTCGTGGCGTTTCCCTTCGAGTTCTGTGATGACCACGATCGGAACGATGACTTCGTGCTCGGCGAAACGCAGGAGAGCGTGCGGGTCCGAGAGGAGGACTGATGTGTCGATCACATAGCTGCGTCCTGCGGCCGGCGTCGCGGTCCGCGCTTTGCCTGAAGTCCGCTTGGCGCGGGAGGGAGTTGCGCTTTTCGCGTCGGAATCCATCACGGGCAGTTGCTCTGAAATAGCCACATCGACTCCAGCCCCGGGCGGTCGCCCGGCCTAATGGTGAAGCGGCTCGGCCGGAAGGCCGGGCGTGGCCTCCCATGTAACTGGTGCGAAAGTTCGCTCCATGTACTGGCCTCCCCGATCAGCGGGCGGTTTTGCCTGCTGATGGGATTAACGTAATCCCACTCACAGGAATTTCCACCATCCGTCATCGGCAAGTCGGATGTCCGGAAGGAGAATTCCGGATTAACCGGAAATCCTAGGACCCGAAGCGGCGTTGCCGGCCGGCATAGTCCCGCAGTGCCCGCAGGAAGTCGACCTTACGGAAGGCAGGCCAGAGTGCCTCGCAGAAATAAAACTCGCTGTAGGCGCTTTGCCACATGAGGAAACCTGAAAGCCGCTGTTCCCCGGAGGTGCGGATCACCAGATCAGGGTCCGGCTGGCCCCTGGTGTAAAGGAACCGTGAGATGTCGTCCACGGAAAGTTCATCGGCGACGTCGGACATCGTGCGTCCGTTGGCGGCGGCCTCATGCAGAAGTTCCCGGACGGCGTCGACGATTTCGCGGCGCCCGCCGTAGCCGACCGCGACGTTCACATGGATTTTCTCGTGGGCGGGCGTTCGGGATGTCAGCTTGTTGAGGCGTTCGGCCAAATAGTCGGGCAGGATCTCGGGGGCGCCCATGGCATGAACGGATACGGCGTCGTCTTCGTCGAGGCGATCCATGGTGTTGGCAATGATGCCCATGAGCAGGTCAAGCTCTTCCCCTGAACGGTTCATGTTGTCCGTGGAGAGCATGTACAGGGTTACGACCTCGACGCCGAGCTCTTGGCACCAGCCCAGGAATTCGTGGATCTTGTCGGCGCCCGCCTGGTGTCCTTGGCTGGTGGGGGCATTGAATTGCCTGGCCCACCTGCGGTTACCGTCCACCATGACGCCGATGTGGCGCGGAATCTTGTCCTGCTTGAGTGAACGCAGGAGTTTGCGCTCATAGAAGCCATAGAAGAAACCGGGCAGTTCCACCGGACTCTCACCTGACTTCCTTACTTGTACGACTTCCCTGCGTGTACGACGACGCACATCCAAGGCTACCTTCCCGAGCTGGATAGCCGGTGCAGACGGCGCAAGCGCCTAGGTTACCGAGCACAAGCGCCTGAGTTACCCGCGAGTAACTTACCGAGGCTCAGGTTATTCTTGAACCATGGCCGAGATTCTTGAAACCAAGCCCCTGTGGCGCGGATGGATCCATGCGGTCGCTGCTCCTTTCGCCCTTGCGGCAGGGATCATACTCGTGTCAGTGGCCCCCACAGGGGACCGGAAAATAACGTCCGCCGTGTATGCCGTCACGGGCGTGATGCTCTTCGGCGTGAGCGCCGTCTACCACCGAGGCAACTGGGCACCCAAGACCCGGCTGGTCCTTAAACGGCTGGACCACACCAACATCATGCTGGTCATTGCGGGCAGCTATACGCCGCTGGCTTGGTCCTTGCTCGAACGATCCCAGGCGGTGACCTTGTTGTGGCTCGTGTGGTCCGGTGCGATCGTCGGGGTGCTGTTCAGGATCCTGTGGACGCATGCTCCGCGGTGGCTCTATGTGCCCGTGTACATCGCCCTGGGGTGCGGTGCTTTGTTCTACCTGCCGCAGTTCTTCGCGGCCAACCCGGCCGCTGCGATCCTTATCTGCGTTGGTGGCGCTCTCTACATCGCCGGCGCCGTGTTCTACGCGATAAAGAAACCGAACTTCAGTGTGCAGCACTTCGGTTTCCACGAGCTCTTCCACGCCTTCACCGTTCTCGCTTTCGCTGCGCACTTCACGGCCATCATGATGGCCGTGCTCAGCTAGCTCAACAGCTTACGGATCATCGCTCCGACGCCATCGCTTCCAACGTCGCCTGAACGGCGTCCCGATCCTCCAGCGGTCGCTCGCAGACCATGCCGCGGCATAAGTAAACCTGCGCGGAGCCATCGGGTCCTCCGGACCTGTGGAGCAGCAGCGGAACCTCAGCTTCCGGAATCCGGTCCCTTTCGGAGGCGGGAGCGTAGGCGTTGCCGGGGCCGCCGTCGTCGTGTTCCTGCACGGCGACCACCAGGCCGGGGTGGGCCGACTTCAACAGCAGCGCATGCAGTTCGCGCCGTTGAGGCGTGTCAGGCCCGGCGACGGCGGCCTCCACCGGACCTTGCAGCGCCGCTTCCGCGGTGGCCAGGAGCCAGCCGGCAACCCGCGGGGCCCGGGCCGCAAGCGGCGGCAGCAGGCCGAGGATGTTGCCGGCCATGAGCCTGTGCTCCTGCGACCCCGAGTACGCCGCGTAAGTCAGCAATGCTCCCGCGAAAGCGGCCGCACCGCTGGGGGTTGCATTGTCGAATGGATCCAGCGCCGCGTGTTGCCCCTGCGCGTTGAAGACCTGCGCGGATTCCGCGGCGGAGTCGGCCAGTTGGCCGTTGCTGGCAAAACGCGTGCATGCAGCCTCGATGAGCTGTTCAGCGAGCCGGTACCACCGTTTTCTGCCCGTCACAGCGAACAAGGCAAAAAGTCCATCGGCGCAGAACGCGTAATCCTCCAGCAACCCACCGATGCCTCTGGCCCGGGACTCGTGCGAGACCCGAATCAGGAGCTGTTCCTCGTCCGCCCAGTGGACGTCGTGAAGGTAACCCGCAACGGCCTCAGCGGCCTCGACCAGCTCGGGGCGGTCCAAGATGGCGCCGGCTTCCGCGAGGGCCCCGACGGCGATGCCATTCCATCCGGCGACCACCTTCTCATCCCGGGCGGCTGATCCCGGCGGGTACGGGCAGCCAGTAACGCGGGTTGGGCCCGGTTCCAGAGCCCGTGCTCGTCCGGAGACAACTGCCGTGCAGGGTGCAGCGGGGATCCCAGCTCCGAGACGGTCCCCTTTACGTCCACGTTCATCATGGCGCACACGGCCCCGCCCAACTCCGGCCCGAGCACATCTTCCACTTGCCCTGGCGTCCAAAGATAGGTTGCGCCCTCTTCGTGGACGCCGTCGACCACCGTGTCGGCGTCGAGCGACGAGGCCAAGGCGCCCCCGGGCAGCTGGAGGGACCCGAGCAACCAATCCGCACACGCTGACGCCACGCGTGCCGCTTCCTCGGCCCCGAACACCTCATTGCCGCCCCAGCGCGCCCAGTGCGAGTAGGCGCGGAGCAGCTGGGCATTGTCGTACAGCATCTTTTCGAAGTGTGGCACGGACCAATCGGCCGTGACTGAATACCGGGCGAATCCGCCGTCGAGCTGGTCGCGTAAAGCGGAGCGGGCCATGCCGGCCAACGCGCGAGCGGCCATGTCAGCTGCCGTCTTGGCGGTGCCATCCCCGTCGTCGGGGACAGCGGCGTGGCGGATCAGGAATTCCAGAACGGCCGACGGCGGGAACTTAGGGGCGCCGCCGAACCCACCGGCGTCTGCGTCTTCGGAGCGGGCCAGGACGCTGACGGCTTCTGAAAGGAGCCCGGCATCGAGCAGTTCGGGCGGCCCGTCAAGCCGCACGACGCCGGCCGACTGGGCAGAAGCCATGTTCGCTGCCAGTCCCCGTGCGTTCTGTTCCACCGCATCCCTGCGCTCCACCCAAGCCTCATGCACTGCCTCAAGCACATTGCGGAACGACGGCCTGCCCGGCAAAGGAATGGGCGGGAAATATGTCCCGGCATGGAAAGCCAAGCCGTCCGGGGTCAGGAAGACGGACATGGGCCATCCGCCCTCGCCGCTGATGGCCTGCGTCGCCGCCATGTAGATCGAATCAACGTCCGGCCGTTCCTCCCGGTCCACTTTCACCGACACGAAATGGGCGTTCAGATACTCGGCTGTCTGGGTGTCCTCGAAGGACTCGTGCGCCATCACGTGGCACCAATGACAGGCCGCATACCCGATGCTCAAAAACACCGGAACGTCACGGCGCGTTGCTTCGGCAAAGGCTTCATCCCCGAACGGAAACCAATCCACCGGGTTGTCCTTGTGCTGGAGGAGGTAGCGGCTGTAGGCGCTGGCAAGTCGGTTCACAGTTCCATCATCGCCCAGACCTCCGCGAGCGCGACCCATTGACCTTGTGATGCATACGGGTTAGTCAGAGCCTCCCGGCGGCGAGCTCCGGGGGGAATGCGTTGCGCCCACTGCCCGCCAGAGTCAGCGGCGCTCCGGTCAGCGGGCTGAGGAACCCGTATCGCCGTTGTTGTCCGCCCGGTCGCCACCGTTCACGGAGCCGTCCGACTCGGCCGCCAAGCGGGCTTCTTCGACCTGCGCCCGGTAGCGGACGCGGCGGATGCGGCGGACCATGTCCACGATCAGGAGGGTCGTCAGAACGACGATGAAGGCCGTAAGGACAAAGCCCCAGGTACCCGGCGTCACCTGGTCCTCCGACAGGCCGGGTCGCAAACCGGACAGTGTCGGATCAGGCGACGGGCTGACGGTCAGGGCGAGAATCAAGTGGTGCACGTTCAAACCTTCTGTGGGCGCCGGTGCGTGCCGGAGGGATCAGTACGTGGCCGGAACTGGACGGCCACCCGGCGATTTCTACAAACCATAGAAACCGCCGGTACCTATCTTATGCCGCGAATCTGATACCGGCGAAGAGGTCCTTCTCCGGTAGCTCGGAGGACACCGTGGAATGGATCAAGGTGAAGTCCTCCCACGGCCAGACCTTGCGTTGCAACTCGGATGAGACCGCAAAGAAGAACCCCAGCGGATCGATCTGCGTGCGGTGGGCACGGAGCGCATCATCCCGCGCCTCAAAGAAGGCACCGCAATCCACTTGCGTTGTGGTTTTGTGCGCCGGTTCCGGCGGGGTGTGGCCTTCGGCGTCGGCCTCCAACCACTTGGCGAGCCGTTCAGCGTAAGGAGACTGAAGGCCGGCTTCTTCGAGCGCAAAGTGCAGTGCCCGGAAGCGATCGGGGCTGAAGGCGCGGTCATAGTAAAGCTTGCTCGGAGCCCACGGCTCCCCCATGTCCGTGTAACGGGTGGGATCGCCCGCGGCTTCGAAAGCTTCGACGGCCACCTTGTGCGCCATGATGTGGTCCGGATGCGGATAGCCGCCGTTTTCGTCATAGCTGATCATGACGTGCGGCTTGAAGTCCCTCACCAGATGAACCAGCGGCGCAGAGGCCCGTTCCAGCGGTTGCAGTGCGAAGCATCCGGGCGGCAGTGGCGGGAGTGGATCCCCTTCCGGAAGTCCGGAGTCGACAAATCCGAGCCACCGCTGGCGGATGCCAAGAACGGCCGCCGCATTGGCCATTTCGAGGCGGCGGGCTCCGGCCATGTCCCGTTTGGGGTGCGGAGCATCTTCCATGGCGGGATTCTGGATGTCCCCCCGGGAACCGTCGGTGCAGGTAGCGACCATGACATCGACTCCCGCAGCGGCGTACATTGCCATGGTCGCCGCACCCTTGCTTGACTCGTCGTCAGGGTGGGCGTGGACGGCCAACAGCCGGAGCTGCTGGTCGGAACTGCTGGACGCTGTCACGTGACGGCTCCTCTTTCATGGATCGAACAATTCCCGGGCAGTGCAGCAGCTAGCAATGGCCGCACTAAACTGGACAGGTGACTTCAAAGGATCTTTCGGCCACCGGCGTGCCAGCAGATAACAGCCTAGCCAATCGCTACGGCGGTAAAAAGCGTGGCCTGACCCGAGCGGCCAAGCGGATCATCGTCATCGCCGCACTCATAGTCGGCATCGCCTTCACGGTCTGGCTTGCCACCAGCTCCACGCAAGCACCGGTCACGTCGAAGGACATCGGCTACAGTGCCGTCGATGGAACCCAAGCTGAGGTGGACTACCAAGTCACCAAGAACCCTTCGGCCACAGCAAAGTGCGCCGTCAAGGCCCTGGATTCAAAGTTCGCGGTGGTGGGTTGGAAGGTGGAGGAAATAGGGCCGAACGATCCCCGTCAGGGTGCGGACGGTGGCAGCACCACCAGCCAACGGGCGGTCCTCCGGACCGAGTCCCCCGCGGTGTCCGGCGTCGTGGACAGTTGTTGGATCGTGGACAAGGGTAAATAACAATCGTGTGACCTGCCCCTCATCCGGTTTGGGTTCGTCCAAAGGATTTACTACAATGGATGAAACCTTCACCCCGTTAAGTTGGTTACTGAGTTCCACGAGTGGCCACCTAGGCGGGGCTTTTTGCATTGTCAGATCAAGAGGAGAAATCCGTGTCTACCACCAACAGCGCCACAGCAGCTTGGCTTACCCAGGAAGCTTTCGATCGCTTGAAGGCTGAGCTGGACCACCTTTCCGGCGCTGGCCGGGCGGATATCGTCCAGAAGATCGAAGCCGCACGCCAGGAAGGCGACCTCAAAGAAAACGGCGGCTACCACGCGGCAAAGGAAGAGCAGGGCAAGATCGAGGCCCGCATCCGCCAGCTGACCGTCCTTCTGCGCGACGCCCAGGTGGGCGAGGCACCGGCAGATGACGGAATCGTCGAACCCGGAATGCTCGTGGTTGCCCGCATCGCCGGCGATGAAGAGAAATTCCTGCTCGGTTCCCGCGAAATCGCAGGCGACTCAGACCTGAATGTCTTCAGCGAAAAATCCCCGCTCGGCGCGGCCATCATCGGCCACAAGGAGGGCGAGAAATTGAGCTACGTCGCCCCTAACGGCAAAGAGATTCCTGTGGAAATCGTTTCCGCGAAGCCGTACGTCGCCTAACCCGCAGCTCGCAAGGCCCAAGCAACGCACGACGCCGGTCCCCCCTTTCATGGGCGGGCCGGCGTTTTTGCGTCCCGGGCGGTTCGCGTCCCCGCCTTTCCACGTCGGCTCAGGCACGTCGCTAGGAATGCCCTTTGGGACGGAGGAGAACGGCTGCAATAATCCCCCCGACTGCCCCGCCAAGATGGGCCTGCCACGAGACATATCCCATCACCGTGGGCAGGACGCCAAAAAGAATGCTTCCGTAGGCGAGGAAGAGCACCACCGACAGTAAGATCTGCCACCAGCTTCGGTTGAAAAACCCGCGTACCAACAAGAACGCGAACAGTCCAAAGACGAGCCCTGAGGCCCCCACCGTGACCCCTCCCTCGCCGATCAACCACACGGTGAGCCCGGATCCTAACCAGCTGAATGCCAGCGCAGTGATGAAGACGCGGAAGCCGGAGAGGAACGCCAGGAACCCGAAGATGATCAACGGCAGCGTGTTGGAGAGCAGATGGTTGAAGTTGGCGTGCAGCAACGGAAAGGTCGCTATGTCCAGGATTCCGGCAACGTTCCGCGGCCTCAGTCCGAAGTCCGCGTTGAGCCTGTGCGCCAGGAATGAGTTGAGGAACTCGATTCCGTAGAGCAGGATCACGAAGCCGCCCATGAACAGCAACCCGCCCTTGGCCCGGCCGGCCAGTGTTTCCTTGGCGGCGTCGGGCCCATTGGGCGTGTCGATGACCATGGGCGCTTCCTTGCTAGTGCACCACGATCGGCTGGAAGCCCTCGGCCCGCAGCGCGCCGAGGACTTGCTCGCCGTGCTCATGACCCTTGGTTTCCAGGTTGATGGTGATGGAGACGTCACCCATGCTGATGGCACCGCCCAGGCGGGTGTGGTCCAAGCCGGTCACGTTCGCATCGTTTTCGGCGATGATGCGGGCAATCGTGGCCAGCGAGCCGGGGCGATCATCGAGCATCATGCGAACAGTCATGAAACGCCCTGCCGCGGAGAGGCCTCGCTGGATCACTTTCAGCATGAGCATGGGATCGATATTGCCGCCGGAAAGCACGACGACGGTGTTCCCCGGGTTCTCGATTTTGCCGTCCATCAGGGCGGCTACTCCCACCGCTCCAGCGGGCTCCACAACCATCTTGGCCCGTTCCAGCAGGAAAATGAGGGCCCGCGCCAGTGAGTCTTCGCTGACGGTGACGACGTCGTCCACCAGTTCGCGGATGATGCTGAACGGAAGCTGGCCTGGCCGGCCCACCGCGATGCCATCAGCCATGGTGGACACCTTCTTCAGCGGCACCAGCGCATCAGCAGCCAAGGATGGCGGGTAGGCTGCGGCGTTCTCCGCCTGCACGCCGATGACGCGGATCTCACGGCCAAGCTCCTTGGCCCGCTCCTTGATGGCGACGGCGACGCCGGCCAACAGCCCGCCACCGCCGACGCCCATGAGGATGGTGTCCACGTTGGGGATCTGCTCAAGGATTTCCAACCCAATGGTCCCTTGTCCTGCAACAACGTCCACGTTGTCAAAGGGATGGACAAAAACGGCGCCGGTTTCGTTGGCATACCGCTGCGCCTCAGCCAGGGCCTCGTCCACGTTGTGTCCATGCAGGATCACTTCCGCGCCGTGACTGCGCGTGGCGGCGAGCTTCGGCAGTGCCACGCCAAGGGGCATGTAGATGCGGGCGTTGATTCCGAGGCTCTTTGCTGCCACGGCGACACCCTGCGCATGGTTACCGGCGGAAGCAGCTACGACGCCGCGCTTCTTTTCCTCATCGGTGAGCCGGGCCATGCGAACGTAGGCGCCCCTGACTTTGAAGGAGCCTGCGCGTTGGAGATTTTCGCACTTGAAGTAGACGTTGCCACCGACGAGACTGCCCAAGGCCCGGGACGTTTCCACCGGAGTCTTAGTAATAATCCCCTCGAGCAGTTCCTGCGCCTTAAGGACATCGTCCAGGGTGACGGGCAGGGTTTCGAGGGTATTCACTGACTATTCTCCTTTGTTGGTGGCGGCCGCAGGGTCCTCGGAGGGGTCCCCCGATGCAAGGGTCTTGCTGTCGGCGCCATGATCAGCTCCGACGTCGGGCGTGCCACGCCCTTCATTATGTTCCCATGTCCGGCCCGCGATGTAGCGAACTGCCGTGTTTACTACGGCAAGCAACGGAACGGCGAACAACGCTCCCGGGATCCCTGCAAGGTAGGAACCAGCTGCCACGGATAAGATCACGGCCACTGGATGCAAGGACACTGCCTTGCCCATGACCAAAGGCTGGAGGATATGGCTTTCGAGCTGCTGCACCAGCAAGACGATTGCGAGCATGACGAGCGCGTTGACCGGTCCATTGGCCACGAGGGCGAGCAGCACCGCGATGGCGCCGGTCACCAGGGCCCCTACCACCGGGATGAAGGAGCCGATGAACACCAGGACCGCCAAGGGCAGGGCCAAGGGCACCTGGATGATGGCGGCACCGACGCCTATGCCCACCGCGTCAACGAAAGCTACGAACATCTGGATCCGCACGTAACTGACCATGGACGTCCAGCCGCGGCGGCCGGCACCATCGGTGGCACTGCGGGCGGCTTTGGGCATCAGGCGCACGAGGAACGACCAGATGCGGCTGCCTTCCAACAGGAAGAAAATCAGGATGAAGAGCGACAGTACGAGTCCCGCGGCGAAATGGCCTGCCGTGCTACCAACGGACACTGCACCGCTCACGATGCTGCTGCTGTTGTTCTGGAGGGCGTTGACGCCGTCGGAAATGTACTGGTCGATCTGGTCCGCGGTCAGGTGCAGCGGTCCGTCTGCCAACCACCCTTGGACCTGTTGAATTCCAACCAGCGCTTCCTGCCATAGCTCACCAATTCCGGAAATGAGCTGCCTGCCAACCAATGCCAGCGCCCCGCCAATAACGCCGATGAAGCCGAGTACGGTGATAGCGACGGCGACGCCGTTGGGTACTTTCCGGTCACGGAGAAACGCGACAACGGGATACAACAAACCAGCCAGGAGTGCGGCGACCATCAGGGGGATCATGAGGAAACTGACCTGGCTGAGCAGCCAAACCAGGACGCCGATCATGAGCAGTATCAAACCCACGCGCCACGACCAAGCGGCGGCAATGCGGACCCCATACGGGATGTCCTCGGCGATTTGGCGGTCGGTGCGGGGTTTGGCGTCAGGTTGTGGCGTCATGACCCCATAATTCCGTAGCCCGCCCCCTAACGGAAACCGGGCCCCTAGAGGGACGCGGTGATGGCCCAGCGGGAGGTAAATTCCTCCCCTGGTTCGAGCCAGCGCAAGCCGGTGCCGCTGTTGAAGGCGTTGGCTGGCCCCGTCATGGGTTCAATCGCGACGGCCCGGGATCGTCCGGGGAACGTGTCCGTGATGAAGACCTGCACATACTGGCATGCCTCTCCATGTTCAAGACTCACGCTCCGGCCATCCGGCGCCGTCAGAGTGTGCCGGGCCACGCCGTCGTCGAACGTCAAATCCGTCAGTGCCACATCCACGAGGCGATCACCCACAGTGACTCCCGTCCGGAAATCGGAATCGCCGTCCACGGGTGCCGAGCTCTGTGGAATCAATTGTTCGTCCGTCACCAAGAGCGAAGCGCCGGCGACAGTCAGGACCAGATCCTCCGGCCGAACCTCACCAACGCGGAGATACGGATGGGCACCCAAGACAAACGGGGCCTTCGCGGTGGAGTCATTCACCAGTGTTTGGGCCACTCGGAGGTCAAGGTTCGCATCCAGTTCGTAGCGCACTCGATGCCGGACCAGGAACGGGTAGCCGTGCTGGGGAAAGACGGTCGCTTCCAAGGTCACGGAGAATTCGGACTCATCCACCAGTGCGTAACCGGTGTTCCGCAGCAGCCCGTGGCTGGCGTTGTTCCGGGATACTTCGGTGATATCCAGTTGCTGCTTCTTGCCGTCGAGGTGCCATAGGCCGCCCGCAATCCGGTTGGCCCACGGCGCAAGGGTAATCCCTGCGGCGCCAGGCGGTATCTGATCATCCGCGTAGCTCTCGGTCAACTGCACACCGCCTCGGGAGTAGAGGCGCAGGCCGGCGGCAAGTTCGACGACGACGGCGAGCGCGTCGCCGCGACGGAGTTCGAACTGCCGCCCCGTGGCAAAGCGTCGGGAACGGTATGGCGCTGCTGTTTCTTCGGCAGGTGGGGCCGGTGCAACGGCGGGCACGGAAGGCTCGGAAGCATGCATGGCATTACCGTACTGCATCTCCCGGAGCGCACGCCTTCGGACTGGCCTGCCTGGACCATTCCCAGCAAATGTTAACTAATGTTCGCTTCTATGCGCTTTTGGTTGCTTATGGAATAATCGAATCATGAGCCGAATCACCAGCACGCGCCTTGCGGACAGCCGGGAACTTATCTACTTCGATGACCCCGCCACCCCTGTCCGGGAGCCGGAGTCCTTGGTTGACCACCGGACCCTTCCATCGCGGGGTGAGCCGGGTGAGGTTCGGTACGACGCCCTGTCCGGCGACTGGGTGGCCGTGGCTGCACACCGGCAATCCCGCACTCACCTCCCGCCAGCGGATCAATGCCCACTATGCCCCACCACTGCCGCGAACCCCTCGGAAATTCCGGCTCCCGACTACGACGTCGTGGTGTTCGAGAACCGCTTCCCTTCCCTTGGGCCCACGGCAGGAGACGTCCCGGAACTGCCCGCGGTGCGTCGGCATGGCATCAAAGGCGCTGCGCATGGACGATGTGAAGTCATCGCGTTCACCCCGGAACACAACGGCGCTTTTGCCAAGCTCAGTGAAACGCGGGCCCGCACGGTCATCGAGGCGTGGGCTCAGCGAACCGAGGCGCTCAGCGGGCTTCCCGGTGTCCAACAGGTGTTCCCGTTCGAGAACCGTGGCGCGGACATCGGCGTCACCCTGCACCACCCGCACGGGCAGATTTACGCGTACCCGTACCTCACGCCCCGTGCAGCGCAACTGGGTGCGGTGGCGCGGAAGTATTACGACGACGTCGACGCGAAAGAGACGCTCGCGGCGTCGCTATTGAAGGCTGAACGGGAAGACGGCAGCCGCATGATCCTCGAGGGCGACCACTTCAGCGCCTACGTTCCTTTTGCCGCTCGCTGGCCCTTGGAAGTGCATCTGGTCCCGCACCGCAGTGTCCCCGATTTGGCCGGGCTGACAGGCGAAGAACGGGATGAGCTGGCCACCGTTTACTTGGACCTGCTCAATCGCTTGGATGCCCTCTATCCAACGCCCATGCCCTACATTTCCGCTTGGTACCAAGCGCCCTTGGATCCGGCGCTTCGACCGGCAGGTCAGCTCCACCTGCAATTGACCTCACCCAGGCGAGCCGCCGATAAGCTGAAGTATCTGGCCGGTTCGGAAGCTGCGATGGGGGCGTTCATCAACGACACCACACCGGAAGCAGTCGCGGAGCGGCTGCGTAGTGTAGCGCGCAGCAGTGTGGCGCCCGGCAGTGCCGCCCCGACCCAGACCGTATCCACCACCTTGGAGGGCTCGTCCGCATGAGGACCACCGATTCCAGCACCGGCATGCTCGCCTCCCGCTTCGAGGAGACGTTCGGCGCAACTCCCGACGGCGTCTGGCAGGCACCAGGACGGGTGAACCTGATCGGTGAGCACACCGATTACAACGAGGGATTCGTGCTGCCTTTCGCTATCGACAAGACAGCAAAAGTGGTTTTGCGGTTGCGCGGCGATTCCGCTGTGCGCCTTCTTTCCACCTTCGGTGGCCATGGCTTGGTTCAGGACGATCTCGCCGGGCTGGAGCCCGGGTCCGGCCGTGGCTGGTCACGATACCCACTGGGAGTTGCTTGGGCCCTGAAAGAGCGCGGCGTGGAGGTACCCGGATTCGACCTCCTTCTCGACTCCGACGTGCCTCTCGGGGCCGGCCTGTCCTCCTCCCACGCGATCGAGTGCGCCGTTATTACTGCATTGAACGAGCTCACGGGTGCGGGTTTGGCCGCAGAGGAATTGGTACTGGCTACCCAACGGGCCGAGAACGCCTTCGTCGGCGCACCCACCGGGATCATGGACCAGTCGGCCTCCCTCCGAGGCGCGAAAGGGCGGGCTGTCTTCTTGGATTGCCGGGACCAGCACGTGGATCTCGTCCCGTTCGACGCCGAAGCGTCGGGCCTCGTCCTGCTGGTCATCGACACCAAGGTTTCTCACTCCCACGCCGACGGCGGCTACGCCTCGCGCCGCGCTTCGTGCGAGTTGGGTGCCAAGACATTAGGCGTCAAAGCCCTGCGCGACGTCGGCGTGGCTGACTTGGTTGAAGCCGCGGCACTCCTGGACGACACCACGTTGCGACGGGTCCGGCATGTGGTCACGGAAAACGATCGTGTCCTCCAAACCGTGGACGTTCTGGCCCGCCAAGGTCCGGCCCACATCGGCAGGTTCTTGGACGCGAGCCATGCCTCCATGCGTGACGACTTCGAGATCTCCTGCCCCGAGCTCGACCTCGCCGTTGATACTGCGCGAGCCAGCGGTGCCATTGGGGCCCGCATGACCGGAGGCGGTTTCGGCGGTTCGGCCATCGCGTTGACTCCGGTGGCCCAGGAACAACAGGTGCGTGGCGCCGTCGTACATGCCTTTGCCCAGGCGGCCTTCACCGCACCGGATATCTTTACTGTTACCCCCGCAGCAGGAGCACGCCGGCTCGCGTAAAGCATTGACCGGACAGGCCACGGGAGTCTGGTTGCCGTGGCCGGGCGTATGCTGGGGCCATGACTGAGGCTGTCATTGTTTCTACCGCCAGAAGTCCCATTGGCCGAGCCTTCAAAGGTGCGCTGAAGGATGAGCGTCCGGATGATCTTGCCGCTGCCATGGTGGAGGCGGCATTGGCAAAAATTCCTGCGTTTGAGCCCGGCAACGGTGATGGCCAAGGGCTGGATGATCTTCTACTGGGCTGCGCGGAACCGAGCGGGGAGGCGGGCTCCAACATGGCGCGGGTAGTTGCCGTCCTGGCCGGACTGGACCGGGTTCCGGCGGCGACTGTCAACCGTTTTTGCGCGTCGAGTCTCCAGACCCTGCGGATGGCCTTCCACGCGATCCGATCAGGCGAGGCCAATGCCGTCATCGCCGCCGGAGTGGAAAGCGTCTCCAGGTACCAGAACTGGGTGGGCGCGGGCGAGACAGATACCTCAACCCACAATCCCCGCTTTGCCGCCGCGGCCCAACGCACTGCCGCCCGGACGGCGTCGAATACTCCGTGGACCGATCCCCGGCTGGGTGGCCGGCTCCCCGACATCTACATCTCCATGGGGCAAACGGCAGAAAACGTCGCCACCAGTTATGGAATTGGGCGCCTGGAACAGGACGAGTGGGGCGTCCTAAGCCAGAACCGGGCGGAGACGGCCATCGCATCCGGGTTCTATTCCCGGGAGATCACTCCCTATACGCGGAAGGACGGGTCCGTGGTGGACCGCGATGACTCTCCCAGGCCAGGAGTCACCATGGACGCTGTGTCCGCGCTCCAGCCGGTATTTCGTGCCGAGGGCACGGTTACTGCCGGCAACGCCTGTCCCCTGAACGACGGCGCTGCAGCACTAGTGGTCATGAGCCACTCGCGAGCGCGCGAACTGGGATTGCAACCCTTGGCCCGGGTGGTCTCCACAGGTGTTAGCGCCCTCTCCCCCGAACTGATGGGCATGGGTCCGGTGGAGGCATCCCGCCGGGCGCTGGAACTGGCTGGCATGACCATGGACGACATCGACCTCGTGGAACTCAACGAAGCCTTCGCGGTGCAAGTGATCGCCAGTGCCCGAGAGCTCAGCATCGATCCAGGCAAACTCAATGTCCACGGCGGCGCGATCGCGCTCGGGCACCCTTTCGGGATGACCGGAGCGAGGATGACCACCACGCTCCTGAGCGGGTTGAAGGAGCGCGATGCCACCCTTGGCCTGGCGACGCTGTGCGTCGGCGGCGGCCAAGGGATGGCAGTGGTTTTGGAGCGCTTGAGCTAGTCGTCGCCCCGCAGGATCGCGAGCAGGCGGATGATCTCAACGTAGAGCCACACCAGGGTCACAGTCAGGCCGAACGCGGCGGTCCACGAGTAACGCTCAGGCGCACCGGCACGGACTCCCTGCTCAATGTTGGTGAAGTCCATGATCAGCGAGAACGCAGCAAGTCCGATGGCCAGGATGCCGATAAACACGCCCAGCGGAATCCCGGCAATGTGGATGCTGCTCCTGAGACCGAAGGGTTCCTGGACGGCGCCGGTCCACATCATGACCAGGTTGATGAGGGCAAACACTGCGTAGCCGATGGTGGCGATCATGAAGAAGCGGACCATCTTAGGCGTGGCGCGGACCTTGCCGCTCCTGAAAAGCACCAGCGTGACGGCGAAAACTGCCAAGGTCCCGATGACGGCCTGCATTCCGACACCCGGGTACATGTTGTCCAAAACGCGCGTGAGACCACCAAGGAACAGGCCCTCGAGTCCGGCATAAGCCAGGATCAGCGCCGGTGATGGCTGCTTCTTGAAGGTGTTGACCAATGCCAGCACGAAACCACCCAAAGCACCCAGAATCATGAGTCCGCTGGACAGGCCCGGGGCAACGAAGAGCGTAATCCCGGCGCCAACCACCAATGCCACAAGGCAGGCAACGGTCTTCATGATGACGTCGTCAAACGTCATGCGCCCGGTGTCCGCGGGGCTGGCCGATGGTCGGTTGTAGAGGTGTTGGAGTTGTTCGTTGGTCATGTTCTGCTGCTGGGCGGACCAAGCCGCCTGGCCGTCCATGACCTGTCCTTGGACCCGGCCGGGGCCCTGGTTGAACTGCTGGCCGTAGGGATTTTGCGGAACAGGCGGGGCCTGCGTGGCTCGACGGAAGTTCTTTCCGTTGAAGATGGGGTTGCCGCCTAGTGCCATGGGGGATGTCCTCCTGAAAGGGCTGAGTGATAATTCACGGTACCAATTACCACGGCTGCCCCGTTGGGATAGTTCCCTTGTTCACAGGAAGAAACCCAACTGTGACCCGAAAACTAAAGGCGGACCCAACAATCGACGACGACGGCGCCCGTCCAGGGACGGGCGCCGCCGGGAAACTACCCAACGCCGAGATAGGCCTCCTTGATGGCCGGATTGGCCAGCAAGTCCTTTCCGGTGCCGCTATGCGTAATCTCCCCCGTCTCCAGGACGAAGGCCCGGTGTGCGCGAGCCAAGGCCTGGTTCGCGTTCTGTTCGACGAGGAGAACGGTTGTTCCTTGCTTGTTGATCTCGGTGATGATCTTGAAGATCTGCCGGATGAACTGCGGAGCCAGCCCCATGGAAGGCTCATCGAGCAACAGCAGCTTCGGATTGGACATCAAGGCCCGCCCGATCGCCAACATCTGCTGCTCGCCACCACTCATGGTTCCGCCGAACTGCTTGGCGCGCTCTTTAAGGCGCGGAAACAGGTCGAACACCCGCTCAAGGTCATTGGCGACCACGGACCTGTCTTTCCTGCCGTAGGAACCCATGTCCAAGTTCTCCATGACAGTCATCCCCGGGAAGATGCCCCGGCCTTCAGGTGCCTGCGATATACCGCGAATCACCCGGATATGGGCCTTCATTCGCGTTATGTCCTGCCCCGCAAACGTGATCGATCCCGACGACGGGTTCAAAAGCCCGGAAACAGTCCTCATGGTGGTGGTCTTCCCAGCACCATTTGCGCCAATAAGCGAAACAATTTCCCCTTCATCGACTTTGAAGGACATGTCATGAATGGCTTGAATCCGGCCGTAGTGGACGGAAACGTTCTTGAGCTCAAGCAACGTCATCTTCAGGCTCCCCGAGATAGGCGGAAATAACTTTGGGATCATCGCGAATCACCTTGGGCTCGGCGTCGGCAATTTTTTTGCCAAACTCAAGCACAACGATCCGGTCAGTGACTCCCATGACAAGCTTCATGTCGTGCTCAATGAGGAGCACGGTGTAGCCGTCATCCCTAATGGTGCGGATGAGCGCCATCAGTTCTTCTTTTTCCGCCGGGTTAAAGCCGGCAGCAGGCTCGTCCAAGCAGAGAACCTTAGGGTCCGTAGCGAGCGCCCGGGCAATCTCCAAGCGCCGCTGGTAACCATAAGGCAGGTGGCGGGACAGGAAATGCGCGTGATCGGCGATGCCGACGAACTCCAGGAGAGCCATGCCACGCTCGACGGCGGACTTTTCCTCCCGCGTGTGCGTGGGCAAACGGAGCAGGGCCCCACCGACGCTGGTCCTGTGCCGGGCGTCCAAGCCCACCACCACATTCTCCAGGGCCGTCATCTCACCGAAGAGGCGGATGTTCTGGAATGTCCTCGCAAGCCCGCGCCGGGTGATCTTGTGTTGGGCCAAGCCGTTGAGGGCCCGCCCCTCCAGCAGCACCTTCCCGGAGGTCGGTTTGTACACACCGGTCATCGCGTTGAAGCAGGTGGTTTTGCCTGCGCCGTTCGGTCCGATGAGCCCCAAGATCTCGCCGCGGTTGATATCGAAGGACACGTTATCCAACGCGGTGAGTCCGCCGAACTTGATGGTGAGGTTTTGGACCTGCACCAGGGCATCGCCCACGCTGACTGCTATGTCGCGCTCCGGAGCAACCTTTTCGGCAACTTCGAGATCGACGCCTTGTTCCTTAAGGGCCTCGACGTCGATGTCCGGTTCAATTGCCTCACTCATCGCCGGCCCCCTTTCCTGTGCTTGTAGTCAACTGCCCGGTAGCCGGTTTCTTCATGGCCAAGGCTTTGACTTTGTTGTACGCGATCCGCCCGTACGCGAGCAGGCTCTGACGTGCCGGCAAGATGCCTCCCGGGCGGAAGATCATGATGAGCACCAGTGCCGCGCCGAAGATGAGGTATTTGAATTCGGCAATTGCGGTGAACCTGAGCGGAATGTACGCCACCAAGGAACCGCCCAGGATGGCGCCTACCTTGTTGCCGGTGCCTCCCATGACCACGGCAGCCAAGAACAGGATCGAGGTTGCGATATCAAACTTCTGATTGTTCACGAACCCCACCTGGCCTGCGAACAAGGCCCCGGAGAGACCGCCGACCGAGGCTCCAATGGCGAACGCCCAGACCTTGTATTTGAAGGTGGGAACACCCATGATTTCTGCGGCATCCTCATCTTCCCGGATGGCGATCCAGGCCCGTCCAACACGGCTGCGCTCCAAGTTTCCGGCGGCCAGGAGAACAAGGATGATGATGGTCAGCGTCAGCCAGTACCAGGGAGTTCCATTGGAGTTCAGGAAGATGGGCTGCCCACCTGAGTCCGTTCCCGGCGGGTGACCCACGTTCTGGAAACCCACTTGGCCTTTCATGGCCGGGATAATCGTGGCCAGAATGCGGACAATTTCGCCGAACCCCAGAGTCACGATTGCCAGATAGTCACCGCGCAAACGTAGCGTAGGCACACCCAGCATGACCCCGAAGAACATGGTGATGGCCATCGCCAACGGCAGCGTCCACAGGTACGGAATGTGCACGTAGGGCGAGTCGGGGCTGGTGAACATCGCTGCGGTATAGGAACCCACGGCGAAGAATGCCACGTACCCGAGGTCCAAGAGGCCCGCGTAACCCACGACGACATTCAGGCCTACCGCCACCAGGGCGTAAACAGACATCTGCGCGAGGGCGATCTGCCAGTTATTGCCGGGCTCGGTGGTAATCAATGGCGGGTTGAGGATGGGAAGCAGGTAGGCAATCACCACCACCACAATGAGGATCAACCATTGCTTTTGGCGCGAGAGGGTATTCCATTTCTCGCCAAGCCCCGGAAACCACCCCTTTCGAGGCTTCATTTTGGCTTCCCGGTCCATCATGGCCTGGGTAGCAGCATCGTCCGGAATGAGGGTAGGTCCTTCTGTAGTGCTCATGCTTTGCTCTTTCCTAGCGAGCTGCCCAAGATACCTTCAGGCCGCACAATCAATACCAAAACCAGGACAACGAAGGCAACAACGTCAGTCCATTGTGAGCTGCCCAGAAGAACCTGGCCATAGTTGCCGATCAGGCCGATCAGCAGGCCGCCGAGCAACGCACCGCGCACGTTGCCGATACCGCCGAGGACAGCTGCTGCGAATGCCTTGACACCCAGAATGAAGCCACCGCTGTACTGGACACCGGACGGGATCTTCATAACGTAGAACAAGGCGGCCGCACCGGCGAGGACTCCACCGATGATGAACGTGGTCACAATGATCTTTTCCTTGTTCACGCCCATCAAGGTGGCCGTATCCGGGTCCTGCGCCACGGCTCGGATACCGCGGCCTGTCCGGGAACGGCGGATGAATTGGTCCGTAGCAACCATGAGGATTACTGCTGCCACGACGATGACAACCTGCTGTGAGTCGATGATGGTTCCGAAGACATCGAACAGCGGCGTTGGGCGGAACATAGTCAGCGCAGCTTCGGGGCTGGGACCACGCCACCAGTAGATCGTGTACTGGATGGCAAAGGAGACGCCGATAGCCGTGATCAGGAACGCCAGGCGCGGAGCCTTACGTTGCCGCAAAGGTTTATAGGCCACCCGTTCCACAATGACCGCCATGAGGGCTGAGGCAACAATAGCCACGACCAAGGCGAGGACGAGGTTACCGACGATCGCCCAGAATGCGAGCTTCGGAGCCGACGGCCCAAAATTCAGGGCACTAAGGGTGAAAAACACTCCGTAACATCCAGTGATGAAAACTTCGGAGTGGGCAAAGTTGATGAGGTTGAGCACGCCGTAGACGAGCGTATAACCGAGGGCCACCAGCGCGTAGATTGCCCCGAAGGTCAATCCATCAAATGTGGAATTCCAAAAGTTCTGGGCCAGCGAGTTCACGTCGAATGTAATCCACGTGTCGTCCGTACTGACGGTTCTGATCAAACTAGGGATAACTTCAGTGATCATGGATGCTTCCTGATGCGGTCAAGAGAAATGCTGGGGGTTTGCATCATAATGCTCACCCCCAGCATTCACATGTGCTGTCGACTATTACTTACCGATGACGCCGATGGGAACGATCTTGCCGTTCTCAACCTTGTAACCGTAAACATCAGGCGTTGCCAGCTCGCCGGTACTGTCCCACTTGTAGTGCTTGGACAGGCCGTCTGCGTCGTAGGACTTGACCCATGACAGGAGGTCCGCCCTGGTCTGCTTGCCCTTGTCGATACCGGAAAGGAGGACGGTTGCGGCGTCGTATCCTTCGATCGAGTAGGTTCCAGGATCAGCGTTGGCGATTCCCTTGTATGCCGAAGCAAAGTCGGGGATGAGCTCACCGGGGATGCAGGGGCAAGTGAAGTAGGCGTTGGACGAGGCGTCCCCAGCCTGCTTGATGAACTGGTCATCCTTCACGCCATCAGGACCAACGAACGATCCCGTGAAGCCCTTGGCAACGAGCTGCTGGTCGAACGGGGCACCTTCAGCGTAGTAACCGGCGTAGTAAACGGTGTCGGCCTTGGTGTTCATGATCTTGGAGATCACTGCCGAGAAGTCCTTCTGGCCGGTGATGACCTTGTCGGAACCAGCGAGTGCTCCGCCGAGTGCCTGGGACGTCTGGGTGCCGAGGCCGATTCCGTAGTCGGAGTCATCCTGGACGAGGTAAACCTTCTTTGCCTGCAGCTTGTCCGTCAGGAACTTCGCTGCAGCCGGGCCCTGGACGGCGTCGTTGCCGAGGGCGCGGTAGAAGGTGGTCCAGCCGTTCTTGGTCAGGCCGGGGTTGGTAGCCGACGGCGTGATGTGAACGAGGCCCTTCTGCTCGAAGATGTTGCCAGTGGCCTTGGACTCACCGGAGAACGGGAGGCCGACGACGCCGACGATGTCCGACTCGGAAACCATCTGGGTCACCGGGCCGGTGGCCTTGTTCGGATCGCCTTCAGTATCGAACTTCTTGAACTGCACCTGGCAGCCCGGGTTTGCCTGGTTGTGCTGGTTGATGGCGAGTTGGATGCCATTGAAGATGTTGATACCAAGCTGGGCGTTGGGACCGGTTTCGGCACCGCCATAGGCCAGCGTGGTGGTGGACGGGCAGGTAGCCTTGCCATCACCCTTGGGAAGAACGGCTCCGGAAGGAACGTCGACCTTGGAAATTGCGGGAATGTTGACCTTGTTGCTTGCCCCAGAAGAGTCCGATGTGCTTGGGCCTGATTGATTAGCGCAACCTGTCACCAGCATGCCGAGCGTGGCAGCTGCCGCAATCGCCGTAATGACTCTTTTTTTGTACATGAATAGCCTCCGCGAACCATCTGTTGTGTGGTCATTGTCCCGAAGCTGCGATCACTTCGAACATGAGCAAGAGACTACTACCAAGATGTGCTCTATGACACATTTTCGCTGGTCAGGATATGGTAACGGCTTGAATAGTTTGTGCCCCAGGCGCCCAGCACACACTCAGGTCGCCAACGATCGGCAGTTCGGCCGCCAAACCAAGCATGTCAACGACGTCGTCATCGACCCGGGTCACCGGCATATTCCAAGCCAACTTCGACGGCCCTAACCCCACGGCGCGATCGTCAGCCCGCCGCTTAAAACGCGAAACCCCGCGCGAATGCGTCGGGGCTTCGGTCTATGCGGGAGACGTTTCCGCGTCCTGCGATCATCACAGTAGCAATCGTTGGTGGTCGAGGCACGGACCAGCGCTGACTGACGGAACGGTCCGCATTTACACACGTTATTGTCCTATAAGCGCAAATTCGGACAAAGACACACATCCCGGACCGAGGACCGGGGTGTAACCGATGAGTCGACTTGGCCGTGAAGGATGTCTCGACTCATCACATTTGTGCCCCAGGTGGGACTCGAACCCACAACACGCGGATTTTAAGTCCGCTGCCTCTGCCAATTGGGCTACTGGGGCGCCCGGACCATGGTATCCCAGCTACGGATAGTCCCGGTGACTTACACGCGCAAGGCGCCAACAGGTGGCATCTCGGGCGGCGTACGGGCAGCTTAAACGCTCGACGGCGGCCCCTCCCCCCTTTGGGGAGCGACCGCCGTCGAGCGTTTCCTGAACTTGTTACAGCCCAGGCGAAGGTGACTACTTGGCGTCTGCCGTCACCGGGGTCTTGGAATCGTCCGCAGCAGGCTTTGATTCCGCCGGCGCGGGTGCGGCAACGGGCTTGGGAGCCGGAGTTGCTGCGGCCACGAAGGCCCCGCGCGGGTTATCGAGATCAATCAGCTGGGTGGTGTCGCGGCCTGCGAAGAAGGTCAGGACCCAACCGGAGATCACCCGGAACTTGCGCTCCACCGTGGGCATGGCCATGCCGTGGTATCCACGGTGTGCCAGCCAGGCGGGGCCGCCCTTGAGGCCGATGCGGCCAAAGAGGTTGATGTTCGCAACGCCCTTCCACTCGCCGAAGCCGGCTACTGCACCAAGGTTCTTGTGCTTGTAGTCCTCGAGCGGCTTGTCCCAGCGGGAAGCCCACAGGTTCTTGGCGAGCTTCTTGGCCTGGCGCAGAGCGTGCTGGGCGTTGGGGACACAGGTACCGTCCGGCAGGCCCTTGCCGGTGAGGTCCGGAACAGCGGCGATGTCGCCGGCAGCCCAAGCGTTTTCGATGATGCCTTCATCACCGGCGATACGAAGGTCCGGGAGCACACGCACGCGGCCACGGGGTTCCAGCGGGAAGTCGGTGGAACGGATCATCGGGTTGGCCTGCACGCCGGCGGCCCACACCAAGGTGTCCGCTTCAACTTCCTGCGCGGGGGTCTTGTCCGGGAGGTTGATGAGCTTCAGGGTGCCTTCAGCGTTGTCCAGCGAGGTGTTCAACAAGACCTCGATGCCACGGCTGCGGAGGTGCTCCACGACCCACTCGGCCTGTGAAGCGGTGACCTCCGGCATGATGCGGCCCATGGCTTCGACGAGGATGAAGCGAACTTCCTCCTGGCGGATGCGCGGGTTGTTCCGGACAGCGGCGCGGGCAAGGTCTTCCATCTCGGTGAGGCACTCGATGCCGGCAAAGCCGCCACCAACCACCACGAATGTGAGGGCCTTGGCGCGCTCGGCGGGATCCGTCATGGTGGATGCTGCCTCGATGCGGTCAAGCACCTTGTTGCGCAGCGCCACGGCTTCTTCGATGGTCTTCAGGCCGATGCCGGCGTCCGCGAGACCCTTGATCGGGAAGGTACGGGTGATGGCGCCAGCGGCGATCACGACGTCGAAGTAAGGAACCTCGAACGGTGCGTCACCATCTGACGGCGCCACAACTGCCGTGCGGTTGGCGTGATCGATGCTGGTGACGCGGCCCTGGATGAGCTCGGTCTGCTTGAGGTGCTGACGGTGCGAGACCACTGCGTGGCGTGCCTCGATGTTGCCGCCTGCAACCTCGGGGAGGAAGGGCTGGTAGGTCATGTACGGCAGTGGATCGACGACGGTGACGATGCCACCGGCGTTCGCGATCTTCTTCTGCAGTTTGAGTGCCACGTACAGGCCGACGTAACCGCCGCCGACGACGAGGACCCGAGGACGGTCAATGAGCTCTGGGGTGGTTGCCATGGCTCCAGAATACAACAGTTTGTGAAAATCTTCACTAACTATGGTCTGGAAGGTGGGTCAACCGCATCCACGGCTCCTGTTTCTGTCTCTTCGGAGGCACCCTTGGTGCGCTTTGACACTCGTCGCAAGTGAAGTGCCGCGCCAACCAGGAGCGCGATAAACAACCCTCCGAACCCGATGACGACGGCGGCAGGAAGCGCGTCGTCCATGCCGGCCGGAGCTTTGGCTGCCGGGACGGTGGGGTCCGCCAAGGTTGGCGGTGCGCTGGTCGGGCTGGCCACTGGGGCTTGCGAAGGCGTGGTGAGGTCGCCCCGACGATGCACCCTGATCCAGTCGGCGATGGACCCCAGCGGGTTGGACCGCGCCTCCGGAACGTCGTTCTTCAGCGCGGCCTCGGCGTTGAGGATGCCGTAGCCATAAAGCGGATCCTTGCCCGGAGCACCTGCATCCTTGGCCGTGCTGACAATCCGGTTGATGACTTGCTTTGCGCTCATGTCCGGCCATTTGGACCGGATCAAGGCTGCCACTCCGGAAACAATGGGTGCAGCCCCGGACGTTCCGGCCCATTCTGCGTATCCGGCTCCGGGGATTCCGCCCACCAGGTTCTCAGCCGGCGCGGCTACCCCGATGCTGATGCCTTGGGAGGATGCGTCGATGCTGGCGTGTCCGTTGCCGTCGAGCCCTGCGACCGTGAGCACACCCGGGATGGTGGCAGGTGCGCCCACTTGGATGTTTCCGCCCACCCGGTTCCCGGCGGCGGCAACAATCACAACGTCCTTTTGCTCGGCGTACAAGAACGCGGCATCCCAGCTTTGCGGCCAGTCCGGCGATGTACTGCCCAAGGAAATGTTGATGACCTTGGCCCCGTTGTCCACAGCCCAGCGCACGGCATCGGGTATCTGCTCCTGGTCTGTCTTGCCGCCGGGGTTTGGCGAGCCAAGCCAGGTGGAAACGGACAAGATGTCAGCCTCGGGGGCGACGCCGATGATTCCGTCCGGTGGCACCGGAGGCGTGGGGGTTGGCGAGGCCGACCCGGCGGCCGGAGTCGGCGCGGGAGCGGCATGACCGCGACCGGCCAACATCGTGGCCACGAGCGTGCCGTGCTCGGGCTTGGCGCCGATGCTCTTCTGGCCATTCGGGGCCCCGGCCCCTGACGCGTCGGCACCTCCGACCACCGCGCCTGCGAGATCGGGATGGCTTCCGTCGATGCCGGAGTCGATAACAGCCACCGTGACCCCGGCGCCCTTGGATACCTGCCAGGCATTGACGACGCCGGAATCGGCGAGCCAATACTCTTTGTCGCGCCACGCGTCTGCAGTGGCTGCCGGAGCTGTTGCCAACATCCCGGCAAAGAGACCCCCGGCCAGCACAGTTGCCGTCCCGGCGGAAAAGGCTCGGCGACGCCTCGAAGTCACCCGGCAGCCCGGATGCTCAGGGCGATGCCGTCAAGGATGTCGTGCTCACTGGAAACAGCCGTACTGGTCTTCCCGTTGCTGACCGTGGCCAACCGTGCAAGGATCCGGCGCCAGACCAAGGCGCCAGCACCGATCACATCTACCCGCCCAGGGTGCATGTACGGTAGCGCTGCGCGTTCCTCACGCGTCATTTCCAACAGGCTCGTTGCCGCCTTGCTTATGGTTTCCAGGTCCAGTTCGGCACCGTGGATCCGGCCCGGCTGATATTCCGGCAGCCCGAGCGCGTGCGCCGTGATGGTGGTGATCGAACCGGCGACACCCACCACAGCCGTGGCACGGTCCAGCGGCACTGCTTGGCCGGCAAGGTCAAGGGCGGCATCGACGTCGGCCTCTGCCGCGCTGATTTCAGCGGCAGTGGGCGGATCGCTGTGGAGGTGGCGTTCGGTCAACCGTACGCAGCCGATGTCCACGGACCTGGCGGCGATGACGCCCCCGGAATCACCCGCAACAAATTCGGTGCTGCCGCCACCGAGATCGACCACCAGGATCAGGTCCTCCCCCGCCGGCAAAACGCTACTTGCCCCGGAAAAGGACAACGCGGCCTCCTCGTCACCGGAGATGACCTCCGGCTCCACACCGAGCAGATCCCTGACGCCGTCCACGAAAACCTGGCGGTTACGCGCGTCCCGGGTGGCCGACGTCGCGACGAAACGCACACTACTGGCGCCGTGTTCCCTGATGAGGGCCGCATAGTCCCGGGCAGCGGCGAACGTGCGCTCCAATGCTTCCGGCGCGAGCTCACCGGTGGCATCCACGCCCTGGCCCAGGCGGACCACCCGCATTTCGCGCACGACGTCGACCAGTGGACCGGATGTGGGGCCAGCACCGGCCGTGTGTGCTGTACCAGTGGTGGTATCAGCGGTATCTGCGATCAGGAGGCGGATGGAGTTGGTTCCACAGTCGATGGCTGCCACTCGGCTCATGCGGGGTTGTCCTGTTCGCTGGGGAGATCGGTCTTGGCTTTCCGCATAGGGGCGGGCCGTCCGACAATGTCCGGCAGGCCCTGTGGACCGTGCCGGCTCAGGTCGCGGGAAGGGGCTTCACCTGCAGTGTCCCAAGCGCCGTCGCAATAGCACCTGTCTTTGGTCCACCATTCCGCGATGGCCTCCAGTGCCTCATCGCCCAAGGGATTCACTCCGGGACCCGCTGCCAGCGAGTGGCCCACCAAGACGTGAAGGCATTTCACGCGGCTGGGCATCCCGCCGGCTGAAACGCCGTCGATCTCGGGAACGGCCCCGGTTCCGGAGCGTTCCGCGATGTGGTTGCGGGCATCGAGGTAGGCGTCATGGGCCCCGCGGTAGGCCTCGGCCAATTCCGGGTCGGCGGCCAACCGCTCATTCATTGCGCCCATCAGGCCGCCCGCTTCCAGCCGGGACACTGCAGAGGTGATCACGGGATGCGTGAGGTAGAACGTGGTGGGAAAAGGAGTTCCGTTGCTGAGGCGGGGCGCTGTTGCCGCGACCAGCGGATTGCCGCATACGCACCGTGCGGGGATCTCCACGACGTCGCGGACGGGACGGCCAAGTTGCCGGCTCAGGACCTCAAGATCGTGTGCTGATGGCTGGCGGGTTTCCTGCGGCACGGCTGCCGTGTTCTCTTCCACTTGCGCTGCCACCCTTCCTGCCCGTTGGTGCCGAGTCCCTTGGGACACGACGGCGGCGGGCACCGCGTCTAGTCTGTTGCCGATCGTCTGATGGACTCCCACAACGCATCCACCCATGGCAGATTTGCAGGGTTCGCAGATGATCCGGAGCCGGTGCGGCCACCCGGTGTGCCAGCGGCATCATTCCCGCCAAACACCCAGTAGTCCGTTTCACCCGGCATAACCATGTTAATGCGATCCCGAGCCTGCTGTTTGACATAGTTGGGGTCCTGCCAGCGGGAAAGCTGCTTGGTCAGGTCTGCCTGCTCTGCTTGGCGACTGGAAATCTGTGCCTGGAGGTCGGAGATCTCTGCCCGTTTTTCCAGGAAAATTTTCACCGTTGGGGTCAACATGATGGTGATGGCGATCATCACCACGGCCAGTGCCAGCAACCGGCCGGAGAACGCTTTGGCCGGAACCGGCGCGTCATCGCGGGCTGTGCTGGAGGAACGGCTGGAGGAGCCGCGAGCGCCCTTGGAGGGAGCCGGATCCGCGGTGGGCTTCCTACCCCCGGATGCACTTGAGGCTGACCTCGCCTGGGACGCTGGCCTGGCCGGGGACGATCCGGCACTCCCGGATTTAGCCGACTGCTGCGGCGCTGAAGGAGCCCTCGTTCCGGCCTTAGGAGAGGTGGCTGTAGAAGCGCTGACTTTAGGAGGGGTGGCCTTGGTGCCGATGCTCTGCCCGTCGAGGGCGTCCGCCCTGGGGACTTTGGGACGACGGGTGGCCATGACACTCCTGTAATGCCCGGTGCTTGCCTGGCGGTTGCTGTGCTGGTTATCTCTGATCTGCTTGGACGCCGGGCAATGCCTTCCGTCCAGCCATGCCCGGTTCCGCACCCAAGGCGTTAAACAGAACCGGTGGCCATGGTCTTTCCACCATAGCCACCGGTCAGCCGTTTTTGCGGAATGCTAGCCCTTGAAACGCGGGAATGCGCTGCGGCCGGCGTAGCGTGCGGCGTCGTCGAGCTCTTCTTCGATGCGCAGCAACTGGTTGTACTTGGCAACACGCTCTGAGCGGGCCGGGGCACCGGTCTTGATCTGACCGGCGTTGGTGGCTACCGCGATGTCAGCAATGGTGGTGTCCTCGGTTTCGCCGGAGCGGTGCGAGGTGATGGTGGTGTAACCGGCGCGCTGGGCGAGGGAAACGGCGTCGAGCGTCTCGGTCAGGGAACCGATCTGGTTAACCTTGACCAGCAGGGAGTTGGCCGTGGCCGTCTCGATGCCCTGCTGCAGGCGGACCGGGTTGGTGACGAACAGGTCATCGCCCACCAGCTGGACTTTGTCACCGATGGTGTCGGTGAGGGTCTTCCAGCCTTCCCAGTCGTTCTCGTCCAGCGGGTCTTCGATCGAGACCAGCGGGTAGTCGGCAACGAGCTCGGCGTAGTAGGCGCTCATCTCGGTGGCGGAGAGTGCCTTGCCTTCGAACTGGTAAGCGCCGTCCTTGTAGAACTCCGAGGAGGCGACGTCCAGCGCCAGGGCGATGTCCGTGCCCGGGGTGTAGCCGGCGTTCTTGATCGCTTCCTGGATCAGGTCCAGTGCTGCGCGGTTGGACGGCAGGTTGGGGGCGAAGCCGCCCTCGTCGCCGAGGCCCGTGGAGAGGCCCTTCTGCTGCAGGACGGACTTGAGGTTGTGGTACACCTCAACGCCCCAGCGAAGACCTTCGGAGAAGGTCTCGGCGCCGATGGGGGCGATCATGAATTCCTGGATGTCGACGTCGGAGTCTGCGTGCGAGCCACCGTTGAGGATGTTCATCAGCGGAACCGGCAGGACGTGGGCATTGGGTCCGCCTAGGTACTTGTACAACGGCAGGTCCGAGGAAGCTGCGGCTGCGTTGGCAACGGCCAGGGAAACACCCAGGATGGCGTTGGCGCCGAGCTTGCCCTTGTTCGGGGTGCCGTCGAGGTCGATCATTGCCTGGTCGATGCTGCGCTGGTCAGTGGCGTCGAAGCCAATGAGTGCCGGGGCGATCTCGTCGATGACGGCGTCTACGGCCTTTTGGACACCCTTGCCCAGGTAACGGCCCTTGTCGCCGTCGCGAAGTTCAACAGCTTCGTGCTCACCGGTGGAAGCACCGGAGGGAACAGCTGCGCGGCCGATCTGGCCGTCGGAGAGCAGGACCTCAACTTCTACGGTCGGGTTTCCGCGGGAATCAAGGATCTCGCGTGCGTGGATGGCATCGATAAGCGCCATGGATGTGCTCCTTATGGGCGAATTACAGGAATGTGGAGGGAAATTCTCAACGTCCTCGTCGCTACTAGCGTAGTCGAGAGTGGCTTAGGTTACGGCACGGCTTCCACAGCCTCACGTCATGAAGGCTGCGCTTGGGTTTTTTGGAACGCCCGGACGGCGCTCCGAAGGGCCCGCTCGGCGTCGAGCCCTTGCTCCCGCGCACCTGCGACGACGGCCAACAACAACTCCCCCAGCGCCTCTTCCGAGGCTGGGATTGCGTTAAGCCCGGCGGCGGAAACACGGCTGCCGACGTCGACCACGTGTCCGGCGCGTACCGCCCGGTCGATCGACTTCTGCGCACCCGCCAGAGCCGGCAAGTGAGGCGGAATCCCTTCGAACGGATCGGCCCGCTCCGGCTTTTCCGCGCGCTTCACGGCATCCCACTTCAGGACGATTTCCTCCACCGTGGCCGGAAAAGTGTCCTGAAGGGATCCATCCTCCCTGAACACGTGGGGATTCCGCCTGACCATCTTGTCATTGATGCCCCGCGCCACGGCGTCGAAATCGAAGCTTCCGCGCTCCTCGGCGAGCCGGGCGTGAAGGACCACCTGAAGCAGGACATCGCCTAACTCACCGCGGAGTTCATCATCCCGCGCCGCGGATTCGCCGGCTTCAATGGAGTCCACGACCTCATAGGATTCCTCGATGAGGTACTCCACCAAGGACTCGTGGGTCAGCGCGCCCATCCAGGGACAGTGCTCACGGAGCGCCGCCACTGTGCGCAGCAACTCCGTGAGCCCGGAGGAACCCTTAGCCGAGGTTGGCGTAGGCATCGTTGATGTACTCGACCAACGCTTCGCGCTCATCCAGCGGCAGGAAGGCAGCCTCGGCGGCGTTGAGCGTCAACTCGAGCAAGTCGTCGAGATCGTAGTCGAAGGTCTCCACCAGCAACTCGAACTCATCTGTGAGGGTGACGCCGCTCATCAACCGGTTGTCGGTGTTGATGGTGACGTTGAAGCCGAGCTGGAACAGCATGTCCACCGGGTGGCTTTCGATGCCCTCACCGAAGCCGGCGATCGCGCCGGTCTGCAGGTTGGACGAAGGGCATACTTCCAAGGCAATCCCGCGGTCGCGTACCCAGGCGGCCACGCCGCCGAGGGTTACCATGCCGATGGTGTCCTCGCCGTCGTCGTCGGAGTTGTCCTCGAACTCCACGGTGATGTCCTCGGCGATCCGCACGCCATGGCCCAGGCGCAGGGCACGGCCATCAACGAGTGCAGACTGGATGCTGTCAAGGCCGGCAGCCTCACCGGCGTGGACTGTGGCCGGAAAGTTGTTCTCGGCGAGATACGTGAATGCGTCCTTGAAGCGGGACGGCAGGAATCCGTCCTCCGCTCCTGCGATGTCGAAGCCGACAGCTCCCTTTGCCCGATGACGGACTGCAAGTTCGGCGATTTCCTGCCCGCGATCGGCGTGCCGCATGGCGGTAATCAGTTGGCCCACCTGGATCTGGTGTCCGCGCTCTTCAGCTGATTCCACGCCTGCTTCCAGGCCGGCCTGGACTGCCTCCACTACCTCGTCCAGGGACAGGCCTTCACGCAGGTGTTGCTCGGGCGCCCAGCGGACTTCACCGTAAACCACGCCGTCCTCTGCAAGGTCTTCCACGAACTCCTTGGCGACCCGGAACAGCCCTTCTTTGGTCTGCATGACGGCGATGGTGTGGTCGAACGTTTCAAGGTAGCGAACCAGCGAACCGGAGTCGGCGGATTCGCGGAACCACTCACCCAGCGCAACGGGATCCGTGGACGGAAGGGTGTGGCCAACGGCGCTGGCCAATTCGATGATGGTGGCCGGCCGGAGCCCTCCATCCAAGTGGTCGTGCAGGGAAACCTTGGGCAGGCTCTTCAGGTCGAAGTCGAGGGCAGGGGCAGCGTCAAGAATGGGCTCAGTCACGTTCCAACTCTAGATGATGACGGCCCAAGAATTCAGAGCGGTCCCGATGCACCATCTGACTGCCACCGACGTCATCGACGGGCGCCGAGGATAGGAAGTTTGTAGAAGCGTGCGACCCTAACAAATTCCGGGTCGGGACCGACGTTTTTGGAGGACACCTGCAGCAAATCATTGCTGCCCGGCGGCAGCCCTTCGTCGGAGCGGCGATCCCAATACGCCCAACACCGACCGTTGAGCCTCTTAGACCGGTAAGAAATTCCTAATGGTCTGGAGCCGTCGTCGAGGGATACTCCCCGCAGGACGTGCGCAAGTAGTGTCGTCAGATCGCGGTCCTCGCCTTCAACTGCGTCCGAAGTGAGAAGGTGGAGACGATCCGTGAGACCGGGCGTTTTGGGAGCTAGTCCTTCCAGAGCGAGGAGCGTCTCGGCGTGGTCGATCTGTACCCACCATCCATTCCGGGGTAGCTGGATCTCATAAACCGATCTCTCCATCTGCCAGTCCACAGAGATCGCCCATGGGACGTCGACACCATTGGTTTCGGCTTCAGCGGAAACCTGGCTGATGTAGTCGTTGACTTCCCAGTTGATGGACTCTGCAACCTGTGCGATCTTGGCCCGCTCGCGACGGAACTGGACCAATACCTCCGCCTACGCGCATTCCCGTGAATCAGCCAGATAGATGGTCCGGCCTTTTGCATCGAATCGGCCGCGGTGGTCACCCTCTCCCGGGTCCCCTCCTACCGGCAATGGACCAACGACCGCATTAGGTAGAACCGAGAGCGCGCCGTAGCGATCCTTTGCGACGCGGAACGCGCTCTCGCCCCGCGCCTCTAGCAGGTGAAGGCCCGTCGCCTCGCAGAGGCGTTCCGCCAAAGCCGCCGTCACGCAGCGTAGGTATCGTTCACGAACGCTTCGGCGGCGCCTATGACTTCCCTACTTCGCTGCTCCTGGATGTAGAGGACGGGAAGGTTTTCTTCAAGACGCGGGTTAGCGCCCATCAACCAAGCCAACGCAACATGCTTTCCATCGGCCATGTAGACCGTCTTCCACACGCGGTATCCAAGACGCAGACGATCTTCAAACTCCTGCCGGGGAACCGGGCCATCAGGGCGGGCCCATTTATACGGGGAGGTACGGTCTTTCACCCCGGCCATCGTCTGCACGACAACAGCACCAACGTTTTCATTGAGTTCCCGAACAAGGTCGTGGATATTCATCCGCGTAGTGTCTTGATGAATTTCGTTGCGTACCGATGCCTCCATCGACCCATGATCTCAGAAGATCCACATGAGAGCAACAAGAAATCCACATTCAACCGGCGGCGATTCGGTGGTAGCCGCCACGCGGGGAGGTTATCCGGCGGGCTTGGAAACGTCGACTTTGGCCACGGCGGGAGCGTGCTTCACCGGGGCGGAGGCGTGGGTGCCGGATGGTTCGCCAGCTGCAGTGCCGCCGTCAGCGCCTGCCTTGGAGCTTTCGCTTCCGACGGCGCGTCCACGGCGCGCGTCTTTCTTTTCCAAGTACTTGTGCCACCACCGGAGCGCATGGTCAACCACGAAGCCGAGGACGACGGCGAATGCCACTGCTATGCCGACGCCCAAGAGCGGATTGTGGTGAACCCACTGGCCCGCAAGCAAGCCGATGCCAATGGAGTAGCAGACCCAGGTGAGGCATGCGAAGGCATCCAGAAAGAAGAATGTCCTGTGTTTGAACCCTGTTTGGCCCGCGACGTAGTTCACGGCCACCCGGCCCCACGGGATGTAGCGGGCTGTGAAAATGAGCACTGCGCCGCGCTTGTCCAATTCATACTGGGCCCAGGAAAACAGTTTCTGGATCTTGGGCCTGCGCATCCACTTCCAGCGGTCAATGCCGATTTTCCGGCCCAGCATGTACGCCATGTTGTCCCCCGCCATGGCGCCCAGCAAGCCGGTTGCCCCCAAGATCCACAGGTTAGGCTCCCCGCTGCGAAGGGAAAGTGCCGAGAGTCCGACAATGGCCATTTCGCTGGGGAGAATCGTGGCGAATCCGTCGACGAAGAAGAACACCAAAAGGATCGGGTATACCAAGGGCTGCCCGGCTGCATGATCAAGCAAATGGTTCAAATACTCCACGCGGGGGTAGCTCCTAGGCGAATGTGACTTGACACTGTGACGGAAGTCGCTCTTAAGTGTCCCATGGCCGGGGCGTCGTTCGCTACGTCCCGGCCTTGGAGCACAACTCCAACGGTATCGGCCCCGGAGCAGTCCGGGCGTCCACCAGCGGACTGATGTTTGCCACCGCCGGCAGCCCCTGCGTCATACCGTAGGCGGAGGTGACGCGTCCTCCGCCGGGACATTGCTCATGTCCAACGGCACCGAGCCACGCACCTTGCTGATGATGCGATCGATCACCACGCCGAGGGCAATTGCCGCCACGATAGCGATCACAGCGCCCAGGAGGTGATTGTGTTCGAACCACTTGCCGAAGAAGAACCCGAGCACCACGGAGTAGGTGGACCACAACAGGGCGGACACCGCGGTGAAGGCAACAAACCTGCCATGCCCGAATCCGGTGGCGCCCGCGGTGAGGTTCACCGCTACACGACCGATCGGGATGAACCGCGCCACCATGATCAAGGAAGCGGGCCGCCGTCGTAGCTCCTTCCCCGCCCAGCCGAAGGCGCCCTGCATTCGCCGGGTCCGCATCCAGCGCCACCGCTGAACACCAATACCGCGGCCGATGAAGTAGGCGATGTTGTCCCCGGCGAACGCCCCAAGCGCCGCCATCAGGCCCAGCGACCATAAGTTCGGCGAGCCACTGCTACCTGCGACGGCGCCCAATCCGACAACAACGGATTCGCTGGGAATGGGTGGGAACAAACCATCGATCAGGCAGCACGCCAGCACCAAAAACAACACCCACGGCTGCTGTGCCGCAGCCAGGATGAAGTCATTAAGGGCCTGCACAGGACTAAAACCTAGGCGATCCGATCGATAATGAGCCGATGCGCCGGCCGTGAACCTTCCGGTGCTATGACGACGGCGCCCTCCAAGGCTTCCTTTGCCCGGGCGAACTTTTCCGGAGTGTCCGTCAAAAGGGTCATCAACGGCTCACCCGCCCGGACCAGCGCACCCGGCTTGGCATGCATTCGAACACCTGCGCCTGCCTGCACCTGATCCTCCTTGCGAGCACGCCCCGCACCCAGACGCCAGGCAGCAACACCCACCGAAAGGGCATCAAGTTCCACAAGCACACCGTCCGCCGGCGCGTAAACGACCTCGGACTCCTTGGCTACCGGCAAGGCCGCCCTAGGATCGCCGCCCTGCGCTTCGATCATCCGATTCCACACATCCATGGCCCGACCGTCCCTGAGCGCAGCGGCGGGATCGGCGTCGTGAATGCCGGCACCGGCCAGCATTTCCTCCGCCAGCCGGATAGTAAGTTCGACGACGTCTTCCGGACCGCCGCCGGCCAGGACCTCCACGGATTCCTCAACTTCAATCGCATTTCCCGCTGTCAAGCCCAGTGGCGTGGACATGTCAGTCATCAGTGCCACCGTATGGACTCCGGCGTCCTTGCCCAAGGCCACCATGGTCTCAGCAAGTTCCCGGGCCCGCGCCTCGTCCTTCATGAATGCCCCGGAACCAACCTTGACGTCCAGCACCAACGAACCGGTGCCTTCAGCAATTTTCTTGCTCATGATCGAGGAAGCAATCAGCGGGATGGCCTCCACCGTTCCAGTGACGTCGCGCAATGCATACAACTTCTTGTCCGCTGGCGCGAGTCCTGAACCCGCGGCGCAGATAACCGCGCCCACGTCCTGCAACTGCCTCATGATCTCGACATTGGTCAGATTGGCCCGCCAACCCGGGATGGCCTCCAGCTTGTCCAACGTTCCGCCTGTGTGGCCCAAGCCGCGGCCCGACAGCTGCGGAACAGCGACGCCGAAGACAGCCACCAAGGGTGCCAGTGGCAGCGTGATCTTGTCACCAACGCCACCGGTGGAGTGCTTGTCGCTGGTAGCCTTCCGGCCGCCGTCGGGCCTTGTGAGTGACGAGAAATCCATGCGCTCGCCCGAGGCGATCATCGCTGACGTCCAGCGCGAAATTTCGGCGCGGTCCATCCCGTTGAGCAGGATGGCCATGTTCAGGGCCGCCATCTGCTCCTCGGCGATCACGCCGCGGGTGTAAGCGTCAATGGTCCAATCGATCTGCTCGGGAGTAAGGGCGCCCTTGTCCCGCTTGATCGAAATGATCTGAACGGCGTCGAACGCTTCGGTGCTGTTCACGTGGTTTCCTCCAAATGTTCGGGACCGAAGGCATCCGGCAGCACCTGGTCCATGGATTTGATTCCCTGCGTTGTCATGAGCTGCATTCCAGGTGCCCTGAATTCGTACAGCAGTTGGCGGCAACGCCCGCACGGCATGAGGATGTTTCCTTGGCCATCCACGCAATAGAACGCAGCCAGCCTCCCCCCGCCGCTCATGTGGAGCTGCCCAACCAAGGCACACTCTGCGCACAGCGTCAGGCCATAACTGGCGTTCTCCACATTGCAGCCGCTCACGATCCGGCCATCCTCGGTGAGGGCTGCAGCACCCACCGGGAACTTTGAATACGGCGCGTAGGCCCTCTCCATGGCCTCTTTGGCAGCCTGTTCCAGAGCTGGCCAGTCGACGTCCTGCTGGCGACCAGTATCCATGCTCAACCTTTCACGTACGGTATGCCGCTGGCGGCCGGTGGCCGCGACCTGCCCACCAAACCGGCGACGGCGAAGATGGTCACCAAATACGGCAGCATGGCCATGAACTGGCTGGGCACGGGCGTTCCGATGATGCCAAGGATCGACTGCAGGTTGTAGGCGAAGCCGAACAGCAACGACGCCAGGAACGCGCCGATCGGGTTCCAACGGCCAAAGATCAATGCTGCCAAGGCGATGAAGCCGCGGCCGCCCGAGATTTCCTTGGTGAAGGAATCGATGGTTACCAACGTGAACACAGCACCACCGATGCCTGCGATGGCCCCGCCCAAGGTCACGTTCCAAAAACGGGTGGCGTTGACGTTGATCCCCATAGTGTCCGCCGCTTGCGGGTGTTCGCCGACGGCGCGGACGCGCAGCCCCCAACGGGTCTTGAAGAGGCCGAACCACACCACGGCAACAGCCACATACATCAAGTAACCGGCAACGGACTGCTTGAACAAGATCGGCCCGATGATCGGAATGTCGGAAAGCAGCGGGATCGGCAGGATATCCAAGCGGCCCGGAGTGTTGAACTGGTCCTTATTCGGAGCCATGACCGTGCCGAACAGGAAGCCGGTAAGGCCGGACACCAGGACGTTCAGCACCACGCCCACAATGATCTGGTTGACCAGATACTTGATACTGAAAACCGCCAACACCATGGACACGGCCGCCCCGGCGCCTGCTGCGGCCAGCAGGCCCACATACGGGCTGCCCGTGACCGTCGCGACCAAGGCGGCGGTGAAGGCCCCACCCAGCAACTGGCCTTCAATAGCGATATTGACGACGCCGACGCGCTCGCACAGCACACCGGACAGGGAACCAAAGACCAGCGGAACGGCAAGGGTCACAGAACCGGCGATCAGCCCGGCAAGGGAAATCGATGGTTGGCGGGCACCGGCAACGATCCACAGGAGCACAGCAAAAACGAAGACCACGGAGAACGCAATGGGCAGCCACCTGGGCGAGCGGGTGTCCCGCGTCCAGAGGTAGATCGAGTACGCAGCCATGGCGAGCAGCAGAATGCCGAGCACGATGCCACCCACTTGGCCTGGAATCAACAGCGCGGGGACCGCTACGGCGTCACCGGGATCGCTGATCTTCATCTCGGCAGTCTGCCCCGGGCCCAACAGGCCAAAGAACACCAGTGCAATCACGGCCAATACGCCGAGTGTCAGGGGGACCTTCAAAGAAGGGCGGAACGCAGGCAGGGCTGTTGCCCCTGGGGCGGAAGCTGTGGATGTTGCGCTCACTTGGCACCTCCGGAGGCGTGTGCAAGGGCAGCTTTCGGGGCTGCCTTGGTCTTCTTGTTTTTCTTCTTGGGTTCAAGCCGGAATATTGACCGAATCAGGGGTGGCGCAGCGATGAAGAGCACGATGAGCGATTGCACCACCAGCACGATGTCGATCGGTGTTCCGGTCTGGATCTGCATTTGCACCGCTCCTGCGCGGAAAGCGCCGAACAGCAACCCTGCAAAGAAAGTCCCCCACGGGGTGCTGCGCCCCAGAAGGGCAACAGTGATGGCGTCGAAGCCTATCTGGGCTGCGATACCGCCCGTGAGCACCTTCTCGGTACCGGCTACTTGGGCAACGCCGCCGAAGGCCGCAAGGGCTCCGGCAAGGGCCATGACCAAGATCGTTGCCCGGGAAACTTTGACTCCGGCGGTGCGCGCGGCGATGGGGTTGGCGCCAACGGCACGGAATTCAAAGCCGATGGTGGATCGATTCAGCATCCACCACACGCCGTAGGTCAGCAGGACTGCAACCAGGAAGCCCAGGTGGAGGCGTGACCCTGGAATGAGGATCGGGTACGTTGCGGAATCATCCAGGCGCGGCGAAATCGGGCTGTTGTCTCCAGCGCGGCGGAAGGCTGCGGTATTCAACAGGAAGTCCAGCAGGAACAAAGCAACGTAATTGAGCATGATGGTGACAATCACCTCGTGTGCGCCGGTTCGCGCCTTGAGGACGCCAACCAACGCGCCCCACGCAGCACCGCCAAGGACGCCCATGATCACTACCACCAGCAGGTGCAGGCCGAACGGGAGGTGCCAAGCGAACCCGACATAGGCTCCGAGGGTGGCGCTGATGATGATCTGCCCCTGCGCACCGATGTTGAACAGGCCCGCCCGAAAGGCCAAAGCCACGCCCAGGCCAGCGCAAATCAGCGGCGTTGCCACTGTCATGGTTTCCAACAGCGGCTGCAAGCCTTGGCGCGGGTTGAACACTGAGCCTTGGAAGAGCGCAATGTAGCTCTTGGTCATGGCACTCCACGCTGCCGACAGGAAGTCCCCTGGTCGAGCAAAGAAGTAGCCTGCAGTTTTCGCCACGGCGGCGTCGGTGCTGGCAATCAGCAGACCACCGAGGATCAACGCCACGATGACGGCCAGAACGGACACGAAACCGTTGCCCATCACGATTTTCCGGATCACGCTGTCCTGCTCATGGCCGGGATCTCCGCTCTGCGAAGACACCGGCACGATCGCCGGGGTCAGGGCTCCCCCGGCGGTGTCGAGCGCGACATCCGCCGCGCGTACTTCCGACGTCGATTCAGCTGGCTGGGTCTCATCGGACCGGTGCTTACTTGTCATCGGAGCCTCCTTCCGGGCCGACGCCGGCCATCATCAAGCCAAGGGTGTCCCTGGGTGTGTCCGCAGGCACGATGCCCACGAGTTTGCCCTTATAGAGCACCGCGATCCGGTCTGCGAGCTCAACCACCTCATCGAGTTCGGTGGAGACGATCATGACCGGTGTTCCGACGTCGCGCTCGGCGACAATGCGCTTGTGCAGGAACTCGATGGAGCCCACATCCACGCCACGCGTGGGCTGGCTGGCAATGAACAACCGCAGCGGCCGGGACAACTCACGGGCCATGACCACTTTTTGTTGGTTACCGCCGGATAGTGTTCCGGCCGCGGATCCCGCCGAGGGGGTTCGGATATCGAATTCCTCGATCTTGGCTTTGGCATTCTCCACCACTTTGGCCGGTTTCATGCTGATGCCGCTCGCGAACGGTGCCTGGTCATACAGGTCCAGGACAAGGTTCTCGGCGACGGAGAATGGGCCAACCAGCCCGTCAACGGTGCGGTCTTCGGGAACAAAGCCGACGCCGGAGCGCAGGACTTCCTTGACCGGAAGGCCCAGCAGTTGCTTGCCGTCGAGGGTGACCGAACCAGTGACGTGTTCCTGCACGCCAAGGATGGCTTCGGTCAGTTCCGTTTGGCCGTTCCCTTGGACGCCCGCAACAGCGAGGATCTCGCCTTGGGCAATGTCAAAGCTGATGCCGTCCACCACGTTGGTCCCGTTGGCTGCACGGACAGTCAGGTTTTCGACGACGAACGTGGTCTCCTTGGGCTGCGCCGGGGCCTTGTCGAGGCTAAGGCTCACCGGACGGCCGACCATCATGGATGCCAATTCGGTGGCCGACGCCGTAGGAGGCGCATCGCCTACTACCTTGCCGCGGCGGATCACCGTGATGACGTCCGAAACGGCCTGCACTTCGCGCAACTTGTGCGAGATGAAGACGATGGAGGTGCCCCCTGCCTTCAGTTGCCTCATGATGTCCAGGAGCTCGTCCGTTTCCTGAGGCGTCAGGACCGCCGTCGGCTCGTCCAAGATGAGCACCTTGGCCTCACGGACCAGGGCCTTGATGATTTCGACGCGTTGCTGGACGCCGACCGGTAGGTCCTCCACCAAAGCGTCGGGATCGACGTCGAACCCGTACTTTTTGGAGATTTCACGGATCTTCGTGCGGGTCTCGTCCATGCTGAGGACCCCGCCGAAGGAGGTAGCCTCCGCGCCGAGGGCCACATTTTCGGCCACCGTGAAAACGGGAACCAGCATGAAGTGCTGGTGGACCATGCCGATACCTGCGGCCATGGCGTCCGCGGGGCCCCGGAAGCTGACCGGCCGGTCGTCCACCAGGATCTGGCCGGCCGTGGGTTCGTACAGGCCGTACAGCACGTTCATGAGTGTTGATTTGCCCGCACCATTCTCGCCGAGCAGGCAATGGATCTGGGCGGATTCGACCACGAGGTCGATGTCTTGGTTGGCGTAGAAGGTCCCGAAAGCTTTCGAGATCCCCTTCAATTCGAGTTTCACAACTCCACCGTTCTGTGAGTCCGAGGGACGGCGAACAGCCCAACAGCCTGAGGCTTTGAGCCAATGCTAGTCAAAAAACACGCCGCCAGTACCGGGGCTCGGTACTGGCGGCGCGTCCAGGAATTGCCTACTTCTTGGGGCTGGCCGCCGATTGCACAACCAACTTGCCGGAGACGATGTCCGCCTTCAGCGCGTTCACCTCGGACTTGGTGTCCGATGAAACAGCCGAGTCGAGGTCGTGGAACGGGGCAATCGCCACGCCGTTGTTGGCCAGCGTGCCAACGTAAGCGGCGTTAGTGAACTTTCCGTCTTTGTCGTCCTTGACCACCGTTTCAACGGCGTCACCCATCTGCTTGACCACGGAAGTCAGCATGAGGTCCTTGTATTCAGGGGCCGTCAGGTAGCCGTCGGAGTCAACCCAGATGAGCTTGACGTCCTTGCCCGCAGCCTTCGCTTCCTTCAGGGCCGCGCCGGCACCCTTGCCCACCGGACCGGCCACGGGCATCACGATGTCCGCGCCCTGGTCCAAGAGGTTCTTGGTGACCTGCTTGCCGGTGTCCTGCTTTTCGAAGTCACCGGTGAACGAGCCGTCCTGGGTGGTCTTGTCCCAGCCAATGACCTGAACGGACTTGCCCTTGGCTTTGTTGTACGCCTGGACGCCGTCGTAGAAACCGTCCATGAAGATGGTCACGGTGGGAATCTTGATACCGCCGAAGGTTCCCACCTTGCCGGTCTTGGTGGTGGCCGCCGCCGTGTAGCCCGCCAAGTAGGCGGCCTGGGCGGTGTCGTAGACCACCGGCTTCACGTTGGAGATGGGGTCCGTGTACGTGTAGTCAATGATGGCGAAGTGCTTGTCCGTGTTCTTCTGGGCGGCAGCCTTGGTGGCATCTCCCAACAGGAACCCGACCGTGATGGTCAGGTTGCAGTTGGCGGACATCATGCCGTTGAGGTTGGTCTCGAAGTCGCTGTTGGACTTGGACTCAGCGGACTTGGTAGTGATGCCCAGGTCCTTCTCGGTCTTCTTCAGGCCATCGTAGGAGGACTGGTTGAAGGACTGGTCATCGAATCCGCCGGAGTCCGAGACGATGCAACCCACATAGTTACTGGCGCTGTTGCTGCTGGAGTTGGAATCGGGTGCTTGCCCGCAGCCAGTCAGCAAAAGGGCGGCTGCGCCTACTGTGGCGACACCGGCTAGGGAACCGCGCTTCAGGGTGGCACGCAGTGGTTTCTTCAATTTTCCTCCAGGAAAAAGTGATTGGCGCTACGACTGATGGTCAATGAGTGTCCATTTCCTAAACCTGAGGCAGAAATTCTGTTTTCACTGATGCTCGCAGCCGCGCCGAGGGCGCATTGATGACACCAACTTTAGTGGCCTGAAACACACCCTGATAGCACAAATCCCTGAGGAGAAGCAGATTGTTGACCTTTTGTTACCAACCCCTGGCGCGGGGCCTAGGTGCCACCATGCTAGAGCCGCACGAGCATCTTGCCGGTGTTGGCGCCGTCGAGCAGGTCGATGAACGCCTGCGGCGCGTTCTCCAGACCGTCCACGATGGTTTCGTCGTAGCTTACTGAACCATCTGCAAGCCAGCCGGCCATCTTCTGCGCAAATTCGCCGGCGTGCTGGCGCTGGCCACCGACCAGGAAACCGCGCAACGTCAGCTGCTTGCCAATGGCTACCGCCAGGTTTCGCGGTGCGGCCGGCGGCTCGGTGGAGTTGTACTGCGAAATGGCACCGCACATGGCCACCCGACCACCGACAGTGAGTGTGGCCAGCGCCGCTTCCAGGTGATCGCCACCGACGTTATCGAAGTAGACATCGATGCCGCGCTCCCCCGCTGCTTCACGCAGTTGGTCCAGGACCGGGGCATCGTTGTAGTTGAAGGCCGAGTCGAAGCCCAGTTCCAAGAGCCGGGCAACCTTTTCCGCGGATCCGGCGCTGCCGATCACCTTGGAGGCACCCATGGCCTTGGCGATCTGCCCGACCATCGAACCGACGGCACCAGCGGCGCCGGAGACGAAGACAACGTCGCCTTCCTTGAATTCGGCGACCTTCAGCAGGCCGGCATAGGCGGTCAGCCCGGTCATGCCCAAAGCACCGAGGAAAGCGGAGGTCGGAGCGAGCCCGCCCGGCACCGGAGTGGTAGCCGTAGCGTCCACCACCGCATATTCGCGCCATCCCAGTGAATGCACGACGACGTCACCCACCTTGTGCGTGTCCGAACGTGACGCGATCACCTCGCCCACCGCACCGCCGTCGAGCGCTGCATCGACTTGGAACGGCGCCGAGTAGGACTTGACATCATTCATGCGGCCGCGCATGTACGGGTCCACGGACATGAACTGGTTGCGCACCAGGAGCTGCCCATCGGCCAGCTCCTGCAACGGCGTGACAGCCAAGCGGAAGTTTTCCGGCGTCGGGCGGCCAACCGGTCGGGAAGCGAGCTGGATTTCGCGGGTTTCCACGGGAGTCACGGCGCTCATGCTGCGAACTCCACGAGCTTGAGGTCCACGGTCATGTTGCCGCGCGTGGCGTTGGAGTATGGGCAGACCTGGTGGGCTTTGGCCATCAGTTTCTCCGCCGTATCGCGGTCAAGGGCCGGCAGGGCGATCTCGAGTTCGGCAGCCAGTCCGTAGCCTTCGCTGTCCGTCAGCGCACCGAAGTGGATCTTTGCGGCAACAGCAGAGTCGCTGAGGTCCACGCGGTCCTTGCGACCCACCATCCGGAGGGCCGAGTGGAAGCAGGCAGCATAACCGGCGGCGAACAACTGCTCAGGGTTGGTGCCTTGTCCGTTGCCGCCGAGTTCCACCGGGCTTGCCAGTGCGACGTCGAGCTTGCCGTCATTGGTGCGGGCGTTGCCGTCGCGCCCTTCGCCGGAGGCAAGTGCCTCAGCCGTGTAAAGAGTCTTCATCGTGTTTCCGTTTCTCTTTGACAATGATGTCTTGGGTGTCTTAGGTGGGAAGTTCTCAGAGTGAGCTGTTCAGGGCTGCGGTCAGTTTGCCCAAGGTGTTGTGCAGTTGCTCAATCTCCGCGGCGGAGAGGCCTGCTGCATCGGCGAGACGTTGGGGAACGGCCCCGGCCCGGGCGCTGAGGGCCGTTCCGGCGTCGGTCAAAACGACGTCGACGCGCCTCTCGTCTTCGGCTGAGCGGCGGCGCTGGACCAGCCCCATGCCCTCAAGCCGCTTCAGCAAGGGCGATAACGTGCCCGAATCGAGCCCAAGCTCGGCCCCGAGTTCCCGCACGCTCCGCGGCTCCTGTTCCCAGAGCACCAGCATGACCAGGTACTGCGGGTAGGTAAGCCCCAACTCTTCCAGGACCGGGCGGTAGACCGCCGTCGCGGCTTTGGATGCCGAGTACAGCGCGAAACAGACTTGGTGGCGGAGCCGGGGTGCATCACTCATGGCTTAAACGATAGTGCACAATTCAATTGTGCACAACTCAACTCCATGTGGCTCACACAACCTCATATGGTCCACACAGCTAAGTACGGGCCTAGGTTGGAACTACTGCTCCAGGTCGCGGATAGTGCGGAGGGCAGCGGCCGTTAGGACGCGGATGGCATAGCCGAGCGCGCGTTCATCCACGATGAAGTCACCACGGTGGAGGTCGTACTCCTCGCCACCGGGAGTATGCGTGCCCAGGCGCATCATGGCGCCAGGAAGGTCCGCGAGGAACCACGCGAAGTCCTCGCCACCCATGGACTGCGGCGTCAGGACCACCGCTTTCTCACCCAACTCGGCCCGTGCGGAGGCTTCAATAAGGGCCGTTTCATGCTCGGAGTTGACCACAGGAGGCACGCCGCGGGTGTGCTCGAGATGCACGTCCACGCCATACGGCGCCGCCACCTGCTTCACGACGTCGTCCAGCAACTCGCCCGCGCTGTGCCAGGCCTCGCGGTCCAGGCAACGCATGGTTCCGGCCATGTAACCCGACCCGGGAATGGCATTGGGGGCCGACCCTGCCGAAATCTGGCCCCAGACCACGGAAACACCGCTGCGCACATCGACACGACGCGAGAGTACGGCGGGAACATTGACGGCAATTTGTGCGAGTGCGAACACCAGGTCTTCGGTCAGGTGTGGCCTGGAGGTGTGCCCGCCTCGTCCGGAAAGCTCAATCTTGATGGTGTCCGACGCCGAGGTGATCGCCCCGATGCGGGTACCGATCTGGCCCACGTTGATTCGGGGATCGCAGTGCAAGGCGAGGATCCGCGGCACACCCTCCAAGACGCCCTGTTCGATGCAGGACAAGGCCCCGCCGGGCATGGTTTCCTCGGCAGGTTGGAAGATGATCCGGACCGTACCGCCCAAAGGATTGTTTTTGTGCATCCGCTGCAGCGTCAGGGCAATCCCGAGCATGGCAGTGGTGTGGACGTCGTGCCCGCAGGCGTGGGTGACACCGTGGTTCTTTGAAGCGAACGGCAGCCCCGTCTCCTCGATGATCGGCAGTGCGTCGATATCGCCGCGGAGCGCTGTGCCAATCGGGCCCTCACCAACGTCAACCGTCAGCCCGGTTCCTTCGAGCCGCCGTGGCTTCAGCCCAGCGGCTTCCAGGCGCTCCACGAGCTTGTCCGTGGTGCGGAATTCCTTGAAGGACAGCTCGGGGTGCGCATGGAGGTCACGCCGGAATGCGATGAGTCCGGGAAGGAGCTCGTCAACCCAAGGACTCACAACGGGGGCCGGCTCGGTTTCAGTCGTGTAATTGCGCACGTCACAACTCTAGCCATGCAAGGCCTCCGAGGAACGAAAGCAACCTCTTGGTTACGCCACGTTCAGCTGCGGGATAACCAAGGAGGTGGCTCACGGTATAAACACCGGCATAAGCACCGGTGCGAACCAAGCGTCAGAGCACGTCCGTATCGCCGCTGGCTTTGAGCGCGTCCACCGTGCCCTTGACCAGCTGCGCGTGCTCCTTGGTGGTCACCAGGAGTGCGTCCGGAGTATCCACGATGACGACGTCCTTGATACCGATAAGGGCAATAACGCGCTTGGTATCGGAAACCACCACGCCGCTGGCGTTTTCCGCGAACACGCGGGCGCCTTCACCGAGAACGGTGACCTCGTCGACGTCGCCCGCGTTGTTCAGGCGACCAATGGCGGCAAAGTCGCCGACGTCGTCCCAACGGAAGGTACCGGGCACGACGGCGACGTCGCCGGCTTCCGCTGCGGGCTCGGCCACTGCGTAGTCGATGGCAATCTTGGGCAGGGTGGGCCAAATACGGGACGTAACCTCGGCGCGCCGGGGAGTGTCCCATGCCTCCGCGATTTCCTGCAGACCCGCGAAGAGCTCGGGTTGGTTGGCCTCCAGGTGCCGCAGCATGAGCGCCACGGGCGCAACGAACATCCCTGCATTCCAAACGTAGTCGCCGGCCTCGACGTACTTGTTGGCAACTTCCTGGCTGGGCTTCTCCACGAATTCCGCCACAGCCATGGCGTTAGGGGCGCCGTCGATGTTGAGTGCCGCCCCGGAGCGGATGTATCCGAAGCCGGTGGAGGGGTGCGTCGGCTTGATACCGATGGTGACGATCTTGCCGGTGGCGGCCGTGTAGATCGCCTCGCGAACGGCCTCTTGGAAGAGGTCGTCGGGACTGATGACCTGGTCCGCGGCAAAGGAGCCCATGATTGTTTCCGGATCACGGCGGTGCAAGATCGCAGCAGCAAGTCCGATCGCGGCGCCCGAGTCCTTGGGTTCGCTTTCGAGAACCATCTCGTCCTCGCCTACTTCCGGGAGCTGGCGGCACACTGCTGCACGGTGGGCTTCCCCGGTCACCACGAGCACGCGGGAACCAGCGAGCGGTTCGAGGCGGTCGTAGGTGGCCCTCAGCAAGGTGCTGCCGGAACCTGTCAGGTCATGCAGGAACTTAGGGGCAGCGGCACGCGAGAGAGGCCATAGCCGGGTCCCCACACCACCCGCCGGAATCACGGCGTGGAAGCGGCCCAAGGGCGATTCCTGGATTTTCGCGTCGTCTGTACTCACCGCAACACTTTATCCGACAGCACCGGCAAGCCCCGCAGAACGCGACACATGTGGCGTTCGTCTCAGGGAATGACCAAAACTGCCTAGAACACTGCGGAGTGGTTGAACCATGAACGAGCGAAGTAGGGCCTAAATTGAATAAGCTGTTAGCGAAGCCTAGATTTAGGCGTGAGCTACGAGTGCTCTCGCAGCAGGCGTTTCCCCGCGTGGATCCCATGCCAGCGCCGCTGTGTTGCAGGAAGGTTTAATCAGTGCCGACAAAACCAGCTGGCACCTTGTACCGCGGCCGTGAAGGCATGTGGTCCTGGGTTGGACACCGAATTACCGGTGTAGTGATCTTTTTCTTCTTGTTGGTCCATGTGCTGGACACCTCATTGGTGCGCGTGTCCCCTGAGGCCTACACGGCCGTGATTGGCGCCTACAAGAACCCCCTGATGGCCATTGGTGAAACAGGCTTGGTCGCTGCGATTGTCTTCCACGCTTTCAACGGCCTGCGCGTCATCGCCATCGACTTCTGGAAGAAGGGCGCCAAGTACCAGCGGCAGATGCTGTGGACCGTGCTTATTCTTTGGGTGGTCGTCTTCGGCGCATTCGCCGTCCGCCACCTGTCCCTGGCACTGGGAGGCCACTGACCATGACCACCATCGAATCCCCACGCAGTGGAAAAATCGGCTCAGGGAAGATCGCCCCGAAGTACAACCGCAGTGGTCACAGCCGCGGCAACTTCGAGATGATCGCCTGGCTCTTCATGCGCCTCTCCGGGGTCGTCCTGGTAGTGCTCATCTTCGGTCACCTGTTCGTGAACCTCATGGTGGGCCAGGGCATCCACGCGATCGACTTCGGCTTCGTTGCAGGTAAGTGGGCCGATCCGTTCTGGCAGTTCTGGGACCTCGCCATGCTGTGGCTTGCCATGCTGCACGGCACCAACGGCGTCCGCACGATCATCAACGACTACGCCGAAAGGGACGCCACCCGCTTCTGGCTCAAGGGTGTCCTCTACGCCGCAGCCTTCGTCATCATCATCCTGGGCACGTTGGTGATCTTCACCTTCAACCCGTGCCCGGTCGTCAACGGCGTTCAGCTGCCCGGCGGTTTCTGCCCGGCGCCTTAGCGGACCGCGCCGCGGCTTTCCGCTGCGGCTGGCCACGCCTGAAGTAGCGGAGCAGCCTCCGCCGACCATCTGAATTTTTGAAAGAGAGAGCATCTGGTATGCAGGTCCATAAGTACGACGTCGTCATTGTCGGTGCAGGTGGCGCCGGCATGCGCGCCGCGATCGAGTCCGGTCAGCGTGCACGCACAGCGGTACTGACCAAGCTCTACCCCACCCGCTCGCACACCGGTGCGGCACAGGGTGGCATGTGTGCAGCGCTGGCCAACGTCGAAGAAGACAACTGGGAATGGCACACCTTTGACACCATCAAGGGAGGCGACTACCTGGTTGACCAGGACGCAGCCGAGGTCATGGCGAAGGAAGCCATCGACGCCGTGCTGGACCTGGAGAAGATGGGTTTGCCGTTCAACCGCACGCCCGAAGGCCGGATCGACCAGCGCCGCTTTGGTGGCCACACCCGTGACCACGGCAAGGCCCCCGTCCGCCGGGCATGCTACGCCGCAGACCGTACCGGCCACATGATCCTGCAGACCCTCTATCAAAACTGCGTCAAGCACAACGTTGAGTTCTATAACGAGTACTACGTCCTTGACCTGCTGATCGTCGAAGAGGACGCCGTTCGCGAGGACGGGACCCCCTACAAGCAGAAGCGCGTTGCCGGCGTCGTCTCCTACGACCTCGCATCAGGCGAACTGCACGTGTTCCAGGCCAAGTCCGTGGTGTTCGCTTCAGGTGGTGCCGGCAAGGTCTTCAAGACCACGTCCAACGCCCACACCCTTACCGGTGACGGCATGGGCATCGCGTTCCGCCGCGGCATCCCGTTGGAGGACATGGAGTTCTTCCAGTTCCACCCGACCGGTCTTGCCGGCTTGGGCATCCTCCTCACCGAGGGTGCGCGCGGTGAAGGTGCCATCCTGCGTAACTCGGAGGGTGAGCGCTTCATGGAGCGTTACGCCCCCACCATCAAAGACTTGGCTCCCCGCGACATCGTGGCCCGCGCCATGGCCAATGAAGTCCGTGAAGGCCGCGGCTGTGGCCCGAACAAGGACTACGTCCTCCTGGACCTGACCCACCTTGAGCCGGCGCACATCGAGGCCAAACTTCCGGACATCACCGAGTTCGCCCGCACCTACCTCGGCGTGGAACCGTTCACGGACCCGGTCCCGGTATTCCCCACGGCGCACTACGCCATGGGCGGCATCCCCACCAACATCACCACCGAGGTGCTGCAGGACAACGACACGATCGTTCCGGGCCTCTACGCTGCCGGTGAAGTTGCCTGCGTATCCGTGCACGGCTCCAACCGCCTGGGCACCAACTCGCTCCTGGACATCAACGTGTTCGGCAAGCGTGCCGGCATTGCCGCCGCGGAGTACTCCAAGACGGCTGACTACGTGGAGCTGCCGGCGGACCCCGAAGCGATGACCCGCAGCATCCTGGACGGTTTGTTGACCGGCACCGGAACCGAACGCGTCGCCCAGATCCGTAAGGAACTGCAGGAGACCATGGACGCCAATATGCAGGTGTTCCGTACCAAGGAGTCCTTGGAGCAGGTCCTTCGGGATATCGCGTCCTTCGAGGAGCGCTACAAGAACGTCACTGTCCAGGACAAGGGCAAGCGCTTCAACCTTGACCTCCTGGAAGCAGTGGAATTGGGCTTCCTCCTGGACATGGCCAAGGTCATGACCGTCGGTGCCCTGCACCGCGAAGAATCACGCGGTGGACACTACCGCGAGGACTTCCCGGAACGCGATGATGAAAACTTCATGAAGCACTCCATGGCATACCTTGACACTTCCGTCACCGCCGCTTCCTCGGCGGAATCGGTTGCGGGCATCCGTCTTGAGACCAAGCCCGTCATCTTCACCCGTTACGAGCCGATGGAGCGTAAGTACTAATGACGACCGAAATGGCAGAGCCCGCATCCAAGATCGAGCTCCCGGCAAGCGTCGCCGGCGACGGTGAAATCCCCACCTTCCACATCACCCTCCGCGTCCGCCGCTACGATCCGGAAATCTCGGAAGAGGCACGCTGGGATGATTACAAGCTGACCATGTACGGTACGGACCGTGTGCTGGATGCCCTTCACAAGGTCAAGTGGGAGATTGACGGCAGCGTTTCCTTCCGCCGCTCCTGCGCCCACGGCGTGTGCGGGTCCGATGCCATGCGCATTAATGGCCGCAACCGCCTCGCCTGCAAGACCCTCCTGAAGGACCTGGACACGTCCAAGCCCATCACGGTGGAACCGATCAAGGGCCTCCCTGTGGAGAAGGACCTGATCGTGGACATGGAGCCGTTCTTCCAGTCCTTCCGTGAGGTCATGCCGTTCCTGATCAACAAGGGCCACGAACCCACCAAGGAGCGCCTGCAGTCCGTTGAGGACCGTGAACGCTTCGATGACACCACCAAGTGCATCCTGTGTGCAGCCTGCACCTCGTCCTGCCCGGTCTTCTGGACCGACGGTCAGTACTTCGGCCCGGCAGCGATTGTGAACGCCCACCGCTTCATCTTCGATTCCCGTGACGACGCCGGCGACATGCGCCTTGAGATCCTGAACGACAAGGAAGGCGTGTGGCGTTGCCGCACCACCTTCAACTGCTCCGAAGCATGCCCGCGTGGCATCCAGGTGACCAAGGCCATTGCCGAGGTCAAGCAGGCAATCCTGTCCCGCAAGATCTAGCTGGACCGCACTAAAGAACAGCACGACGACGGCGCCGCTCACCATTGCTGGTGACGGCGCCGACGTCGTTAATCCGGACTCCCCTAGGGAGTTCGCAACAAGGCAGCCCAAACCGAGGAGAATAGCGTGTCGCGCCCTGAGAAGATCAGCTTCGTTGGAAGTACCGGCGATGTGCTGGCCGGCGTCGTGGACGTTCCTGAGGGTCCCCTGCGGGGCTGGGGCGTGTACTCGCACGGCCTGACCCTCGGTAAGGACAGCCCCGCTGCCTCACGCATCTGCAAAGGGTTGGCCGAGCAAGGCATCGGCATGCTGCGCTTTGACAACCTGGGGCTGGGAGGCTCCGGCGGGGAGTGGTCTGAGGGATCGTTCAGCGTAAAGGTTGCAGACACCATCTTGGCTGCGGCGTACATGCAGGAACAGGGCCGCAGGATCAGCCTGCTGGTGGGACATTCGTTTGGAGGGGCAGCAGTGCTCGCCGCTGCCCGCGACGTCCCGGGCCTGAATGCTGTGGTGACAGTGGGCGCGCCCTATGAGCCCAAGCACGTCGAGCACATGTTCGACACCGAAATAGACGCCATCCTTCGCGACGGCAGCGCGGTAGTGGATCTGGGCGGCCGCCCCATGGAAGTCCGCCGCCACTTTGTCGAGGACGTGGAAAAGGCCGATCTGCGGGACTGCATCCGGACTCTCCACAAGCCTCTGATGGTGATGCACTCCCCCACCGACAACACGGTGGGGATCGACAACGCCAGCGAGATCTTCCGCACCGCGAGGCACCCCCGGAGCTTCATCTCCTTGGAAGGCAGCGAACATTTGCTCACGGGCAAGGGCCAAGCTGCTCGGGTTGCCCGGATCATCAGCGCGTGGGCAGACCCGTATCTGGAACTCCCGGAAAGCGTCTAGCTCCTACGTGTGGGGCGTGACCCGCCGCGCGCCAAGGATTTTGGTTCGCTGGGTGGTGCCTGACTCGTCGTCGGCCTCCCGGATAGCGGACCACGAGGCAGAGACGAGGTAGACCTGGCTGACCAGGTTGAACCAGATCAGCAAACCTATGATGATGGCGAACGAGGCGAGGACCGGGTTGTGACCGGCACGCGCCAGGAGTTCGGTGCTGAAAAGCTGCAGTATGGTGGTTCCCACCCCGGCGAAGACCACTCCTTCGAGGAACGCCCGGCGACCCAACGCCAGCCCCGCTGCGACGCGGAACAGCACCGCCGCCGTCGTGCAGTTCAGCAAGAGCGGAACCACGATGTTGACCACAGCGGCAAGGGGCGCAGACACGGCCTCGTCCAATGGCAGAAGACTGATGACCCAGTCCGCCGCGGTGCCGAAGACCAGTGACGCCCCTGAGCTGACCACCAGGAGCACTCCGAGGAGTAGGAGGGTTCCTGCGTCGATGAGTTTTTGGAGGATGGGATTACGTTGCAGGGGTCCGGCCTCTGTCACGGCGCGCAGGCCCTCCCGGACGCTGGCAATCCAGCCCAGGGAGGTGAAGACAGTGACGACGGCGGCGATCACTGCGGTCCAGCCAAGCCCGGCCGGATTGAGCAGCGATTGCGGATCCACTAAGCCTTTTCCGCCGTTGACCGCCAGCAGGCCGGGCGCCGCAGCTGCGACGCTGTTGATCACGGCGCCTTCGAGCACCGGATCACCACCGAGGACGATCCCGGTGATGGCGAACCCTGTAGTCAGCAGGCCTGTCACCGAGAAGAACATGGTGAAACCGATACCGGCGCTCAACAGGGGTCCATGCTGGCGGGTGTACTGCTGGAACGAGCGCATTGCACGGTTGGTGTTCAGCTTCGCAAGGACCAAAGCGACGAACACGCCGGCCTTCTTAGGCAACGCATCGCCGGCAAGTTTCGCTTGGCCCCAGTCTTGCCTCTTGCGCAGGAACTCAAGTTTCAGTTGCGCCCGCTCAGTTGGAAGTGGCGGACCGTCCGTCTCTTTCGCCGGGTTCCGCTTACCGTTCTTGGTCAGTATCGCCGCCAAAGTCGAGCTCTTCCCGTAGCTGCCAAATTCCGTTGCTGTCGTGCTCGTAAAGTCCCATGCTAACCACCGGAAAGGTGGCGCGGTAATCACGGAGCACCGTCTCGGCCTCATCGAGGCTTTCCTGCCCGACATCGTGAGCGACCGTGACGTGGGGGTGGTATGGAAACGGAAGGCTCCGTTCGAGAGGACCGCTTTGGAGCTTCTCGTGCAATTTCACGCACTCCTCGAAGCCTTCTTCGACATTGACAAACACCACTGGTGAAACGGGCCGGAATGATCCGGTGCCCGAAATGGTGACGGTGAAAGGCTCCTGGCAGCGGGCAACCTCCCGGACGTGCTCGATGGTGGCGGTCCAGTCCTGGGTGGGGGTTGTGGTGATCAACGTGATGTGGGCAGGAATGACCTCGGCCATGGGATCGCCAAACGAGGCCCGCCATTCCCGGAGTTCGCGGGCCACGTCCGCCGGGAAGCCAAGGATCACTCCCACGCACATGGTGTCGCCGGCACCGCAGTCGACACGGGCGACGGCGGTCTGCCGCGCATTGTCCGGACCGGCACCCCTGCGGGTGTCGGTCCGGACGTTGAGCTGGCCAGCTGCGCACATGGAGTTAGCGGACTCCCTGTTCGCCGTTTGAAGCAATTCCACGGTAGGGAAGGAACCCGACCCGCGAGTAGACGTCCGCGAGGGTGGCGGATGCAATTTCCCGTGCCTTGTCCGCCCCGTGGGCCAAGAGACGGTCAAGTTCTGCCGGATCCGCGAGAAGCTCGTTGGCGCGTTCCCTGATCGGTGCAAGGTGCCCCGAGACCAGCTCCGCCAAGTCCACCTTGAGGTGCCCGTACATTTTTCCCTGGTAGTCAGCCACGATTTTCTGCACTGGCGTGCCGCTGATCGCCGAATAAATGCTCAGCAGGTTGGACACGCCCGGCTTGTTCTCGCGGTCGTAACGGATCTCCGTTTCGGTATCGGTCACTGCCGACTTGATGCGCTTGGCGACCGTTTTGGGATCATCCAAAAGGTTGATCAGCCCGGCCGGCGATTCCGCGGACTTCGACATCTTGGCCGTGGGGTTCTGCAGATCGTAGATCTTGGCCGATTCCTTCTGGATGAAGGCCTCGGGGACTTGGAATGTCTCCCCGAACCGGCTGTTGAAGCGCTGCGCGAGATCCCGGCTCAATTCAACGTGCTGCCGCTGGTCTTCGCCCACCGGAACTCCGTGGGGCTGGTACAGGAGGATGTCAGCGGCCTGCAGGATGGGGTAGGTGAACAAGCCCACGCTTGCCTGGTCCGATCCCTGCTTCTGGGCTTTGTCCTTGAACTGGGTCATCCGGGCGGCTTCGCCCATTCCGGTGATGCAATTCAGCACCCAGGCAAGTTGGGCATGCTCGGGGACCTGGGACTGGACGAACAAGGTGCACTTGTCCACGTCCACGCCGCCGGCGATGTATTGGGCGGCAGTGACACGTGTGCGCCGGGCCAGCTCAGCCGGGTCTTGCGGAACCGTGATGGCGTGCAGGTCCGGAATGAAGAAAACGGCATCGTACTCGTCCTGCATCCGGACCCAGTTGACCAAGGCGCCAAGGTAGTTGCCAAGGTGCAGGGAGTCGGCGGAAGGCTGCATGCCGGACAGGACGCGGTGCTTGGCTCCGGCGGCTGGTTTGCTGGACGCCGCTGCCTGGACGGCCGTTGCAGTGACGCCCGAGCCGGTTTCAGTCGTAGTGGAACTAGTCATGGAGGATACTTTCGGAAGCTTAGAGCTGGTAGTCCACTACCAGCGGTGCGTGGTCAGAGAAGCGGGTGTCCCACGACGGCGCCCGGTCCACTACAGCCGAGAAGGCGGCTGCCGCGAAATCCGGTGTGGCCATGTGGTAGTCGATGCGCCAGCCTGTGTCAGTGTCAAAGGCTTTTCCGCGCTGGGACCACCAGGTGTAGGGGCCGGCGACATTACCTGCCAGGCCCCTGTGAACATCCCTCCATCCGATTTCTTCGCCGAAGAAGCGGTCAAAGTAGGCGCGCTCCTCCGGGAGGAAGCCGGCACGCTTGACGTTGCCCTTCCAGTTCTTGATGTCGAGCTCGGTGTGTCCGACGTTGAGGTCGCCAACCACCAAGGCGTGGTCGCTGTGCTTCGCGAGTTCCGGAAGCCGCGTGGTCATGGCGTCCAGGAAACGGAACTTGTCCTCCTGCTTGGGAGTTCCTGCTTCCCCGGAGTGCACATAGGCGCTCACAACGGAAAGGGTGCTGGACTCCCCCGCGGTGTTCCTAACGATGTAATCCGCTTCCACCCAGCGTCCGGAGGTATCGAAGTAGGGGTCGCCGATCCCGATCCGGGTGGCAGTGGGTTCTTCGCGGGAAGCGATGGCCACCCCTGCACGGCCTTTTGCCTCAGCCTCGGTGTGGAGGATGTGCCAGCCATCCCCGAGCAACGACCTCACGATGTAATCAGGAGCACGGACTTCCTGCAAGCAGAGGATGTCTACCTCGCGAGGCTCCAGCCATTCCGCCATGCCGTTCCTGTAGGCAGCCCGAAGGCCGTTGACGTTGACCGATGCGATGCGAAGGAAATCCTTCTTCAATGCCGTGCTCACCCGCTCTACTCTAGTCGATGATGGTTCCGGCCACGGGCTCGTCCGAGGGGTCGCCCGTCTTCATCATGTCCCGGGCATTGGTGGCCGTGATGGCTATGGTTTCCAGCGCCCGGTTGATGGTGTCCTGGTCGGCGGCGTCGCCCTTGGCGCGTTCCTGCTCCACCACCCGCACCTGGACCTGGACGATTTTGAACGAATGGTCCAGCTTCAGGTCCCTGACATCGTCATTGTGGCTCCGCTCGGCTACCACCCGAGTTCCGCCGTTGTCTGCAACGCCCGACGACGCGCGGCCGGTCGCCGCCGTGAACGCATTGTGCGCCTCGGTCAACTTGGCACCGGCGCGCTTAGCGGCCGTGCGGATGCTGAGCACCACGAACGTGGCCAAAACCAGCCAGCCGAAGGCAACAACCGCCACAACCCAGCCCACGACGTCGTTCTTGTTGGCAGCGAAAATCACTGCCACCACGAAAGCGATCAGCAAAACAGTCATGCCCAAGCCGCCAATTCGGAAGCCCTTGAACATGCCTTTGCCGGCAGCGGACGTGGACGGGCGCGAGTCACCAAGAGATTGCATACCTCAATTGTCGCAAACTCGAAATGGCTGCCGGGCCCCTTCCACGCACGGCGAACATGGAGCTATTTCCCCGGCTGCGAGCGCAGGACCTCCAACCGTTGCCGAAACTCGGTCTCATCGATTTCGCCGCGTGCGTAGCGCTCACGCAACACGCTTTCGGCGCCCTGTGTTGCCGCCCAGTGGTGGTTCCGCCGCCATGTCCTGCGTCCCACGAAAATGAGCGTGCCGATCACGAGGATCCAGAACAGCGGGAACAGGAGGAAGAACGGCCAAGCGGGTCCGCCTCCCCACGGGCCGTGGACGACGGCGGCATCCTGCATCTGCGCCAGCGCACCACTTACGGTGCTTGCCTGCCCTGCAATTGATGCCTGCCCTGTGCTTATTGCCTGCCCTGCTATTGATGCCAGTGCGGTGAACATGTCAGTGATCCAAACTCTTGCCGCCGGTGCCCGGCGCGAGCCGGCTTTCGGCTCTGGTTCGAGTCTTCCCGGCGGCGACTGGGGCGGCGTCCGCCGTCGGGAGGCACTTGGGGTGTCACCGCTACTCCGGCGGTAGTCTCCCTACACCGCCTGGCTGCTCCAAACGCCTAGCTGCTCCAACCCGGCCGCACCAGCCCGGATTCGTAAGCGAGGACCACCAGTTGTGAACGGTCCCGGACCATGAGCTTGGTCATGATGCGCGAAACGTGGGTCTTGGCTGTGAGTGGTGTAATGAACAGCCGCTCCGCGATTTCGGCATTGTTCAGCCCCTCGCCCACCAAGGCCAGGACTTCCCGTTCGCGGTCTGTGACTTGGTCCAAGGGGATCGCCTTGCCCGCGGCACGGCTTTGTGAGGCCAACTGCGCCATGATTCGCCGTGTCACCGAGGGCGAAAGCAGGGCGTCGCCGTCGTGGACCACCCTGACGGCCCGGATCAATTCCGCGGGTTCGGTGTCTTTGACCAGGAAGCCCGCCGCGCCAGCCCGCACGGCCTCGGAAATGTACTCATCCAGCTCGAACGTGGTGAGAATAATGATCCGCGTGCCCGCCAACAGCGGGTTGGCCAGGATCTCGCGGGTGGCGTTCAGGCCGTCCCCGCCGGGCATGCGGATGTCCATGAGGACCACGTCTGGTTGCTCGCGGGCGGCGAGGCGAACGGCGTCGGCCCCTGTTCCTGCCTCCCCCACCACCTCCATGTCCTGCTCAGCATCCAGGAGCGCGCGAAAACCCGCCCGGATGAGGGTTTGGTCGTCGGCAAGTAGGATGCGGATCACGGGCGGTTCCCTTCGAGGTGTATCGGGAGGGCCGCTTCCACCCGCAAGCCGGGCTGCAATTCACGCACAGTGAGGGTACCGCCCATGGCGCCTGCCCTCTCCTTCATTCCCGTCAAACCATTGCCCGGGAGCGCTCCACGCATGCCGCCGCCGTCGTCGTCGACGGTCACCGTCAGCGCCCCGGCGGTCGGGCCACTACCGGTCTGGCCAAGACGCACGACGGCGGAGCTGGCACCTGAGTGCCTGCCGACGTTGGTCAGGGCTTCCTGGATGATCCTGTACGCGGCTTCCTGCTGGGCGGGGCCGATGAGCTGATGGTCCGAGTTGTCCTGCAGCGTGACCCGCAGGCCGCCCAACTCTGCGTTCTTGGCCAGCGCCGGTAGTCCGGCCAACGTGGGTTTGGCCGCGGGGACCAACGGTGCGTCTTCGCGCAGCACGCCGAGGAGTTGCCGGACTTCGGTCAGGGACTCCTTGCTGGCTGCTTTGATGGCTTCCAACGCAGGGCGGAGTTTCTCGGGATCGTCCGCGCCGACGTGCAACGCCACGGATGCCTGCACATTGATCATGGAGAGGGAGTGGGCTACGACGTCATGGATGTCCCGGGCAAGGGTGAGCCGGTACTCGTCCCGTTCCGCTTTCTGTGCCGCCTCCCGCCGTCGTCGGTACTCAGCGAACCGTTCGCCGCGTCGCCGGAATGCTTGCCCCAGCAGCACCAGGATGGCAGCCCAGGCCACACCTGCGGAGGCACGCAGGGGCCAGTTCGGATCGCCGCTCACCGCCGCGCCTACGACGACGGCCCCCGCAGCGATCCCCGCGCCGAGCCACGCTTGCCACCGCAGGCCCGCGGCAGCGGTGAGGACGATGGACAGGGCCAGGGATAACGCGATCGGACCCCAGGCGTAGCCCAGGGCGAGGTAGCTCGCCGTGGCCACGAAGGCAACGGGGAACATGGCAAGCGGTGCACGCCGGCGGAAAGCCAAAGCGGCGGGGCCGGCCAGGAGCAGCAGCATCGCGGCGATGTCGAGGGGCCGGGCCGAGTCCTGATGGCGCGCGGAGATCAGTGTTCCCACCACTTGGATGACCGCCACCGTGATCACGATGAAGCTGGTGGGCGGACCCGCGAAACGGCGATATCTCCGGGGCTCAGCTGCGCGCGGAGGCGCAGGAAAACTCGGCTGCATACACCGAGCCTAGCTGCGGGTGGTCCGGGCGTCGTCAGGTTAACGGAGCAGGGCGCCTACTCCGTGGGGAGTAGGCGCCCTGCTTTTGTTAAGCCCTCTGTTCTTAAGCCATGCTGTTGTTACGCGATGCCGGCTTGGCGCTCGGCGCTCTCCACCACATTGGCGAGCAGCATGGCTCGGGTCATCGGGCCAACACCGCCCGGGTTCGGGGACAGCCAGGCGGCGACGTCGGCCGCGGCCGGGTCCACGTCTCCGGTGACCACAGCCTTGCCGTTGCCGTCGTCCACACGGCTGACGCCGACGTCGAGCACGATCGCACCCGGCTTGAGGTCTTCAGCCTTGATCATGTGCGGCACACCTGCGGCCGCGATGACGACGTCGGCCTGCCTGAGTTCTGCGGGCAGGTCCACCGTTCCGGTGTGGGCAAGGATGACCGTTGCGTTGACTTCCTTGCGGGTCAACAGAAGCCCGATCGGACGGCCAATGGTCACTCCACGGCCAACCACCAGGACCCGCTTGCCCTTGAGCTCGATGTTGTGGCGGCGCAGCAACTCCACACAGCCCTTCGGCGTGCAGGGAAGCGGGGACTTCATCTCACCATTGACGTTGGCCACCAACCGGCCAAGGTTCATCGGGTGCAGGCCATCGGCGTCCTTGTCAGGGTCCATGGCCTCCAGGATGACGTCCTGGTCGATGTGCTTTGGCAACGGAAGTTGGACGATGTACCCGGTGCATTCCGGGTTCTCGTTGAGCTCGCGGACAACTTTCAGGAGGTCTTCCTGGCTGATGTCCTCGGGCAGGTCCCTGCGAATTGACTGGATGCCAACCTCAGCGCAATCCTTGTGCTTGCCTCCGACGTACCAAGTGCTGCCCGGGTCCGAGCCCACCAGGATGGTGCCCAGGCCAGGAACGATTCCCTTGGCCGCCAGTGCGGAGACGCGAGTGGTCAGTTCTGCTTTGATGGCTGCGGCGGTGGCCTTGCCATCGAGGACCTGTGCGGTGGATTGTGTCATTCCATCTGCTCTTTCTGGTGGTAACCCGTTACCACTGCTCGTGCTGCGGGTACAGCGGGAAGTCCGCGGCGAGCCTGTCCACGCGGGCCTGGAGGGCTTCGACATCCGTGGCGGAGCCTGCCTTCAGGGCGGTGGCGATGATCTCGGCAACCTCGGTGAACTCGGCGGCGCCGAATCCGCGGGTGGCCAAGGCCGGGGTACCGATGCGGAGGCCGGAGGTGACCATCGGCGGGCGGGGGTCGAACGGAACGGCGTTGCGGTTCACGGTGATGCCCACGGAGTGCAGGAGGTCTTCGGCCTGCTGGCCGTCCAACTGCGAGTTACGCAGGTCAACCAGGACCAGGTGAACGTCGGTGCCGCCGGTGAGGACCGAGACGCCCGCTTCGGCGACGTCGGACTGGTTCAGGCGGTCGGCGATGATCTTGGCACCCTCAAGCACACGCTCCTGGCGCTCCTTGAATTCTTCGCTGCCGGCGATCTTGAAGGCAACGGCCTTGGCTGCGATGACGTGCATCAGCGGCCCGCCCTGCTGGCCCGGGAAGACGTTGGAGTTGAGCTTCTTGGCCCATTCCTGCTTAGCGAGGATCACGCCGGAACGCGGACCGGCGAGGGTCTTGTGGACCGTGGAGGTAACGACGTCGGAGTGCGGCACCGGGCTCGGGTGCAGGCCTGCTGCAACAAGGCCGGCGAAGTGCGCCATGTCCGTCCACAGGAGTGCGCCAACTTCGTCGGCGATGGAACGGAAAGCGGCGAAGTCGAGGTGGCGCGGGTACGCGGACCAACCGGCGATGATGACCTGCGGCTTCTCGGCAATGGCCTGTTCGCGGAGCTTGTCCATGTCGATGCGGAAGGTGTCTTCTTCAACCTGGTAGGCCGCTACGTTGTAGAGCTTGCCGGAGAAGTTGAGCTTCATGCCGTGTGTCAGGTGGCCACCGTGGGCCAGGGACAGGCCAAGGATCTTGTCGCCCGGGGTGATCATGGCGGACAGGGCTGCCGCGTTAGCCTGTGCACCGGAGTGCGGCTGGACGTTGGCGTACTCGGCGTCGAACAGTTCCTTGACGCGGTCGATGGCGAGCTGCTCAGCGACGTCGACGTATTCACAACCGCCGTAGTAGCGGCGGCCCGGGTAGCCCTCGGCGTACTTGTTGGTCAGGACGGAGCCCTGTGCCTCCATGACAGCGCGGGGTGCGAAGTTTTCGGACGCAATCATTTCCAGGGTGCCGCGCTGGCGGCCGAGTTCCTGGTTGAGGACTGCTGCGATCTCGGGATCGAGATCGGCGAGCGACTGGTTACTGACAGACGCGGAAGTGGTTGTGGTAGTCACGGAGATCTCCTGGCTAGGCAACGGGTAGTGCTACAGGTCAGGCTACCGGCAGCTGCATTCCCGAGTCGCGTTGATGACGGCGGAATCGGTCACGTTTATGTGCGGCGGTAAGACATGACCCTCGGCCCAGGCGTACGATCCGTGGTCTTCATGATTGCCGCTCCCTGGTGGTAGTCCACCCAACGCCAGTTGCGACCCGTTAACAGTACAACAAGGCAGCACGGGTAGGCTTGTCGGCGTGACTGACTCCACCGCTTTTGTTGTAACACTGTCCTGCCCCGACCGTCCCGGCATCGTCCATGCGGTAGCCGGAGCCCTCCTTGGCGCCGGTTGCAACATCACCGACTCCCAGCAGTACGGCAGCCCAAGCACGGGTAACTTCTTCATGCGGGTGGAGGCAACGACGTCGTCAACCGAAGCGGAGCTGACGGCGGCCCTGCAGCCCGTCGCGGAGTCGTTCGGCATGACCTGGCAGGTCAACCCGGTAGGCCGGAAGGTCCGCACCATCATCCTGTGCTCCAAGGATGCCCACTGCCTCAATGACCTCCTGTTCGCCCAGCGCACAGGAACCCTGCCCATCGAGATCCCGGCCATCGTCTCCAACCACCGGGACCTTGAGGAACTCGCCGACTTCTACGGCATCCCCTTCCACCACATCCCGGTCACGCCGGAAACCAAGCCACAGGCGGAGGCAGAGCTGCTGAAGCTGATCGCCCAGAACGACGTCGAACTGACCGTCCTTGCCCGGTACATGCAGGTCCTCTCCAACGATCTCTGCACCGAACTGAACGGCCGGGCCATCAACATCCACCACTCCTTCCTGCCCTCGTTCAAGGGAGCCAAGCCGTATCACCAGGCCCATGCCCGCGGCGTGAAAATCATCGGCGCCACCGCCCACTACGTGACGGCGGACTTGGATGAAGGTCCCATCATCGAGCAGGAAGTCATCCGTGTTGACCACGCCCGGACGCCCGCCCAGTTCGTTCAGATGGGCCGGGACGTGGAGGGCCGAACCTTGGCCCAAGCCGTGCAGTGGCACGCCGAACACCGCGTGCTGCTCGATGGCACCCGGACGGTCGTGTTCAACTAACCCCTCACCCGGCCCCGCTGCCGTCCCCCGAACTAAGCTGTAACTATGCGACCGGTCCAATCGTTGACGCCGGAGCGGGTGGAGTGCCGGGAATGGTTCATCCGGCTGCTGAAATCCGAGCACCGGCGATCCGTGCTTGAGTTGGGCTGCGGTGCGGGCCTTGAGGGTTTGGCCTTCGTCCGCGCCGGCATGCATTACTGCGGTGTGGACCGCTCCGACGACAGCGTTCGGCTGGCCCGGGGCGCCGGGCTCAACGCTTCGGTTGCGCGCGGCCAGGACCTGCCGTTCGTTGACGGTTCGTTTTCAGCCGCTTGGGCCATGGACACCCTCGCGCACGTGCCCAACAGCAGGATTCACGACGTCGTCAGCCAGCTCGTGCGCGTAACGGCGCCTGGCGCGCCAATCGCCGTCGGGCTTTGGTCAGGTGACGATGACGAAACACTGAACCTCGTGGACCTCGAAGAACCCCGTCGCTTCCTCAGCCACCGCAGCGACCCAACCGTCAATCGGCTCTTTGGGGAGCACGGCACAGTTGAACGCTTCCGGACGTGGCCGGAGGATGCTGGCGCGGAGTCAGGCCCCGGCGCCGACAACACAGGGCGGCACTACCAGTTCCTGATCTTCCGCACCCCCACACCTAACTAGGGGACAGATAACGCCCCTCTGAGCGCTCGTAGCGACGTTTGCTGTTCCCTAGTTGGGAAATAAGCTGGGCCTATGGCTCCCTCTTACACATTTGCCGGGGAAACCCCGGACATCCACGAATCCGCATTTGTTGCACCCACCGCCTCGATCATCGGAAAGGCCACGCTGGCCCGGGATTCCAGCGCCTTCTACGGCGTCTCCGTCCGGGCTGATACCGCGGCCATCAAGGTTGGAGCGGGATCGAACCTGCAGGACAACGTGGTCCTTCACGCCGATCCCGGATTCCCCTGCACGGTGGGCGAGCGCGTGTCGGTGGGGCACAGCGCCGTCGTCCATGGCTGCACTGTGGAGGACGACTGCCTCATCGGAATGAGCGCAACCATCCTTAACGGTGCCGTGATCGGCGCCGGTTCCCTTATTGCCGCCGGCGCCGTTGTCCTGGAGGGCACGGTTATTCCCCCCCGATCGCTCGTCGCCGGGGTCCCGGCCAAAGTGCGGCGCGAACTGACCGACGAAGAGTTCGACGGCGTCAAGCGCAACGCGGCCCACTACAAGGAACTCGCTGCCGCGCACAGGGCGATGCACGGGGCTTAAACGACGATTGCCAGGCCCGCTCTGCGCACTTACCAAGGGTTTTAGGGTGCAGAGCGGGCCTGGCAACGCGGGAGATTGGTCCAGGGAAATTAGTCCAGGAAGATTAGTCCAGGGAGATAGGGCCGAGCTCATCCAGAAGCTCGCCCGGACCCGGGTTGCCATCAACCGAGGAACCGCCCAGGTGGTTCACCACGCCCCACACAGCGTTCAGCCCCGTGGTTACAGCGCCTTCCGCCCAGCCGGCAGTGAAGGACACGTCATCCCCGGCGAGGAAGACGCCGCGCTGGCTCTCCGGAAGCTGGTCCTGCTTGAAGTGCGTGAACAGTCGCTGCTGGTAGCGGTAGTGCCCCGGCAGGTTGGCCTTGAAGGCTCCCATGAAGTTGGGATCAGCCTCCCACGACACCGTGATGGGCTGGCCAATGATGTGGCTGGCGATGTCCACTCCAGGGTAGATCTGCTCCAGGGAGTGCAGCATGAGCTTGACCCGCTCTTCGGCCGTGAGGGCGAGCCACTTCAAGGCGTCGTCGTTCCACGTGTAGGACAGGAGGATGACGGCGGGCTTGTCGGGGCCGTCGTCGAGCAGGTACGTGGCCCGGTTGAGGCGGTCGGTGAGCGTCATGGACAAGATTTCGCGGCCCGTCTCCGGGTCGATGTCCTTCCAAAACGGCCGGTCCACCATCACGAAGGTCTTTGACGACTGCATGTAGTGCGAGCGCTCGATCGCGGTCCACAGCTCAGCCGGGAACAGCGCCTCCTCGGTGTGGATCCTCGTGGACAGCAACCATGACTGGCAGGTGGTCACCACTGCAGGGTAGGTTGCCTCCCGCCCCCAGCTCTCGCGGACCAGGAGGTCCCCGTTTTCCGCGCGGCGGAGGTTGGAAACTGCTCCACGCGGGGATCCGGAGTGCAGGGATGCCAGGGACGTGCCTTGCGGCCAGTACTTAAGGTCCGACGGCGCGTGGTTCCACAGTGCCTCGGGGAGCCTTTGTGCTCCTCCGACGATCGAGCGGTGTTGGTCATCGGCGTCGGTGTAAACAACGCGGAGGATTTCGAGGATGGAGTTGGGGAAGTCAGTGTCCCAGCCACCGGTTCCGAATCCCACCTGACCGAACGCCTCCCGGTGCGCGAAGCCGGCCTCCTTGAAAGACTTGCTCGCAGCGATGAAACCGTAAAACGTCTGCTCGTCCATGCGGGGAAGCAGTTCGTTCCAGATTTCCTTGATCCGGGCGGTGTCGCGGGCCCGGATGGCCTCCTGCATCTCAGCGAAGGCAGCCCCGTCATTGACGGCCGCCTTCCACGCATCAGCGACTTCGCGGAAGAATTCCGGGAGTTCATCCGCTGTGGTGGCGTAGTGCTTCTTGCCGGCGAGTTCGATCACGGTACTGGACGTGGCCGGGGCCATGGGGTTGGGGAAATCATTGGTGTCCAACCCGAGCAGGTTCACATAGTGGTAGAACGCTTTGCCGGAGACGGGGAAGCGCATCCCACCAAGATCCGCCACGACGCCCGGGGCTGAGGGGAAGCTCGCAGTCCGCAGGCGGCCGCCGATCTGGTCGGCCTCGTAGATAACGGGCTTGAGGCCCAGCTTCATGAGTTCGTAGGCGGTGACCAGTCCGGAAAGCCCGGCGCCAACGATGGCGACTTCGGTGCCGTACAAGTCCTCGGGTACGGTGCCCAGGCCCGCGGGGTGGGCCAGGTAATGGTCATAGCTGAACGGGAAGTCCGGGTTCAGCATAGTGATGGGCCCCCGCTCGGCCTCCGCCGCGGAAGCATCGGCGTCGGAGAGCGGAAGTTCGGTGGCGATGGTCATCAGTTTGCTGCTTTCACACGTTCCGGGCTCACGGCCCTGGTTGTCATTTCACGGTAGTCCTGCTCGCTGAGCGCGGCTACCTTGGAATTCCGGCGTCCATAGCCGAAGTAGATGGCTATCCCCACAAGCATCCAGCAACCAAAGACCACCCAGGTGTCCGCACCGAGGTTCGCCATCAAGTAGGCGCACATTAGGGTGCCCAGCACAGGTGCGATCGGGTACAGCGGAACACGGAACGGCCGCTCAAGATCAGGGCGGTTGCGGCGAAGGTAGATGACCGCGACGTTCACCAAGGCGAAGGCGAAAAGGGTACCGATACTGGTGGCATCGGCGAGGGCACCCAGCGGGACCAGGCCCGCAGTGAGGGCGACGGCGGTGCCTACTATCAGCGTTCCGGCCACAGGGGTGCCGGTGCGCGGAGAGATCCGGCCAAAGACCTTGGGCACCAGGCCATCGCGGGACATGGACAGAAGGATGCGCGTCTGGCCGTAGAGCACCGTGAGGACGATGCTGGCGATCGCTAGGACAGCGCCCACGGAGAACACCAAGGCGATCCACGGCTGGTGCGTAATCTCGTCCAGGATCTGGACCAACGCAGCCTCGGTGCCGTCGAACCAGCCCCAGGGGCGGGCACCGATGGCTGCGACCGCAACCAGAACGTAGATGCTGGTCACGATCACCATGGAAAGAAGGATGGCTCGGGGCAAATCCCGCTTGGGGTTCTTGGCTTCCTCACCTGCAGTGGAGGCGGCATCGAAGCCGATGTAGGAGAAGAAGACCCTGGAAGCGGCAGCAGATACACCGGCTGCGCCCATCGGCATCAGCGGTTCGAAGTTGCCCGCGTTGAAGGCACTGAAGGCCACGACGCAGAAGAACAGCAGGATGCCGATCTTGATGATGACGATGGTGGTGTTAATCCAGGCACTTTCGCGGGCGCCGCGCACCAGCAGGATCATGGCGAAGACCACGATCACCATAGCCGGGACGTTCACCAGGCCGCCGTCGCCCGGTGGCTGGCTAACGGCGTCGGGCAGTACCAGGCCGAAAGCCGAAAGCGCTTCGTTGACGTATTGCCCCGCGCCCACCGCGACGGCGGCCACGGACACTGCGTACTCCAGCACCAGGCACCAGCCACAGATCCAGGCCATGCCCTCGCCCATGGTGGCGTACGAGTAGGAGTAGCTGGAACCGGCAACGGGCACCAGGCCTGCCATCTCCGCGTACGAAACAGCAGAGAGCAATGCGGCCAGGCCTGCCACGACAAACGAGATCCAGATGGCCGGGCCAGCCAGCGGCACGGACTCGCCAAGGATGACCAGGATGCCGGTGCCGAGAGTCGCACCAACGCTGATCATGGTCAGTTGGAGGACACCGAAGCTGCGAACCAAGGGCGTCCCGCCCTCACCGCTGCCGGCTTCGTTGACCATTTGGCCGATAGGTTTGCGGCGCAGCAATTGGGTGCCCAGACGGGGCCTTGCCACGCTGTCAGTAAGTGCGTTCTGGGTGTTCACAGGCACAGTCACCTTTGACGTCCCTTCAAAGTAGTTTCCGATTTCCCCTCCACAAGACTGGCATGTGAGCCACCTCTCAATGTGGTGCAAAATGACCTATAGTGATCATCCATGAGACGTAATGCACATTATCAAGAGGATGCCGCTACGGCCCTCTCGGGTCAGGTCAAAGTGGATCTGTCCGCAATTTCAGACAACATCAAGGTCCTCAAGGGGCGCACAGGGGCACCCCACTTCATGGCCGTCGTCAAGGGCAACGCCTATGGGCACGGGCTCATCGAAGTAGCTAGGACCGCCGTCGATTCCGGCGCGGATTGGCTGGGCACCGCGCAGCTGAGCGAGGCGATTGCGCTACGGAAAGCCGGCATCGAAGTGCCGATCCTCTCATGGCTCTATCTGGCATCCCAGACAAGCGCCACAATTCGGGAAGCTCTCGAATACGGCATCGATGTTTCCCTCGGCAGCGTCCGCCAGCTCGAGGTTTTGGCCGGCATCGCCCGCGGCCTGGGACGCCCTGCCGTCGTGCATCTCGAGCTGGACAGCGGCCTCAGCCGCGGTGGCGCCCGCAAGGAAGACTGGGCCGGACTGATCACCCGAGCGCGGCTGGCCGAGCTCGACGGGACGGTGCAGGTGCGTGGAATCTGGACCCACTTGGCCTGGGCCGACGTTCCAGCCCACCCCGGTAACTCCGCCGCCGTCGTGGAGTTCGAAGACGCTGTCCGTGAGGCCCGCGAGGCTGGACTGAGCCCTGAGCTCAGGCACGTTTCCAGCTCGGCGAACATCCTGGAGCGGCCGGAATTCCATTTCGACATGGTCCGCGCAGGGCTGGCCATCTATGGCCTCGCGCCGGCTGATCACTTGGATCCTGCCGACTTCGGACTCCGCCCTGCGCTTAGCGTCACTGCGCCGCTGGTGATGGTCAAGAAAGTGCCCGCTGGAACCGGAGTCAGCTATGAACACCAGGCCATCACCTACGAACCGCGCTACTTGGGCCTCATCCCCCTCGGTTACGCGGATGGCATTCCGAAAGGTATCAGCGGCCGTTCCTTGGTCACCATCTCCGGCCGCAGCGTGCCAGTGATCGGCAAGGTATGCATGGATCAGTTCATGGTGGACCTTGGAGCCGACGCCTCGGGGATCGACGTCGGCGATACCGCCTTGTTGTTCGGCGATCCGAAGGGAGGGGCGGCGAGCGCCGACGACTGGGGCGCGGCAATCGGCAGCCACGGGGACGAAATCATCAACAGGATCGCACCCCGGCTGCCACGGGTCTACGCGGCGAACCGAGAAGGACAAACCGCGTACCAGTGCCCCGACTACCAGGAGCCGGCCGCTGCCGGGCAGGTCCATGACGCCTGAGCCCGCCACCGCCCGCCTGAGCTTCGTCACGCTCGACCAGTTCCTCGCCAAGTTGCCGCCCGGGTTGGTCACGCTTCACGACGGCGGCAGCGGCGGCGAGCTGCTGCGGTGGGTCGAACCGAGCGAGCTCGAGGATCCCACGCCTTACCTCCCGGAGGGCGAGTTCCTGCTCACCGCCGGGCTGCCCTTCCTTGGCGAGGGCGGCTCGGCGGGGAAGGTGGACGAGTACGTCCAGCGGCTCGTTGGAGCGAAGGTGGCCGCGCTCGGGTTCGGTATCCGCCCCTATTTCGACGCCGTCCCCGAAGAACTGCTGGGCGCTTGCCGCAGGCACAACCTGACCCTGTTCGAGGTTCCCGAATCGCTGCCGTTTGCTGCGATCGGGTTGGAGTTCTCGCAACTCCTGGAGTCGGATAACGCCCGGGTATTCCGGCAGTTGGCCGAGACCAACAGGCAGCTCATGCGGGCAGTCCTCTCCCCCAGGCCCGAGCACGAATTGTTGGCTGCGTTGGTGCAGCGGGTCCCGGTGTGGGCACTGTTGGTCGGGGCGGACGGGCGGGTGCGGGCCCGCGGCAGCAACGCCCGTGGCAGCAACGGCGCCGGCAGCACCGGCGTCGAACATTCGTTGCTGGCGCCCATGCTGGAACGCTTGTTGTCCGGGAGTGGGCCTCGCGTGGAAATGGAGGGCTTTGACCAGCCCGGGTCCGCGCTGGTGTTCGGGCACCCGCTGCGCAGCACCAAGGACGCGAACCTCGGCGCGCTGATCCTCGGATCCGACGCTCCCCTGACGCCGGCCCAGAACAACGTGGTGCAATCCGCCGTGGGGCTGCTGGAACTTCTGGTGCGGCAACGGACCAGCGGTTCGTTGGCTCCGAGCCAACTTGCCACCGCGGCGCTACTGCACCCGGAGTCCCTGGTATCCGGCGGGACCAAGCAACTGAACGGCTTGAAGGATCTGCTGGCCCAAAGTTTGTCATCAACTCGCTCGGCTCAGATGCGGGTGGTGCAAGGCATCAGGCTCGACGCCGCCGACGAGGGGCCCGTGCGCGAAGTGCTTCAGTGGCGAAGGCTGTTTGATACCAAACTCGTGGAGGTTACCGAGTACGGCTTCGCCGCGATCACACGTCTCAGGGTTGATGAGCCCCTCGTGGCCGATGTGGAGAAGTTGGGCTGGCGCCTGGTTATCGGCGAACCGACCGAGATGACGGAACTCAGCGCGGCCTATCAGCGTGTCAGCTCGCTCCGAAGCAGGGTTCTTTCAACCGGCAAAAGCGCGCGTGTGGAGGAGGTCTCCTGGTCTGTCGCAGGCCTACTGGGACGTGAAGCGGGGACCCTGCTGGCCGAACGGCTGCTTGCACCCATTCTTTCCCTTGAACCGGAGCGCAGGGATCCACTCCTTGTTGTCCTCCGGGGTTGGCTGAGCGAGAACGGCAGTTGGGACGGTTCGGCCAAACTGCTGGGACTGCACCGTAACAGTGTGCGGCGGCAGGTCGGCGTCGTGGGCGAACTCCTGGACATGGACCTCAACGCCGCACAGGTGCGCGCCGAGCTGTGGTTTGCGCTGCAGTACGTTGAGGAGCTGGTGGCTGCCTAGGCCTGCGGGTCCCACTGCGCGTACAGGCCCGGCCGGCGTTCGCGCAGGTACGGGACTTCCTCGCGGGCGGCTTTCACCGCCGCTGTGCCGATCTCGGCGAACAAGAGCGCGGCAGACTCCCCCGCGGCAGCCAGCAACGAACCGTCCGGTCCTGCAATGACGCTTCCGCCCAGGAAGTCGTACACGTCCTCGTGTCCGCTGTGGTTGGCGTACGCCACGTTGAGCTGGCTCTCCAGCGCACGGGCGCGGATGAGCACCTGGGGCACATTGTCGAATCCTGCCGACAACGCAGTGGGCACCAGCAGGAGCTCGGCGCCGCGCGTGGCCGCGGCCCGCACCGCTTCGGGGAATTCGACGTCGTAGCAGATCAGCATCGAGGTTTGGATTCCCATGAAGTCCACGACGGCGGGGGGTTCCTGGGCGCCGACGAACGCCTTGTGTTCCTCCGGACCGAAGAGATGGACCTTGGCGTAGTTGAGGACTTCCTTACCCGCGGCATCCAGCAAAGTCGCGGTGATATTCCAGGCATTTTGGTCGTTGCCGACGGCGGGAAGGCTGTAGACGAGCCCGATGCTGTGCTTGGACGCTATCTCGGCGAGGCGGGCCCGGATCCCGGGGAGCGTGGAGGGGTCGAATTCGGCGTGCAGGCGCAGGGGCGCGTAGCCCACAGGGAACAGCTCGGGGGTCAGGAGCAACCCCGCCCCTGCCCGCGCAGCCCGGCTGGCGGCGTCGTCAATGACGCGAAGGTTGGCATCGACGTCGAGGACTGACGCGTTTGCTTGCAGGAGGGACAGCAGCATCATTACCACCTTGGTGTTCGCTTCCCGGCCCAGGGTGTTCCGCGAAGTGTGTTCTTTGTTCCCTTCCAGCCTAGGCGCGTCGCTTCGGGCGTCACCCGGGCATTTGGACCCGACGGCGGACCAGACGGGACGCATTGCACGCTTTCGGCCCCGACGCTTCGTTGCCAGGCCCGCTCTACACGCCATTCGTGCTTTTGAGGGTGCATAGCGGGCCCCACAACGGCAGAACTGGGTAGATCATGCGTTGGAGTATGTCGGGGAACCTTGACTCCTTGCGTTCACTTCTTGACTACAACGACGCTTTTGGGGCACTCTCTTGTCATGCCCGCTACCCAGCGCTCAACGAAGAGCCAGCCGAGAAAACCCGGCTCGCAGTCTGCCTTGCGCCACCAGAATCAGCAACGAATCATCGAATGCCTTCTCAGCGGGCCCTCCACGCAGGCGGAACTCTCCCGGCAGACCGGGCTCTCCACCGCCACAGTGTCCAACATCGTGAAGATCATGCAAGACGCCGGGCTGGTAGCAACGGAGCCGACCACGAGTTCGGGGCGCCGCGCAACGAATGTACGGCTCAACAGCAACGGTGCAGTCGCCGTCGGAATCGACTTCGGCCGCCGTCACTTACGCGTGGTCCTGGCCTCATTGGGCTACCACGTTATTGCCGAGGATTACGTCGAACTACCGCTGGGCCACCAAGCCGAGGAAGGCATTGCGACGGCGGTTCAGCTGCTGGATACCTTGCTGGAGAACAACGGCATTTCCCGCAGCGCGGTGGTGGGTGCGGGCGCCGGAATACCAGGCCCCATCGACCGCCGGACCGGCACCGTGGCGCAGGGGGCCATCCTCCCTGAATGGGTGGGCATCGACATCCTCCACCGCTTGGAGGAAGCACTGGATTGCCCCGTCTTTGTTGACAACGACGCCAACCTGGGTGCCCTGGCCGAGGTGACTTGGGGGCCGCACAGCGGAGTCTCCAACCTCATGTTCCTCAAGGTCGGTTCGGGCATCGGCGCAGGCTTGATACTCAACGGATTCCCCTACTACGGGAACGTTGGCATCACCGGGGAAATCGGCCATGCAACCATCCATGAGCATGGCTTGGTCTGCCGTTGCGGGAACCGCGGTTGCCTCGAAACGATAGCGTCCACCACCACCATGATCGAACTGTTGGGACGCGGCCAGGACCGGCTGTTGACCCCGCAGGACATCGTCCGCAACTGCCTCGCCGGAGACTCCGCGACCCAGCGCGTGGTGGACGACGCCGGCCTGGCCGTGGGGCGCGCTTTGGGCAATGTCACCAACCTCATCAACCCTGAAGTCATTGTTGTGGGGGGACCTTTGGCAGGGCTCGGGGACCTCCTCCTGGAGCCCATTCGGCGGGGCCTGATTCGCCACGCGGTGCCGGTGGTGGGCGAGACAACACACCTCGCCATGTCCTCTTTGGGGGCTCGTGCGGAAGCTCTTGGAGCAGCCGCTTTGGTGTTTCAACATGCCGGTATTACCGGTAGGTAACGAAATCGTTAGCTACATCATGCGTTCAAGTCTTGACGACAAGACGGGTGATCCAGTTTACTTTTTCATCAGACAGCTCCGCCGTTTGCGGGGCCGACAACGAAGTCTGCATTGGAGGCGTAAGGGCTGATGACAACCCTCAACACGCAAGGTGATCCCATCCTGTTGGAGATGCGGTCGATCACCAAGGAGTTCCCGGGCGTGAAGGCCTTGTCGAACGTGAGCTTGCGGGTCATGGCCGGCGAGATCCACGCGATCTGCGGTGAGAACGGCGCCGGCAAGTCCACGCTCATGAAGGTTCTGTCCGGTGTCTACCCCTACGGGAGCTACACCGGTGACATCGTGTACCAGGCAGAAACCCAGCAATTCAAAGACATCCGCGCCAGTGAAGCAGCCGGCATCGTGATCATCCACCAGGAACTGGCCCTGATTCCGGAACTTTCCATTATGGAGAACATTTTCCTGGGCAATGAACCCACCAAATGGGGCGTCATTGACTGGGCTGAGGCGCGCAAGCGTTCGCTGGATCTGCTGGCGCGCGTCGGCTTGCGCGATGATCCGGACACCCCCATCAAGGAAATCGGTGTCGGCAAGCAGCAGCTGGTGGAAATCGCCAAGGCGCTGAACAAATCCGTGAAGCTCCTGATCCTGGATGAGCCCACCGCGGCGCTGAACGAATCCGACTCCCAGCACCTGCTGGACTTGATCCGCGGACTCAAGGGCCGGGGCATCACCTCCATCATGATTTCCCACAAGCTCAACGAGATCGAACAGATCGCGGACGAGATCACCATCATCCGCGATGGCAAGTCCATCGAGACGTTGAACGTCAAGCGCGATGGTGTTGACGAGGACCGCATCATCAAGGGCATGGTGGGCAGGACGCTCGAGTCCCGTTTCCCGGATCACGAGCCGAAGATCGGCGAGGTGTTCTTCGAGGTGAAGGACTGGACCGTCGGGCACCCGCAGATCCAGGACCGGCTTATCTGCAAGGGTTCGAACTTCTACGTCCGCCGCGGCGAGATCGTCGGTTTCGCAGGTCTCATGGGCGCCGGCCGGACCGAACTCGCTCGCTCACTTTTCGGACACTCCTACGGCAGGTTCATCAAGGGCCAGGTCTACAAGGACGGCAAGCCGGTTCAGCTCCGCTCCGTACGCGCAGCGATCGACGCCGGACTCGGTTACGTCACCGAGGACCGCAAATCGCTGGGCTTGAACCTTCTCGATGACATCAAGACCACCACCGTTGCTGCCAACCTTCGGGGGATCAGCAAGCACTCGGTGGTTGATGCCCGCAAGGAATTTTCGGTCGCAGAGGAATACCGCAAGTCCCTCCGGACCAAGACCCCATCGGTGGAGGAAGGCGTGGCCAAACTCTCCGGTGGGAACCAGCAGAAGGTTGTCCTGGCCAAGTGGATGTTCACCGACCCTGACCTCCTCATCCTGGACGAGCCCACCCGCGGCATCGATGTGGGTGCCAAGTACGAGATTTACGGGATCATCCAGAGGCTGGCCAACCAAGGCAAGGGAGTGATCGTCATCTCCTCGGAGCTTCCTGAGCTCCTGGGCCTGTCCGACCGTATCTACACGATTTTCGAGGGCGCCATCACCGGTGTCCTGGATAAAAACGAAGCAACCCAGGAAAGCCTCATGAAGCTCATGACTTCCGCCCGAAAGACCACCTGACCGTGGCCCAGCCTCACCCCTTCCTGACACAAGGACCAAAACAATGAACGCGCTCAAGAAGCTATTTGGTGGCAATTCCCGCCAGTTCGGCATGATATTCGCCCTGGTGGCACTTATCGTCTTCTTCCAGATCTTCACCGAGGGCCGGACCCTGACGCCCGGCAACGTGATCAACCTGTTCAACGGCAATGCCTACATCCTGATCCTGGCCATCGGCATGGTCCTGGTGATCATCGCCGGCCACATCGATCTTTCGGTCGGTTCCGTGGCAGCCTTCGTAGGTGTCTCCGTAGCTCTTGCCATCCGCGACTGGGGCATCCCTTGGTACATGGGCGTGCTGTTCGGCCTGGCGCTGGGTGCCCTGATCGGCGCGTGGCAAGGCTTCTGGACAGCCTATGTGGGTATCCCAGCCTTCATCGTGACCCTGGCAGGCATGCTCCTGTTCCGCGGTTTCAACCAGTTCGTGGGCAAGTCCAACACCATTCCGGTGCCGGAGGACTTCCAGTTCATTGGTTCGGGGTACCTGCCCGAAATTGGTCCGAACACCGGCTACAACAACGCCACGCTACTACTTGGAGTGCTGGCTGCGGCCTTCGTGGTCATCATGTCCCTCCGGAGGCGTGCAGCCAACAAGGCACTGGGCGCCGATGTACCTGAAATGTGGGTCGATACCACCAAGCTGGTCCTGATCTGCGCTGCGATCCTTTACGCAACCTACCTGTTCGCCACGGGTCGCCCTGGCACGTCGTTCCCCGTCCCCGGTCTCATCCTGGCGGTATTGGTCCTCATCTACGGCTTCATCGCAGACAAGACAGTCCTCGGCCGCCACGTGTACGCCGTCGGTGGCAACCGCCACGCGGCCGAGCTGTCCGGTGTGCAGTCCAAGAAGGTCAACTTCATGGTCATGATGAACATGTCCATCCTGGCAGGACTGGCCGGGATGATCTTTGTTGGCCGCTCCACCGCTTCCGGACCGTTCGACGGCGTCGGCTGGGAACTGGACGCCATTGCAGCTGTCTTCATCGGTGGCGCAGCCGTCACCGGTGGCGTGGGTACCGTTATCGGCTCCATTGTCGGTGGCCTCGTCATGGCCGTCCTGAACAATGGCCTCCAGCTGCTGGGCGTGGGCGCTGACCTGACCCAGATCATCAAGGGCTTGGTGCTCCTGGCAGCAGTTGCCTTCGATGTTTACAACAAGTCCCAGGGCAAGAGGTCCATCACGGGCATGTTGTTGAAGAATTTCCAGCGCAACAACAACGAACTCAAGCCGGACGAAACCACCCAAACCAAAGAGGTCATTTCCCGGGAGGCCTAGAACCGGCTCCCAACGACTCGCTCCACCCACCCATACAGAAAGTGAACCAAGATATGCGAATGTTTGGTAAAGCAGGAAAGGCAGCAGCAGTCGCTGCCATCGCGGCACTGGCGCTGACAGCCTGCGGCCGCACGGACAGTGGGTCCAGCAGCAGCAACAGCGCAGGCGCGGATGCGTTCCCCAAGGACTCGCTGATCGGCGTCGCGCTTCCACAGAAGACCAGTGAAAACTGGGTCCTCGCGGAGAAGCTGTTCAACGACGGGCTCACCGGAGCCGGCTTCAAGGCCGACGTCCAGTTCGCCAACGGAGGCGTTTCCGAGCAGCAGAACCAAATCAGCGCCATGGTCACCAAGGGTGCCAAGGTCATTATTGTGGGAGCCATCGACGGCGCCCAGCTGGGTACGCAGCTCAAGCAGGCCAAGGATGCCGGTGCCACCGTCATCGCTTACGACCGCTTGCTCCTGAACACCGCCAACGTGGACTACTACGTGGCCTACGACAACTTCAAGGTCGGCGTGCTCCAGGGCCAGGCATTGTTGGATGGGTTGAAGAAGAAGAAGGCTTCCGGTCCCTACAACATCGAGCTCTTCGCAGGGTCTCCCGATGACGCCAACGCGAAGGTCTTCTTCGACGGCGCCATGAGCATCCTGAAGCCGAAGATCGACGACGGTACCCTCAAGGTAGTTTCCGGCCAGACCTCGTTCGAACAGGCCGTTACCCAGGGCTGGAAGGCAGAAAATGCCCAGAAGCGCATGGATACCCTGATCGCGGGTTCCTACACCAGCGCTTCGCTGGACGGCGTACTGTCCCCCAATGACACCCTGGCCCGCGCCATCCTGACCTCGGTCAAGGCTGCAGGCAAGCCGGTCCCGGTTGTCACGGGCCAGGACTCCGAAGTTGAGTCCGTCAAGTCCATCATGGCCGGCGAGCAGTACTCCACCATCAACAAGGACACCCGCAAGCTCGTTGAGCACGCCATCACCATGGTGAAGGACCTGCAGGCAGGCAAGCAGCTGGAGATCAACGACAAGGACTCTTACAAGAACGGTGTAAAGACTGTTCCTGCGTTCCTCCTGCCTCCTCAGATCGTCACCAAGGACAACGTCAAGACGGCCTACGTGGACGATCCGGTACTCGGCCCGATCACGAAGTAATTGACCATAAGCAACACCGCATAAAAGCAGCACGGAAGCCCCGATCCGCCACACGGCGGGTTGGGGCTTTTGCGTTGAGGGTTTTGCACTGCTCTAAAAGGGGAGGTCCTCTCCCCATTTGCACCCCTTTCACAGCCCACACATAGCTTGGGCTGGTTCACCACACAGCGGCGCTCGGCAATGTTGGACATGCGGCCCCGTTCCAGCGGGCCACCAGCAGGTCCAAAGGAGAAACGTGAGCGTCCTTGCCAGGAGCGTAGGCAATGCCTTCCGCAATAAAATCAGAACGGCTGCGGTGGTTGCAGTGTTGGCGGTGGCCATCGGCTTGGCACTGGCCATGCTCGTGGCCAACCAGGCCGTGGGCGCCAAGGTGCAGGAGCTCAACGCTTCGGTAGGCACCACGCTGACAGTGAATCCGGCCGGCGGCCAAGGCTTTGAAGGCGGCGGAGAACCACTGACCACCGCGGAAGCGAAGACCGCCGCGGCCGTCACAAACGTCACCTCCGTGGTGGGCACCAAGGCCTTGCGGTTACGGACCGCAACCGCCGGTTCGACTACTGACGCCACGCAGGCCGCCGGACCGGGCGGCGCCGCTCCGGGCGGACAGCAAACGAACGTTACCACCAACCTGACGGCAGCGATCGACGCCGGAACGCTGGGCAACCGCAACAACGGCACAGGCACCACCGGCAACGGCACAGGCGCCACCGGCACACAGCCTGCCCGGAGCCTCCCCATCACTGCTACGGGAATCGGCGCAGAGGTGGATAGCGCTGGTAAAGCCCTCGCCATCACCAGCGGCACCGGGCTGGGTGACTACACAGCTGCCTCGGCGAAGGCATTGGTAGGGACCACGCTGGCGGAGAAGAACAACCTCAAGGTCGGCTCAACCTTCACCATTGAGGACAAGACCTTTACAGTCACCGGTATCTTCGATGCGGGGACGACCTTCGGCAACAACGCCGTCTACGTGACCCTCCCCGAAGCCCAAGCGCTGGCAGCCACACCTGACGAACTGTCCTCGATGATCGTCACAGTGAACAGCATGGACAACGTGGACAGCACCAAGACGGCCGTCCAAAACGCACTCGGTGCGAGCAAAGCCGACGTAACCCAAGGACAGCGCAACCTTGCCACCGCCGTCAGCTCACTGGGCAGCGTCAAGAACATTTCCATGGTCGCCTTCATCGCAGCCTTGGCCACCGCCGGGATCATTATCCTGCTCATCATGGTGATGCTGGTGCGTGAACGCCGGCGTGAGATCGGCGTCCTGAAAGCCATCGGTGCACGCAACCGCACCATTGGACTGCAGTTCGTCCTCGAGGCCCTCGTGCTCGTCGCGCTGGGAAGCGTTGTCGGTGCAGCGATCGCTTCCTTCGCCAGCGGCGGGATCGCCTCAGCTTTGATCAGTTCGAATACCACCACGACGACGGCCGGCCCCACCCAGCGTGGCGGCGGGTTTGGCGGCGGTGGGTTCGGTGGCGGCGGTCAAGGCGGCCCGTTTGGTGGTGCGTCTCAACTGCTGACCTCCGTCACGGCCACAGCGTCGCCGGGAGTTATAGCCATCGGCATCGCAGCGGTGTTCGCTGCAGCAATTATCGGCGCGTTGATTCCGGCGTTGCTCACCGCCCGTGTCCGCCCCATCGAAGTACTCCGAGGAGAATAGCCGTGATTGAAGTCAAGGACCTGGTCCGTCAGTTCAAGTCCGGTGACCGGACCATCAAACCCGTCAACGGCGTCAGTTTCGAGCTCGAGCGGGGAACGCTGGCGTCCATCGTCGGCAAGAGCGGCAGCGGCAAGAGCACACTGTTGTCTCTCCTGGGTGCGCTGGACAAGCCAACCAGTGGTGACGTCGTCGTCGACGGCGTGAGCCTGGCCGGGCTGCCGGACAGCAAGCTGACCGAGTACCGCCGTCGGGATATCGGTTTCGTATTCCAGCAGTTCAACCTGATCCCCAACCTCCGCGCCTTGGACAACGTCATGCTGCCCATGGAGTTCGCGGGCGTGCGCAAAGCAAAGCGACTGCAGCGGGCCAAGGAGTTGTTGGAGCAGGTGCAGTTGGATCCGGAGAAGCAGACGCGCAAGGTCAACCGCCTGTCCGGCGGTGAACAGCAGCGGGTGGCAATTGCCAGGGCGCTTGCGAACGAGCCCAAGCTGATCCTCGCTGACGAGCCCACGGGCAACCTGGACGAGCAGACCGGCGAGCATATCATCGAGCTCTTGAGCTCGCTGAGCCGGGACCACAACACCACCATCCTAGTGGTCACGCACGACCGCAGCCTCGCGCAAAAGACCGAACGCTGCTTCCGTCTTCAGCAGGGACGGCTCACCGAAGAGGCCAGGAAGGGCTCACTTCGGTGATTGTTGGGTCCACTTGCCGGGAACCTGGAATGGTTCCGGGCAAGTGAGCCGCGGGGGTGAGAGGATGGCAGGCATGACGCTCCCTATCGCCCAGCCATGGCTTTCCACGCAGGTCAATCAGGATCCTCGGGCAGCCACCGGCCGGCGCCTGCGGTGGGGAGTCGTGTCCACCGGCAACATCGCCACGTCCGTGTCCAAGGACTTGGCATTGCTTGAGGACGCCGAACTCTACGCTGTGAGTTCCCGGAAGCAAGCTGCCGCGGATGCCTTCGCCGCTGATCACAGGTTCTCGAAGGCATTCGGCGACGACGGCGGTGTCCCCGGCTACCAGCGCATGGTGGAGGATCCCGCCGTCGACGTGGTCTACGTGGCGACTCCCCACGCCCAGCACTTCGAGGTCGCATCAGCTGCGCTGCGCGCCGGGAAACACGTCCTGTGCGAGAAGGCAGTGACCATCAACGCCCGCGAAGCCGCGCAACTGGTCGCGCTGGCCCGGGAGCAGAACGTGTTCTTCATGGAGGCCATGTGGAGCCGGTTCCTGCCCAGCATGCAACGGGCATTTTCCATAGCGGCTTCCGGCGAACTCGGAGAGATCCAATGGGTCAGCGCGGACCTCGGATTCCCTGCCCCGTATGATCCTTCGGCCCGTATTTGGGCGCTGAACGACGGCGGCGGCGCACTGCTGGATATCACCGTCTACCCCTTGCTGTGGGCGCTGGGAACGTTGGGGTTCCCGCAGTCGGTGACCGCGATCGGGTCCCTGAACGAGGACGGCGTGGATGTACAGAATGCCTTGACGTTGGGGTATGCCAGCGGCGCCCAGGCGCAGCTGACGTCGTCGTTGATGGCCCATGGTCCGCGGACAGCTACGGTGGCCGGCGGGCTCGGGTTCCTGCAGGCTGTGGGATCGGTGAACAATCCCAGCGAGCTGGTGATCCGTGTCGGGTGGGATGAGCCGCGCCGGGAACAATTCGACGCCGTGGGTACCGGCTACACCTACGAACTCCGGGAAGTCACGCGTTGCGTGCAGCAGGGACTCATGGAAAGCCCTGTCATGCCGTGGGAAGACTCGGTCAACGTCATGCGGCTCTTTGACGGAGTGCGGTCCCAGCTGGGGATCCGCTACCCCAACGACGCGCGATGAGCGCCGGCGTCGTATGTTAGCTCACCCGGGTTAACGCGCTTTGCGGCCCGGGGCCTTGGAAAGTTTGCGGTCCAAGGACAACGCGCCCGATCCCAGGAACACGAATGCCACGGACAACGCAAAGTAGACGATCAGCAGCTCGGCCGTGACGCCCGGCTGGTCGGTGATCAGTGGCTTCCCGCCCTCTGTGACGAACCAGATGCCCGCGAACATCAACGCCGCCAGGAAACCCGCCACCCTGGTCAGCGCCCCCAGGACCAAAAGCAGCCCGAGCCCTATTTCCCCGGCGATCACGAACCAGGCAACGACGTCGGGCTTCTGCACGCCCATGGCGGCCACAGAAGCAGCGAAGGCAGCGTGCCCGGCGAGGTATTTCTGGATGCCGTGGACGAGCATGAGGGCGCCAAAAACCACCCGCATGATGGCGATGCCGCGGGCTGAGGACACGGGAGACGGGTGCAGGAATTTCACGCATTCCAATCTTCCATGCGCGGCGCGGCACACCAAACACCGCCGCACCCAACGTCCTAGTTGCTGAGTGAGGGCAGAATGGGAGAAGGCGATCGACGGATGGAGCGGGTATGCAGGTGGACGTTGTAGTTGTTGGTGGCGGGGCCATGGGATCGGCGGCAGCGTGGCAGTTGTCCAAGGCCGGTAAGTCCGTGGTCCTCTTGGAACAATTCGAGGCCGGCCACCACATCGGTGCTTCCCACGGCGCTACACGCAACTTCAACACCGCCTACGCCGAGGCTGACTATCTGGACCTGCTGGCCGAGTCCAAAACCTTGTGGGACGAGCTCGCCGCTGAGCACGGGGCACCGTTGCTGGACCTCGTGGGCCTGGTGAACCATGGCAACGTCCCCCGGCTGGAGCTGGTTCGGGCAGCCCACCAGGAACGCGGCATCGAGAGCTACTTCCTGCCCGCGGCCGAGGCGGCGGACCGCTGGCAGGGCATGAACTTCAGCACCGACGTCCTGTTCGTCCCGGGATCGGGCCGCGTGCGTTCCGCCGACGCGCTCGTGGCGCTGCGCAAGTCCGCCGAGGCTCACGGCGCCACGTTCAAGTACTCGACGCCGGTCCGGGACATCCAAGTCACCGGCGGGGAATCGGTGGTGGTGGTAACGGACGAGACAGAATATACAGCCGCCCGGGTTGTAGTCACAGCAGGCGCATGGACCCCGAAACTGATCGGCAAGCTCGCGGATTTGCCTGCATTGGTGGTCACCCAGGAACAACCGGCCCACTTCACGCCCGTGGATAACACGCTGGTGTGGCCCAGCTTCAACCACAACCCGGACCCGGACCCGAACAACGAGCTCTACGAGTACTGGTTCAGCCCTGTCTACGGCATGCTCACGCCCGGCGAAGGCGTCAAGGCGGGCTGGCACGGCGTCGGCCCAGTCATGGACCCGGACGAGCGCACTTTCGAACCTATCCCCCAGCAGCTCGAAGCCCTGGTGCGGTACGCCGAGGAGTGGCTTCCCGGCGTCGACCCTTCCTCGGTGGTTCCCATCAGCTGCACCTACACCACCACCCCCAATGAGGATTTTGTGCTTGACCGGTTTGGTCCAATGGTAGTGGGTGCCGGCTTCTCGGGGCACGGTTTCAAGTTCACGCCGGCGATTGGCCGGATCCTGAAGGACATCGTCGACGGCGGCACGGCGCCAGCGCGGTTCGCCGCGGACCGCTGATTCACCGGCTTAAAAGAAAACCGGCTTAAAAGAAAACCGGCCCGCAGGCGATGCCTGCGGGCCGGTTTTGCTCGTGCCTAATTCAGGGTCGCGAGGACCTTGTTGAACGTAGCCGACGGGCGCATGATCTCCGCAGCCTTAGCGGCGTCCGGACGGTAGTAACCGCCAAGGTCGACGCCGGGGCCCTGTACTGCGGCAAGCTCCCCGACGATCGTTTCCTCGTTGGAGGTCAAAGAGTCAGCGATCGAGGCGAAAGCCTCAGCCAGCTCGGCGTCGTCGGTCTGCTTGGCCAGTTCCTGGGCCCAGTACGTTGCCAGGTAGAAGTGGCTTCCGCGGTTGTCCAGCTCACCCACGCTGCGGCGCGGGGACTTGTTCTCCAGGAGGAACGTGCCCGTTGCGCGGTCCAGCGTGTCCGCGAGGACCTGGGCGCGTGCGTTACCCGTGGTGGTGGCGAGGTGCTCGAAGCTGACGGCCAGGGCAAGGAATTCGCCCAAGCTGTCCCAGCGGAGGTGGTTTTCCTTGACCAGCTGCTGGACATGCTTGGGAGCAGATCCGCCGGCACCCGTTTCGAACAGGCCACCACCGTTGATCAACGGAACGATGGACAGCATCTTGGCACTGGTGCCAAGTTCAAGGATCGGGAACAGGTCCGTGAGGTAATCGCGCAGGACGTTGCCGGTGACGGAGATGGTGTCCTCGCCCTTGCGGATGCGCTCCAGGGTGAACGCCGTAGCTTCCACCGGGGAGAGGATCTTAATGTCCAGGCCCTCGGTGTCGTGGTCCTTGAGGTACTCGTTGACCTTGGCGATGAGGTTGGCATCGTGGGCGCGGCCCTTGTCCAGCCAGAACACGGCCGGGGTCTGCGAGGCGCGGGCGCGGGTGACTGCCAGTTTGACCCAGTCGCGGACAGGGATGTCCTTGGTCTGGCATGCACGCCAGATATCACCCGGGGAGACCTGGTGTTCGATCAGCACGGTGCCCTTGCTGTCCACCAGCTGAACGGTGCCGGCTGCTTCGATCTCGAAGGTCTTGTCGTGGCTGCCGTACTCCTCGGCTGCCTGCGCCATGAGGCCCACGTTGGGGACGGTGCCCATGGTGGTGGGATCGAAAGCGCCGTTGGCCCGGCAGTCGTCGAGAACCACCTGGTACACGCCGGCGTAGGAGCTGTCCGGGATGACGGCCAGGGTGTCCGCTTCCTTGCCGTCCGGGCCCCACATGTGGCCGGAGGACCGGATCATGGCCGGCATGGAGGCGTCCACGATGATGTCAGAAGGAACGTGGAGGCTGGTGATGCCCTTGTCCGAGTCCACCATGGCCAGCGCAGGACCGTCTTCGAGGCCCTTGGCGATAGCTGCCTTGACGCCGTCGCGGACGTCCTCGGGGAGGTCGCCAAGACCGCTGAGGATCGCGGCGAGGCCATTGTTGGGGCTGATCCCCGCGGCAGCCAACTGCTTGCCGTAGGTGTCGAAAAGCTCCGAGAAGTATGCCTTGACCACGTGGCCGAAGATGATGGGGTCCGAGACCTTCATCATGGTGGCCTTCAAGTGTGCGGAGAAAAGGATGCCCTCCTCCTTGGCACGGGCAACCTGTGCCTTGAGGAACGCGTCCAGGGCGTCGGCGCGCAGGACCGTAGCGTCAACCACTTCACCGGCCAGGACCGGGAAGCCCTTCTTGAGGACCTTGGTGGTGCCGTCTTCCCGGACCAGCTGGATGGTGAGGGAATCGTCAGCCTTCAGGACCACGGACTTCTCGTTGGAACGGAAGTCGTTCTCACCCATGGTGGCAACGTTGGTCTTTGAATCGGGGCTCCAGGCACCCATGGAGTGCGGGTTCTGGCGGGCGTAGTTCTTCACCGACAGAGGTGCGCGACGGTCCGAGTTGCCTTCACGCAGCACCGGGTTCACGGCGGAACCCTTGATCTTGTCATAGCGTGACCGGATGTCCGTCTCGGTGTCCGAGGAGGGGTTGTCCGGGTAGTCCGGGAGGGCGTAGCCCTGGGACTGGAGTTCGGCGATGGCAGCTTTGAGCTGCGGCACCGAGGCGCTGATGTTGGGCAACTTGATGATGTTGGCTTCGGGCTGCTTTGCCAGCTCGCCAAGTTCAGCCAAGGCGTTGCCCGTGCGCTGCTCTTCAGTCAGGAAGTCACCGAAAACGGCAATGATGCGGCCGGCCAGCGAAATGTCGCGGGTCTCCACCTCCACACCCGCAGTCGAGGCATACGCCTCCACGATCGGCAGGAATGAATAAGTAGCCAGCATCGGCGCTTCGTCTGTGTGGGTATAGATAATCTTGGCCATTGGCGGGGTTCTCCCTGAAAGTCTGCAGATTTCAACATCTCTAACTTACCCGAGCAGGCCGTTTTGACGCCTCTTAGTGGTGGGGATCACGTGTTCGTTACCCTCACCGGCGGTTAACGCCCGACGGCGGCCGCACCCCCTAGGGGCCAGCCGCCGTCGGGCGTTCCTTGCTAGTGGAAGAAGTGGCGCGCGCCGGTGAAGTACATCGTGATGCCGGCAGCGTTGGCTGCGGCGATCACTTCATCGTCACGGACCGAACCGCCCGGCTGAACAACGGCACGGACACCGGCGTCGATCAGGATCTGCAGCCCATCGGCGAACGGGAAGAACGCGTCCGAGGCTGCAACGGCACCGCGCGCCCGCTCCGGGGCGTTGGTCGCGTCGGCGTTGGAGGCGCCGCCAGCACCTTCGACGTCGGACTCCACCGACACGCCCAGCGTGTTGGCGCGCTCGACGGCGAGGCGGCAGGAGTCCAGGCGGTTGACCTGGCCCATGCCGATCCCGACGGCGGCACCGTTGTCAGCGATCAGGATGGCGTTGGACTTCGCCGCGCGGCACGCGGTCCAGGCGAAAGCCAGATCCGCGAGTGTTCCCTCGTCGGCGGCTTCGCCTGCGGCGAGGGTCCAGTTGGCGGGGTTGTCGCCGTCGGCGTCCACCTTGTCGCTCATCTGGACCAGGACGCCGCCGGAAACCTGGCGCATCTCCGAGGGATAGCGGCCGTAGCCTTCGGGGAGCGCGAGCAGGCGGATGTTCTTCTTCTTGGACAGGATCTCCACAGCCTCGGGCTCGAAGTCCGGGGCGATGACCACCTCGGTGAAGATGCCCGCAACCGTGCGCGCCATGCCAGCGGTGACCGTGCGGTTGGCAGCGATGACGCCACCAAAAGCGGAGACGGGGTCGCAAGCGTGGGCCTTGGCGTGGGCGTCGGCGATCGGGTCTGCCGCGTCGGCGGATCCGACGGCGACACCGCACGGGTTAGCGTGCTTGATGATCGCGACGGCGGGCTCGGCGAAGTCGAAGGCAGCGCGGAGGGCGGCATCGGCGTCGACGAAGTTGTTGTAGCTCATGGCCTTGCCGTGCAGCTGGTCAGCCTGGGCGATGCCTGCTGGAGCCGCGTGGTCCACGTAGAGGGCGGCCTGCTGGTGCGGGTTTTCGCCGTAGCGGAGAACCTCGGAGCGCTCCAGAGCCAGTCCTGCATAGGCAGGCCAATCGATGACGCCGTCGCCGTCCTCGTCCAGGAACTGGCTGGCGGTCCATGAAGCAACAGCGTTGTCGTAGCTGGCGGTGTGCGCGAAGGCCTTGGCAGCCAGGCGACGACGGGTGTTGAGGTCGAAGCCGCCTTCCTGGGCTGCGGCAACAACGGCGCCGTAGAAGTTGGGGTCCGTGACAATAGCGACGGCGGCATGGTTCTTCGCGGCCGACCGCACCATGGCGGGGCCTCCGATGTCGATCTGCTCAACGACGTCGTCCTGCGCCGCGCCGGACTTCACGGTCTCGACGAACGGGTAGAGGTTCACCACCACGAGGTCGAAGGTTTCAATGTCCATGCTGGCGAGCGTTTCCATATGGGCAGGGACGCGGCGATCCGCCAGGATCCCGCCGTGAACGCGGGGGTGCAAGGTCTTCACCCGGCCGTCGAGCATTTCCGGGGAGCCGGTGACTTCTTCGACTTCCTTGACTGGGACGCCTGCGGCGGCGATCTTCTTGGCGGTGGAGCCGGTGGAAACGATGGCGACGCCGGCTGCGTGCAGGCCCTTCGCGAGCTCCTCCAGTCCCGTCTTGTCGTAAACCGAGATCAGTGCACGGCGGATGGGAACACGGTCAAGCTGCGTCAAGCTCACAAAAGTCTCCGTCTTAGGTCGCGTAAATGTCGCGGGTGGTGGGATACGGAGAGTTTATCGTGTTTCGTTGGCGCACCGGTTTTGAGTCGCGTCGTTGGCCCACAAACCCACCCCGCCCGTTGCGGGGCCCACTCTGCACCCACACCCACCCCCCCATCCCTGCACACCAGGCCCCACAACCCCACCCGCCCGTTGCGGGGCCCACTCTGCACCCACACCCACCCCGCCCGTTGCGGGGCCCACTCTGCACCCACACCCACCCCCCATCCCTGCACACCCGGCCTCACAAGCCCACCCCTTACGACGCCGGCCCTCGCCATCCGCGCGATACCAGCGCATCGCGAATCTTCTTTTCAGCGCTACCCCAGCCACCTTTCATCTGGACAAGGGAGAACCGCAGCACGATCCATCCGTTGGCGCGTAACCGGTCGTCCCGCTCTATGTCTTTGCCCCACTGGACGGGGTCGGATCTGTGGTGGTCGCCCTCGTATTCGAGTGCGATTTTGTACTCCTTGTATTGAAGGTCGGGTGTGGACATGTACCTGCCTAGATCGTCGAAGATTGGCAGGGTCACTGCCGGCTCCGGCAGTCCGGCGTCGACGATTTTCACCCGCAATCGCGACTCTTGGGGTGAGTCCACACCTTCACGCAACAGCGGCAGTATCTCCCGAGCCATTCGAATACCTTTGACCTTTGGACGCCGATCGATGACCTCTTGAATGGCCGCGATCGAGGACAGCGGGCTCTCACGGGCAAGTAGGGAGTCACCGGCCGCAACCAGAGACCCCCGCCCCATATGCCGGGCCAGATCCACCCAAGTCCACTCGGGGGACGTGAGATGAACGCCATTGACCAGACGAACATCCCTGGCTAACAGCGGTGCCCTGTGACCAATCACTCCCCGACGTTTGACCCGGCCGATCTCCTGTCTCCGAGTCACATGGATCAGCCCATTGGTGCCTTCTTCTTCCAGATATTTGGGAAGCGGCATCGACCAGAGAAGTGCCGCTGTCACGTGGCTCGCGGCACAGCGCGGAGTGATCGCCGTGTGCAGCCTGCCGAGAAGCTCAAGATTGCGATCATCACTTCGGGCAAGCCGAATTCCTCGACTGGGAGTAACGAATTCCTTTGACTGCAGTCGCCCGCGCGGCACACCGGCGGCGTAGGCATCAGCTACAAGGAAGCCATTGGGGTCCAGGCCCGACGGCAGAGGAGTTGGTTTCGGCATTGGACCATGCTCGCCGGTATCGACGGGCCGTGTTTGGTTATCCACAAAATGGTCTTGTCCGTGCTTGTGACTTCTCCTCCACACACTGCTTGGGGCCGCGTTGTGGGGCCTGCTATGCATGGAAAACGACCATCGAACCCTGCGGAGCGGGCCCCACAACGAAGGGGGCGGGCCTCACAACGAAGGGGGGGTGCCCCACAACGAGGGGGGTGGCCCCCCAAGTAGGGTTGGTCCATGGAAGCGTCCACCTCCGTAGTCCTCGTTGCCGACATAGGAAAGAGTCGGTGCCGCGTCGAGCTGCGCAGGGGCAACGATCTGCTCGCGGCAGCGGACCAGCACGGCTTCCCCGGCGTGCACGTAGACCAAGGGCCCACCCTCGCGTTCGACCTCCTGCTCAAGACAGTGGCTTTGCTGGCGCCCGCACTCCCCCTCAACAGCCTCGCGACGATAGGCGCCGGGGTGGCCGGCGTCGAAGCTTCCACTGAAAATTCCCGCGAATTGGCTGCCCTTCTAGCCCACCATTTCCGCGTTCCAGCTGCCGTGCTCTCCGACGCCACCGCCGCCCAGTTGGGTGCATTCGACGGCGGGACCGGGACCGTTTTGATCATCGGCACAGGCGCTGTGGCCTTCCGCTTCGACGAGGCCGGCCTCCTCCACCGGGCCGACGGCTGGGGCCCCTACCTTGGCGATCGCGGCAGCGGCCGGTGGATTGGTCAGCAAGGTCTCCAAGCAGTTTTGGAAGCGCACGACGGCGGTCCCGCCACCTCCCTCACGGCTGCGGCCGGCGCTTTGGTCGAGTCGCCGGACATGCTCCCGGGTTGGCTTGCTGCACACGAGAACCCTTACCGCGCGATGGCCCGATTCGCACCCCAGGTGCTGCACGCAGCGGAGGCGGGTGACGGCGTCTCGCGTGACATCATCGGCGAGGCGTGCAGGATCCTGACCCGCACGGTTCAAAGAGCGTGCGGCAACCAAGAAAGCCCGGGACGCGTGGCCCTGCTGGGCGGTGTGGCGGGCTCGGAGTTCTTTGCCGGGCTCTTGCTGAACTCGCTCTCTTCGGCTGGGATTGAGGTGGTGACCCCGCTGGGCGATGGCTTGGACGGTGCTGCCCTCGCAGCGGTGCGCCGCGGGCTCATCCACGAAAGGTATATCCACCGTGACGGAGCGACCGGAACCAACTGACGCGGACAAACTCGCGGATCTCCGCACCGTCCTGGCCGGTCTGCAGACCGAAGCCACCGCCGAGGGGCTGGACGGCCTGGACACCTTTGGCACGGAAAAGCTGGTCGCGACCATGCTTTCCCACAGTGCAGGAGTGCACGCCGCCGTTGCGGCTGCTGCTCCCGCGATCGTTGAAACGGTCGACGCCGTTGCGGAGCGGCTGGGGCGCGGCGGACGCCTGATCTACATGGGTGCGGGAACGGCCGGCCGTCTGGGAGTGCTGGACGCGAGCGAATGCCCGCCCACCTTCGGCACTCCGCCGGGTCTCGTCGTTGGGCTCATCGCGGGCGGGGCCCAAGCGATCCAAAAACCCGTGGAGTACGCGGAGGACAACGCAACCGCCGGGGCTCGGGACCTGCACGATATCAACGTCACTGAAGCGGACGCCGTCGTGGGTATCACTGCCTCCGGAAGGACGCCGTACGTGATCGGTGCGCTGGAGGAGGCCCGTAAACGGGGCGCGTTCACGGCGTCGTTGGCGTGCAACAAGGGCTCGGCCGTCGGGCACCTGGCCGATGTTGCCATCGACGTTGAGGTGGGCCCGGAGTTCATTGCGGGATCCACCAGGCTGAACTCGGGCACCGCGCAGAAACTGGTCCTGAACATGATCAGCACGTTGACCATGGTGAAGCTGGGCAAGACGTACGGGAACCTCATGGTGGATTTGCGCGCCACGAATGAGAAGTTGCTGGCCCGCTCCCAGCGGACCGTGCAGCACGCCACGGGAGTCTCAGCGCAAGAAGCTGCCGCGGCTCTGGACTCCGTCGGGGGCTCGGTGAAGGCGGCGATTTTGGTGCTGCTCACCGGCATCGACCCCTCCGCAGCAAAGGCCGCGCTCGACGACGCCGGTGGTTTCCTGCGAAGGGCGATCGAAAACCGGAAGTAGGGCATGCTGCGGACCGCATAAAGTTGCATGCAGGAGGCCCAATGAATACATACACAGCCGTGCCGAGCGGCGAACAAGTGGTGCAGGAATTGCCGTGGCGGTGGAAGGTCCAAGGCAGGATCTTCGTGATCGGCGGCTTGGGGTTCATGTTCGATGCTTGGGATGTGACGCTCAACGGCATCCTGATTCCGTTGCTGTCCAAGCACTGGTCCCTGCAACCGGCCGACGCTGCGTGGATCGGCACGGCCAACCTGATCGGCATGGCGGTGGGCGCGTTTGCGTGGGGCACTATCGCTGACACCATTGGGCGCAAGAAGGCGTTCAGCGCCACCCTCCTGATCTTCAGCATCTTCACCGTCCTGGGCGCCTTCTCGCCCGACGTCGTCTGGTTTTGCATCTTCCGCTTTGTGGCCGGTTTCGGTTTGGGCGGATGCATTCCCGTGGATTACGCCTTGGTGGGTGAGTTCACGCCCCGCAAGCAAAGGGGCAAAGTCCTCACCGCCATGGACGGCTGGTGGCCCGTGGGCGCTGCCTTGTGCGGCTTCCTGTCAGCGTGGTTCGTCGCTGCGTTTGCAGACTGGCGGTTGACGATGCTGGTCATGGTGGTGCCGGCACTGCTCGTCTTCTGGATCCGCCGGAGCGTGCCTGAATCCCCGATGTTCCTGATCCGGAAAGGACGGCGTGCTGAAGCGGCGGCCGTCATCGACGATTTGGTGGCCGCCACCGGCATGGAACCGCGGGCTTACCGGTTGCCCGCGGCCCAGGCCGCGCCACGGCTGTCCGCTGGAAGCATTTGGAAGCAGCTGCGGCTCATCTGGCAGTTCGACTGGAAGATTACGACAGCGGCCTGGGCTTTGTTCTTCTCCGTGCTGCTGGTTTATTACGTGTCCCTGACCTGGATGCCCCGGATTCTCATTGGAGCCGGCTTCGAGGAGTACAAGGCGTTCCTCACGACGGCGGGAATGGCCGCCGTCGGGCTTCTGGGCGTGGTGGCTGCGGCGCTGCTGGTGGAGCGCGTAGGCCGCAAGTGGATCCTCGCCGTGACCGGCCCGCTGTCCGCGCTGACGCTCGTGATCGTGGCATTCGTGGTGGACGTACCGGCCGCCGCGGTGTTCTGGCTGCTGGTGTTCGGCTTTGTGGTGCAGGTGGCGATTCCGGTGCTCTACGCGTACGTGTCCGAGCTCTACCCCACTGAGTTGCGGGGGTCCGGCTTCGGATGGGCCTCCAGCTTCTCCCGCATCGGAGCGGGCTTTGGGCCCTTGGTGTTCGCATCATTCTTCTGGCCTGAGTTCGGTCTGGCCCAGTCCTTCGCGATGGCCGGTGGCCTGGTGTTGCTCTCCGTGCTGTGGATGGCTTTCATGGCGCCGGAGACCAAGCAGCGCGTCCTCGCCTGACGCCGCCCCTCCCCCAACTAGCGGCCCCCAACTAGGGGACAGTTCCTGCTCCACTCAGGGCTCAGAGCGGCGTTATCTGTCCCCTAGTTGGGCGACCACCCGCGTTGCTCCAGCGCACGCCTCACCTTGGCCACCGCCGTGATTGCGCCGGTGCTCATATGGCGCTTTGAGATGCGCACAAGGTTCCAGCCCGCGCGGCTGTAGTCTTCCTCGCGGGCAATGTCCCTGACCACCTGCGCGGGGTCCGAGTGGCCCTCGCCCTCATATTCGACGCCGACCCGCCACTCGCGGTAACCAAGGTCTGGTTGACGTACGACGCCGGGACTCAACACCGTGCGCACGTTGACCTCCGGGGTGGGAAGCCCAGCCCGCCCAAGCGCCAGCCTCAGTCGAGTTTCGGGAGCAGAGTCGGCGCCCACCACCGCCTGCTCCAAGGCGAGGCGGGCCTTGCGGATACCTGGTGTCCCCCAGTGCCGGTCCAGCATCTCTTCAAGGTCATCCATGGTGCAGTATGGCTCGGATCGGTTTTCGAATTCCAGCCTCGGAACACGGAGCAAATGATCGGCCACGACAGTGATCTCGTCGATGTCCATCTTCCGGGAGCAGTCCAGCCATGTCCGGGCCCTACTGGTTACGAAGAGTCCGTTCAGCGTAGTGATTTCGTCCGCGAAGAACTGCCCCTTGTGCGCAGTGACGCCTTTGCGGCGAGGTCTCCCCATGGTGTCGGGCCGCGAAATGTGGATACTCGTCTCGTGACTCCCAGGCAGGAATCCGGGAAACTCCCAGAGCAGGAATGCCGTTGCATGTGACGCAGCTGAGAACGGAGTAACCAGGGTCAGAGGCCGGGCACGATCGGCAACCGTCAGGTCGTCCACTATTCTAGGCATGCGGATCTGACGGCTTGGCGAGGCCAGATCTCTGTAGCGTAGGCGCCCAGCTGTGACGCCGGCGTCGAGCGCTTCCTGGACAATGAAGGGCTTCATAGCCAGGTTTGCGGGCAGCGGCCGTGCGATCTTCATGGGCCCATGCTGGCAAAATCAACGGCCGTGCGTTCTGTTATCCACAGGCCCGGGCGCGCAACGCCCAACTAGGGGACAGCTCCGGGCCCTCTGAGGGCTCAGGGCGACGTTATCTGTCCCCTAGTTGGGAGCCGGGGTGGATTGGGAGGCGGCCAGGGACGCCAGGGTCTGGACCAAGAGGCGCCGCTCCACTATCTTGATGCGCTCGTGCAGGCTCTCCTCGGTATCAGAGGGAAGAACAGCCACGGCTTCCTGGGCGATGATCGGCCCGGTGTCCACTCCGGCGTCGGCCCAGTGAACGGTACACCCAGTGACCTTGACGCCGTACGCCATGGCGTCACGAACCCCGTGGGCGCCGGGGAACGACGGGAGCAGGGCCGGGTGCGTGTTGACGTATTTGCCGCCGAAGGCGTCGATGAAGTCCGCGCTGACAATGCGCATGAACCCTGAGGAGACCACGACGTCGGGCTGGTAGGAGAGGACCTTGTCCCGCAGCGCTGCATCCCACTCAGCGCGGGTCTGGAAGGAGTTGAAGTTGACCACGAACGTTTCGATCCCGGCCTCTTCGGAGCGCTCTACCCCGTAGGTATCGGGGCGATCCGCTCCCACGGCGGCAATCTCGACATCCAGTTCACCCGACTTCACGGCGTCGATGACAGCCTGGAGGTTGGAGCCGGTACCGGAGACGAGGACAACAATTCGCATTGCACTAGCTTATGGCCGGCTCGCGTAGGCTGGAAAACATGAATTCCGACGCCGGCCCCAAGCGGAGCAAACAACCGTACAGTGAGGCCGAGAAAGCCGCTTTTGGCGTGACCCAGATGTTGTTCCGCGCCTTCTTGCTGGCCGCTTTGGGATCCTTCTTCGTGTTCTCCCTGAACGTGAACTACGTGTGGCTGAGCGCTTTGCTGACGGTGATCGGTTTGGTGCTTGGAGTGGTTGTCCTGGTGCGGACTGTGAAGTTCAGGCACCCGCGGCTGGTGTTGTTCGGCACCATTTCCGGGCTCATCGTCACCGCCGTCATGTGCCTCCTGATCCTCACCACCACCCTGTTCTTCACGCAGGTCAGCACCTACCAGGCTTGTTCACGGGCCGCATTGACGGAATCCGCCAAGACGCAGTGCCTCACCCAGTTGGAAAAATCGATGCCGGCTGCCCTGCGCTAGGCGTGTTCGTCGTCGTAAACTGCGTGGTCCAGGTCCGCTTCGCGCAGCTTCTGCCGACGTTCCAGCCACGGCCCCACCGCATAACCGATCACGACGCCGATACCCACTTCCGTGGCCAGCCAGAGTGCCGTCCTGATCGGGTCGGGGCCGATTTCCGTGAGCCGCCCAATGCCGGCCGAACCGCGTGAAATCCACACCACAACGCCGCAGAGGGCACCGGCGATCGCGCCCACCAACGCCCCGAGGAACAGCGTGGACACGGCTGCCGTGAACCAACGGGCCTTGATTTTGATGGACAGCCATTCGTCAAAGTGGTTCTCGCCTGCGCGCAGGAACCACCAACCCGCAAGGATGCCAGCGACCACCGGAAGCGCAAGCGCCATCGGTCCGGCGTCGAGCTGTCCGGCGGGAAGCGCACCGAAGATGGGGACGGCCGGGAGGGGCCCGACGGCGGTGCCAAGCGGACCCACGTGCGAACCGACGCCCAAGGAAAACCCCGCACCGGAGGACCAGGCAAGGGCGAAAAAGACCAGGTTCGGCAGGAAGCCCAGCTGCGCGATGGTCAGCACCGCACCGCCCATGGCACCGGCTTTGAGCCCTTCGTAGACGGCGATGATATCCGTCCAGTGCATCACGATGGTCACGGCCAACAACACAGCGGCCAGGCAGACAGAGGCGACGGCGGCAACGAAACCTGCTTTGATGGCCGACCCCACGTAGGATCCGGCCCAGCGAGAGTGTTGGCTGGTGCGCGCGAGCCACGTGACGGCGTCGACCCCGATGAGGCGGCTCCACGAGCCCGCTTCACGTCGCGCTCCAACCACTATCCCCAAGCCGAAGGGAATCAGTGGGATGGTCATGGCGAACCAGAGGTTGATCACAACTTCGGGTGTCCGGCAGACGAAGCCGGTGGCTATCCCGAACGCGCCATACACCAGGAGGGCTCCCAGGAATGCCTGCCACAGCTGGTCCGTGTAGGACGCGCGGGCCAGGCGACGGCCCGTCCGCCATGCCAGCAGAAATGGAATCAGTGTCAGGCCCAGCGGGATCAGGGACAGAATTCCTGATCCGTGTTGGGCCACGGTGCCTGGGTTGACCTGTGCCAGGTTCAAGGAAACGCCGTGGATCAGGAGCCACGCTTGGCCGGCCAGGCGGGCCAGGAAATCCACGTTGCGGTTCTGGAAACCGTCGGTTGCCCAGACGCCCAGCAGTGGAAGCACCACCACAATGGCTGAGATGAATGCTGCTTGCACCGCTTCCAAACCACCCTGTAGCCAAAGGGGCATCGGGAGGCCACGGTTTCCGGTCTGATCAGCGCGCAGTTTCATCGTGATCTATCGTGCCACGGAGCGCAGCCCTCCCCCGGCAGGCGCCCCTGGGCTGACCCGAAATTCAGCGCTTTTTGCGGTGCCCCGCCGTAAGATGGGAGGTGTTCCCAGGGGGATGCGCAGGCGTTGAAGGCCCGGAAATTAATCGAAGCCGGGAACTAGGAGCGGCCAATGGACAGGTGTCACAACGCATAACAGAAAGTCGTACTAGCAGCTGGTGCAGCCGCCCTTCGAATTCATTCGACCGGCTGCACCAGCCTTCTTTTTTGCCTCCTTGCAAGAGCCTTCGGACGAACCGGCACAAATGACGCACAAACGTGCTGGACTTAGCAGCTCCCTCAGAACAAGACTGTGTACACGAGCAACCACTTGGCCTATTGGGGGTCAACCAGTGTGGGCGGTTCACTTTCTGAAGGGACAGGTCGATGCAAGACCTTGCTGCATTCTTTCCACTGATCGCCATGATTCTCGGCGTCCTGTTTGTTATCGGTTTCGTGTGGGTGGCCACCAAGGCAATGTGGAAGGTAGCCGAGCCCAACGAGGCATTGATCATCTCGGGCCTGACACGCGGCACACTTGAAAACACCGATGGCATGGACTTCAAGATTGTCACCGGGAAGGGCGCACTGGTGGTTCCGGGACTTCAGACAGTGCGCACCCTCGCGCTGACGCTGAACGAGACAGAGCTCAAAGTTTCCTGTGTGACCTCCCAAGGCATCCAGGTGATCGTTGATGGCGTGGTGATCTACAAAATCGGCGATGCTCCACCGTTCATTGCCAACGCGGCGCGGCGGTTCCTCGGCCAGCAGCCCCGGATGGAAAGCCAGGTGTACAACGTCTTTGAAGGGCACCTGCGTTCGATCATCGGCAGCATGACCGTGGAGGAGATTATCCGGGAGCGGGACAAGCTTGCCTCACTGGTGCGGAGCGCCAGCGGCGTGGAGATGGAGAAGCTCGGCCTGGTGGTTGATTCCCTGCAAATCAAGGATTTGCAGGATCCCACCGGCTATATCCAGAACCTCGCCAAGCCACACATTGCGCAGGTCAAGATGGAAGCCCGGATCGCCGAGGCCACCCGGAACCGCGAAGCTGCGGAAAAGGAAGCAGAAGCTGCGGCGCTGATCGCCGATGCCCAGAGCCTTTCGGCCATCAAGCAATCCGCGGCCCAGGCCAACGCCGAGCAGGCTCGCGCTAACGCCGCCCAAGCGGGGCCTTTGGCCGATGCCACCGCCCGCCAGCAAGTGGTGGTCCAGGAAACGGAAGTGGCCAAACTCGAGGCCGACCGCGAAGAGCAGAAACTACAGACCACCATCCGCAAGCCCGCGGACGCGAAGGCCTACGCCCAGCGGACGGAAGCCGAAGCCAAAAAGGCAGCGGATATCAGTGCTGCGGAAGCACTGGCCAGGCGTACCGAGCTTGACGCCCAGGCCAATGCGCGGCGCGTTGAACTCGAAGCCCAAGCGAATGCAGGCGCGGCGGCAGCAATGGCTGGTGCCACTCGCCTGACGGGTGAAGCCGAGGCAGCGGCGACGACGGCGCGTGGCAACGCTGCCGCTTCGGCGGTGAAGGCCAAGGCGCTGGCTGAAGCCGAGGGCATCAAGGCTCGTGGTGAAGCCTTGGAGACCAACCAGGATGCTGTGATCTCCCAGCAGATCGCAGAGAACATGCCAGCGATCGTTTCCGCCGCGGCCGAACCTTTCTCCCGCATCGGGCAGCTCACGGTGCTCAACGGCGGCGATGGCCTGAACAGCATGGTGGGTGGAATCTTGTCGCAGGTCGGTAGCTTCCTGCCCTCCCTGGCGTCGGCGTTGCGCGGAAAGGAAGCGCCTCCGCCGTCGAAAGCTCCCAATGCATAAGGACGTCAACCGCAGCCTGACCGGAAAAATCGGCCGGGTGACCGGCACCATCGCACCTGGCACCATAGGCGAGGTCATGCTCCCCTTCCAAGGAGGGACGAGTGCGTTCTTCGCCCACCCGTTCGACAAGACGAGTGTGTTCCCGGTGGGCGAGAAAGTGTTGGTGATCTACTACGAGCCGCCCCAGACGGTGTATGTGGATGAGTTGCCCGAGGTTTTAAGGGAGTAGGAGCTTCATCGAGGGGCGAGCTCTCGGCACTTTGGGATGCTTATTCCCTCGAGATCTCGCCCCTCGGTGGTGTGCAACTCATAGTTGCGGGCCGTAGATGAACTCCTTGGCATGGTTGACGGCCTTCTTGAAGGCATCGTTGCGCAGGGTCACATGCTCTTGGCTTGCCCCGCTTCGGGGTTCCATGAATGTTGTGGGCCCGGGGCGGAGCATCCAGATATCCCCTGCGGGCGGAAGGTAGAACACGCCAAACGATCGGTGTTCCGGGTCGTCCGCCCAGATCGGCACTACCGCCACCGCCGCTCCCGTGTCCGGGTTGATCCATTGCGCCCGCGGCATGGGTTGCTCGTGGACCTCGGGATCCAGGAACGGCGCCGTCCCCCTCCCCCAGCGCTTCTCGAACCGTTCGTAAAACGCAGGAATGATGTGGCCGTCGTAGGGACGCCATGCGCTCATGAATGACTCCTTGGTGTTCGGGTGTTGTAAGACGGCGGAGCCCAACGCGGCGGGCCGAAGGATAGGGGCGGCTGGTCCGGATTGCCGGGGGCGGGCGGCGTTGTCCGGTGAACGCGAACCCTCACAGGCGTCCCGGCAGTCCGAGCAGGCAGGCCAGAGCGCGCGAGGTCATAAGCCGCCCGCTTCCTCGGGTCCGACAAAACGCCGTACGCCTGCATGATGGCGTGCAGTTGCTGGACGTCGGCCGCGGAAAGTGCGCCGCCGTCGTCGTCAGCTTGGCGTGTGTCCGGGTGATGGGTGCGGAGCAGCGAGCGGTACGCGTGGGTAATCTCACGGGCGGTCGCGTCGGGGGCCACCTGCAGGATCGCGTAGTGATCGGGTTGGTTGCTCACTGTTGTTTCCGTGCGTTTGCTTCCGGTGCGGGTAGGGGTTTGAGATGGCCCCCGGCGTGAGCCGAGGGCCATCCATCGGGAAGCAACGTCGGGGGCCGCGTTTTCTTTGCGCAAGATGCGCTGTGGGGTGGCACGAAGCCTGCGCCCAACTTTTCCGATGCGGTCGGTCTGATGCTCCCGGTCCTGCCGGACTAGGCGTTGATCTCCTGCCTTTGTCCGTTCGACGTGATTTCGATACGCCGCGGCTTGGCTTTCTCTGCAACGGGGATGCGAAGGGTCAGCACGCCGGCGTCGTAGCTGGCCTTGACGCCGTCGGTATCCAGCGTGTCGCCCAGGATCAGTTGCCGGCTGAAGACGCCCTGGGGGCGTTCGGCGGCGATCATTTCCGTGTTCTCGCCAGCTGGCGACTTCCGCTCCGCCTTGACCGTCAGGACGTTACGTTCGACGTCGAGGTCGACGGAATCGGGGCTGACACCGGGCAGATCAAACGCGACAACGAATTCTTCGCCCTCCTGCCAAGCGTCCATGGGCATGCCCGCCGGGCGTGCTGTTGTGCCAAAAACCTGTTGGGCGAGCCGGTCGAAATCGCGGAACGGGTCAGTGCGCATCAGCATTTTGTTCTCACTCCTTTGATCGTGATGCTGATCTGTTGTTCGTACCAGCCTTCCGGTGGATCTGTGTTGGCTGGTATAGATTTTTTATAGCACTGGTGAGAGAGTGGTGCAAGTGGATTTTCCGAAGATTTTTGAGGGGGTTTGATGGCTGGTTCTGGCGGCTCAGGTGCAGTGGAGCACGACGGCGGAAGGGACGTTCGCGAACGGGACGCGATGGGCGTTTACGCCATTTCCGTTGCAGCGGAACTGGTCGGTACCGGGCAACAGAACATCCGGCAGTACGAACGCAGAGGCTTGCTCACTCCGGAAAGGACCGACGGCGGCACTCGCCGCTACAGTGAGTCGGACCTCGCGACTTTGCGCCGAATCGGAGCGCTCCTGGATGAAGGGCTCAACCTGGCCGGGGTGAAACTCGTGCTCGAGCTGGAGGCGGAAAACCGTGGGCTGACCGAGGACAACCGGGGGTTGGCGGACGACAACCGCGAACTCCGGGCGGATAACAAGGGGCTGCGGAGGGATCTGAAGCGGGCGCGCACCCGCAGCGACCGGGAAGGCTAAGTCCTAGCCCCTGCTGTGCTCAAGCTATTCGGGCTCCCGCAGGTGGATCTGCCATGGTAAGCCCAACCCCCACCTGTTAACCAACTCTTCCTCCACAGGCCACCGGATCGAACCCGCACCGCCAACCGCCCCGACCACCGTTGAAGGCGTGAGGATCGCAATCGTCGCCGAATCATTCCTGCCACTGATGAATGGGGTAACCCACTCGATACTGCGGGTGCTGGAGCATCTGCAGGAGCGCGGGGATGAGGTGATGGTGATCGCGCCGTCGACGTCGGACACTGATGTTTCGAGCGTCGAGAAAGGTGCCTATGTGCACCGGCTTCCCTCGGTGCCGCTGGCCGGTTACACGAATGTGCGGGTTGCGCTGGGTGGTGTGAATCGGGTCAAGCGAATCCTTGCCGATTTCTCGCCCGACGTCGTGCATCTCGCTTCACCATTCGTCCTCGGCTGGCGCGCGGTGCAGGCCGCGCATCAACTCGGCATCCCGAGCGTGGCGATCTACCAAACCGAGGTTCCCAGCTACGCGGCCCGCTACGGCGTGCCATTCCTGGAGAACTGGGCCTGGAACCGTGTGGACAACATCCATCTCCTCGCCACCCGAACCCTGGTGCCGTCCACATTCGCGCTGAACCAGTTGCGCGGACGCGGCATCCTGCGCGTGGACATGTGGCGGCGCGGTGTGGATACCGCACGCTTCAACCCCGCGAAACGTTCGACGACGTGGCGCAGCTCAGTAGCGCCGCGCGGTCAACGGATCATCGGCTACGTCGGCCGCCTCGCCGTCGAAAAGCAGGTGGAGGACCTCGCAGTGCTGGCCGATCTGCCGAACACCAAGCTCGTGATCGTGGGCGACGGGCCGCAACGCTCGGCACTGGAGGCAGCGCTCCCTGACGCTGTGTTTATGGGATTCCTCGGCGCTGAGGCCCTGGCTGAGGCGGTGGCCTCCTTTGATCTTTTCGTCCATCCGGGCGAGTTCGAAACCTTCTGCCAAACCATCCAAGAAGCCATGGCGTCGGGCGTTCCCGTGGTAGCGACAGGCCGCGGCGGCCCCTTGGACCTCGTCGAAAATTCGCGCACCGGGTGGCTGTACGAGCCCGGGAATCTCGGCCAGCTTCACGACTACGTGCAGGACCTCATGGGCGACGACGCCAAGCGCCGAGCGTTCGCGACGGCGGCAACTGCGTCGGTCCAGGGGCGGACGTGGCCCGTGCTCAGCGCCGACCTGGTCCGGCATTACGAAGAAGTCATCGCTACTTTCGCGGCCGAATCCGACCCCACCGAACTTACCCCCAGCAAAGGACCCTCCTCATGAAGATTTCCGTGATTGGCTGCGGCTACCTCGGCGCCGTGCACGCCGCAACGCTCGCTTCCATGGGCCACACCGTGGTGGGGATCGACGTCGATTCCGTCAAGGTGGAACAGCTCAACAAGGCACTCGCACCTTTCCACGAACCCGGCCTGGACGAGTTGCTCCGGGATGGGCGCACTACGGGCAGGCTCGAATTCACCACGGATTTCTCGTTGGCCAGCGGGGCTGAGGTCCATTTCCTCTGCGTGGGCACCCCGCAGTCCAAGACCTCGGACACGGCGGACCTCTCCTATCTCGTCGGGGCTACGAGGAGCCTCCTGCCGCATCTGGCCGTCGGCGCCGCCGTCGTCGGAAAGTCAACGGTGCCGGTAGGCACGGTGGACAAGCTGCGAGATCTGCTGGCCAGGCGCTCGGACGTGCTGCTCGGCTGGAACCCTGAGTTCCTGCGCCAAGGCACTGCCGTCAAGGATTCCTTGGTTCCGGACCGGCTGGTCTACGGCGTTCCGGGCGGTAAGGGCGCCCCCGCCGGCGCTCCCATCACGGCCGTTTTGGATGCGGTGTACGAGCCGCTGATCAGCGCCGGCATCCCCCGGTTGGTGTGCAATTTCGCGACGGCGGAGCTGATCAAATCGGCGTCGAACGCTTTCCTGGCCACGAAGGTCAGTTTCATCAACGCGATGGCTGAGCTGTGCGACGCGTCGGGCGCGGACGTGAGTGAGCTGAGCGAGGCGATGGGCCTTGATCCGCGCATCGGGAACCGGTACCTGCACGCCGGGCTCGGGTTCGGCGGTGGCTGCCTGCCTAAGGACATCCGTTCATTCCGGGCCCAAGCGCGCGAGCTCTCGGTGCCGTCCGTGGATGAATGGATGGCGTTGGTTGATTCGGTGAACCTCGATCAACGGTCACGAACCGTGGAAATCGCCCGCGACATGTGCCGCGGATTCCTGTCCGGACGTACCGTGGCGGTGCTCGGCGCCGCGTTCAAACCGGACACCGACGACATCCGGGATTCGCCCGCGCTCGACGTCGCGCAACAACTCGCCGCAGCCGGCGCGCACGTCACCGTCACGGACCCCAAAGCCATCAACAACGCCTGGATCCGTTACCCGCAACTCCGCTTCGAGGCCTCCACCAAGCGCGCCCTCGAAGGAGCCGAACTGGTGCTGCTGCTCACCGAATGGAACGAATACGCCGCCCTGTCGCCTTCTGAGGCCGGGGCGCTCGTACGACGTCGAATGGTGCTGGACGCACGCAACGTCCTGGACGCCGAGGCCTGGCGAAATGCGGGGTGGACGGTTCGCGCATTAGGCGCGGGTAGCGGTGTGCTCGAGGAACGTACGCCAGAGGCACGGAGTGTGGAAAAGCGTGCTGCGCGGGCCTGAGACTTTGTAACACTAAATTCAAAGCGGACTTTTTTCGCCCCCAAGATTGCATCCGGTGTTATGGTCACACCACGCGCCTTCGCATGGCGCATTCAAAAGGGGGCAATACATTGAATTTAGGTTCCATTCGCGCTGTCAAAAATAGGCATTTCAAAGGCGCATCTCTCGGGACTCAGACCGGGACAATTGCAGGAACACTCGCCGTAGGATCGCTGCTCGTCCTGCTGACCGCTTGCGGACCCGGAACTGCAGGACAAGCCAGTTCCGTGAGCACCGCTGAGGGGACGCAGACAGCAACCGCGTCGCCGACCCCAACGCCCAGCAAGATCGCGGGCACTACCTGCACGTCGGAAAAAGTCACCCAAGTCAGTGTCGGCGAAACCTATGTCTGCACCGTGGATCAAGCAGGCAAGCTGACGTGGCTGGACTCAGCGGCCGCAACAAAGCTGACGGAAGAACGAGCCACTGCCGCGGCCACCAAAGCTGCTGCAGACAAAGCCGCCGCAGACAAGATCGCAGCAGACAAGGCAGCAGCAGACAAGGCTGCGGCCGATCAAGCGGCTGCGGCCCAAGCAGCAGCAGACAAGGCTGCGGCCGACCAGGCAGCGGCCGCCCAAGCTGCGGCCGATCAAGCCGCCGCAGCGCAAGCAGCGGCCCAGCAAGCAGCGGCGCAAAAGGCCGCAGCTCCGCCGGCCCAGAGCGGATGCGACCCCAACTATTCCGGGGCTTGCGTGCCCATAGCGTCGGATGTGGATTGCGCTGGAGGTAAAGGCAACGGTCCCGCATATGTCCGCGGCCCAGTGACGGTCATCGGCCGCGATATCTATGGACTCGATTCAGACGGCGATGGAATCGGCTGCGAGAAGTAATCACTCCGCTGGGACGGTCGTTGCTTCTGGTGCCGCGACCGTCCCAGCGAAACGTTAAGGCCGTCGCTGCGGCGCCTTTTTCGATACATACCTATCTGCGCCGCATTTGCACTTATCTTTCGTCGGGCACCACCTACGTCCTGCCGTACGGAACACCTAGTCTGCCTTTTTCAACCCCTAGTGCCCAAAACGGCGCATAGTCTCCTGTTGTGCCTCCGGGACGGGTTCCCGGTGTCCGGCGGGAATCCCCACCCGTCCTGATGTGGAGGCGCTACGGCACGGCTCCACCCACCTACCCCCAGGTGGAGTCGTGCCCATAAACCGTTCACTCAGTCACGGACAGCCGAAAGTTTGAGCCGCACGAACCGGTAGAGAATGCCCACAAGGAACATCAGGACACCCAGCGCGGCGGATAGGGGCGGCAGTGTTGCAACCAGAAGCACGCACGCTAGCGCGCCCGCCACCTGCAGCGCCTTGGGATAGCGCCGGTCCTCGCGCGGTTGGGTGAACGCTGCCACGTTAGCCACCAAGTAGTACAGCAGCACCCCGAACGAGGAGAACCCGATGGCCCCGCGAAGATCCGCCACAGAGATGATCACGCAGATGGCCACGGCGATCACGGTCTCCGCTCTGTGTGGCACCTTGTAGCGCGGGTGGACCGCGGCGAGCCAATTGGGGAGGTCGTGCTCGCGCGCCATGGCGAGACTGGTCCGGCCGAGGCCCGCGATCAGCGCCAGGAGAGCCCCGAGCGATGCCACCGCAGCTCCGACGCGGACCACGGGCGCGGCCCACCTCAGCGTCCCATTGTCGACGGCGGCCGCGAGCGGAGTCGCGTTGGCCGCCACGCCGTCGGGCCCTAATGCTGCCAAAACGGTCACCGAGACGACGGCGTACACCACGATCGTGATCCCCAAAGCAATGCCGATGGCCCTCGGAATCGTGCGGCGCGGATCCCGTACTTCTTCGCCCATGGTCGCGATCCGCGCATACCCTGCGAAGGCAAAGAACAGCAGCCCACCGGATTGCAGGATCCCGTACCAGCCGTGGGCCAGCAGCCCCTCCCCCGCGATATTGCCGAACTGCGGCCCGGAACTACCCCACACCGCAGCAACTGTGATGGCAAGCGCAGCCAGAACGGCCATCACCAAAATCCGGGTCAGGCCCGCCGTCCGAGTCACACCGTGATAGTTCACAGCGGTCAGAATCACGACGGCGGCTATCGCCACCGGGCGCTCCCACCCTTGCGGGGCTGCATAGGCGGCGAAGGTCATAGCCATGGCTGCTGCACTAGCCGTTTTGCCGATCACGAATCCCCAACCGGCTAGAAACCCGGGCCACTGGCCCAGTCGTTCGCGGCCGTACACGTAGGTGCCGCCCGACGTCGGATACGCGGCGGCCAGTTGAGCGGAGGATGTGGCATTGCAGAACGCGACGAAAGCTGCCACCACGAGGCCAATGAGGAGGCCTGATCCTGCGGCTGCCGCGGCCGGCGTGAATGCGGCGAACACTCCTGCGCCGATCATGGAACCGAGGCCGATGAGGGAGGCATCGAAGGTGCCGAGTCGTCGGGCCAAAGCCGGGGAACTGCTCACGAAAATCCTTCAGGCATCGAAGTATCAGGGCTGATGACGCGCGCGATCATCAGGGCGTAGTCCGAGCGTATCCCGTCTTACCGTGGCGGTAGCGAATTCCCGACGAGCATGAAGAGACTGCTACGGGATGTCGCGCCGGTCTTCCTCAACGCGTTTGAAATGTGGTTCTCCACGGTTCTCGCGCTAATTCCCAGATGTTCGCCAATCTCGACATTCGTTCGATGCCCCGCCAGGATGGCCACCTCAATTTCGCGTTCGGTCAGAGGCGTTGAGCGGAAGGAATTGAAGGAGAGCTGCTCATTTGCTGAGGGGAAACGTGCGGCGAACATTGACGAAGCCTGCGCCATGGCATCGGCGGCAGCGGTATCGCCGTCGATCACGTGGCGTCTCAATGCACCCCGGAGGAGCATGCCCACCTGGTAGGTGTCGCCGTCGGGTTGGTAGTGCTTCAGGAGGAGTCCAAGAAGCTGATGGTCTCCCTCCACCACGGCCCCTGCGATCGCCAAGAGTTGATCGTGAACGGTGATACCGCTCCCGCGAAGGGCTTTCTGCAAGAGGTCCAGGACGGGCCTGCCCGGGCACAGGCACGTGCACAGAAGCGCGGTCATCACCGCTTCGAGGACGTAACCGCTTTTGAGTTGACGCTTGACGAGCGCAGCAGCTTTGCGGTCAAACGTCGCGGGGTGCGCGCTGTTGTGGGCGATCAGCTGATAGGCACCTTTACCAGTACCCGGCAAGGGTCCGACGTCGGCAACGTCTGTTCGGGCCTGAGCGGCAATGGAGAGCGCAGGCGGAAGGGCGGTGGTGGTGTGACGCAGACCCGCTAGACGTAGCATGGCGTCGTACAGGGCGTCCACCACGAAGCCCGGACGGCCCATGGCGAAGACGCTGCTCATGAGGTACTCCGCTTCCTCGAAGTGACCGCGGTAGAGGAGACCGTGCACGGCGACATAGCTGCTGGTGATCACGCCGAATTGGTCCAGTTTCCTTTTGGCCTCGGCGCGCCAATCCAGCGCAAACACCAGTGATTCCTCGATCCGGCCCGCGGCGAACAGTGCGAAGCCCCGGATGAACGGACGCAACTGGGGAAAGGCGTCGTCCTCATCGCCCCCGTCCACGGATTGCAACGCAGCGGCTGGTTGAAAGCGGTACAACTCCAAGAGCCCGCGCACCAGATCGGTCATTCCCGACGACGGCGACGGGCCAGCGTTCGGGCTGATGCTCGGAGGGTTGGCCTGTGCAGGCAGCCGGCCGTGGGAGGCACCGATAAAAGTTATGGCGTTTTCAACTTCCTCCGCCTGTTGGGGGTTCTCTTCGGCAAAGGATCTGAGAAGGGCGACGGCCGCCGCCGGCCCTTCCCCTCCATGGATGGCAAGCATGGCCCTGGTGATGGTGATGAAAAGAAGATCAGCGGGATCGCCGCCTGTGGTGGCGGTTTCCGCGCACACACGGGCTGCCCTCGTAACGTTGACGGGGGCGCCCCAATAGACCCGGAGCAACGCCGCTGCGTTGGAGGCTGTCTTGTTGGATTCCCAGCGTTCGAAACGGAGCCGTTCCTTGGCAGCGTTGTGCTCGTGGATATGGCGGGCGGTGATGGCGTCGTCGTCGCCCTTTTCCATACGTAAGGAGGAGAGCGCGCGAGGCAAGTTGTCCGACGTCGAGGTGTTGGGGCGGGCCGTCTGTGCTGGTGCTTCCAGGAGGCCGGCTATTTTGCTGCGCAGCAAGTGTCTGTCGCGGAGCATTTTTTCGCCACGGAAGTAGTCGGCGATGACTGGAGGGCTGATGGCGGCGATGGTTCCATTGTGTTGGTCGTCCAGAACCGAGAGGAACTCGCGCCGCTCGAGGCTTTCCAAAACATCAGGTCGAACCACCCTCTGTAGGACGTCGACACGCGCGGTTCCAAGGATGGCCATAATGTGCAGGGCCTCGAATTCCTCGGGCGGCAGCTCGGCGAGCAGGGCCTCAAGCGTCCCGCTCAGGTGCTCGTTCCAGAGAGTCTCGGCAGCCATGTGCCATTGCCTGCCCTTCATGACCAGCAGCTCACTCAATGAAGCGGTCTCGGCGATCCGGGCGATAAGGCGGGGGTTGCCGGCAGACTTGGTGAGGATCCTGGCTGTCGTCTCGGCATCTGTGGGCGCACCGAGCACTTGGGCGAGGAGGGTGTGCACCTGTTCGTAGTGGAGCGGGTCCAATTGCAGGAGCGCCTCGCGGCCAATGTTGAGCACGGCAAGCTGTCCCCTGGAGTAGGCCAGCGTTTTGGGAGCCGTCGCAATCATGGGACAGTCGGACCTCCGCCTGACTGCTTCCAAAACCGCCAGTGATTCGTTGTCCACCAAATGGAGATCATCCACCACCAGCACGTGTTTTCCGGCCTTTGCCAACTGGCTGGCCAAAACGTCGGCAATGTCGAAGACTCCCCCGCGGCCGGGACGCAGCTCTAGACCAAGGCCTTTGATGGCGGAGTACGGTAGGGCCCGGTGGGTGCGGAGTCCGGCTATGAAGTGGACATCCACGCCGGTCTTCTCCAGATTAGAGATCACGTTGCGCACCACTGTGCTCTTGCCACTGCCGGGCGCGCCCACAACCCGGACACCGATGCCGCGTGCGACAAAGTCGAGGATTCGTTGAACCTCTGAATCGAACACTCGGCCCAACCTTCTGTTTCTGGGGATCACCGGCATGCGGCTCACTTCGCAGACTAGAACGCGGCAATGGGACTAGGTGTGAAAACGGCCTTGCACAGGCCGAATATGGCTTCTCTAGGTGGGGATTTGGGCAAATCTAGGTGCTCAGAAGCGACGTCTAGGTGGTGGGCGCGCTTTTCATGTGGAGTGGACTGGGTGCTCGAGCGGTTCATCGGGATCCCTTTGCCGTAGTGAGTGCTTGCTTCCACGCTACGGAGGGGCTGGGATAAATTACACGGGTGTAATTCGCTATGTGGATATGTGTTCGATAGACTTCTCAAGCACTAGAACATATCTTCTAACACGGGGCAGACAAAAAACAGGACCGGTCAATGACCGATCCTGTTTTTTAGCTATCCGAAGCTTAGAGAGCCTGGATGTTTACAGCCTGGGGACCCTTGGGGCCCTGCTCAACATCGAAGGAAACCTTCTGGTTCTCTTCGAGGGAGCGGTAGCCGCCCGAGTTGATAGCGGAGTAGTGAGCGAAAACGTCCTGGCTGCCATCTTCAGGAGAGATGAAGCCGAAGCCCTTTTCGGAGTTGAACCATTTCACGGTACCTGTAGCCATTTTTTTCAGTCCTAACTGAAGGTGGAGATGCTCCCGACTTTCGGGTCTCCGGTGTGGGGTGTTCTCCACCGTTACTTCAGAACATCGCAATCCGGAAGGACTGCGGGGACTGCCTGAACTACCAAATGCCAAACACAACAACAGTCTCAAGTGTACAGAGATTTAAGGAGATGGGAAGCGCCAGTCACACTTCTTCTCAAATTTATCCATTTGAGGGAACGCCCCGAAGCCAACCGGCCCCCTACCTTGCGGCACTCCCACGCCGTATGCTGCAGGCAGACCGCACCGCCCACTACTCCGCGGAAAGGAGTGCCATGCAGATGCCCAAGCCGTCCGACGCCGACAAGGAACGCTTTAGGTCGGTGGTCCCGGATCATCCGGAGGTCGTCGTGAAACCGATGTTCGGCAACCTGGGTGCCTTCGTCAACGGCAACATGTTCGCAGGACTGTTCGGCCCCACCATTGGCGTCCGACTCTCAGAGGAGGACAAGTCCGAGCTCGAGTCAGCACACACAACGCAGCCCTTCGGCCCCGAAGAACGTCCAATGGGCGGCTACGTCGGCCTCCCCGAAGAGTGGAACGACGATCCCTCGCAAGCCGAGCCCTGGGTTGCCAAAGCCTTCGCCCACATTGCCCAGATGCCGCCCAAAGAGCCGAAGCCCCGGGCAAGAAAGAAATAAACGGGGGAACCCGACTCGCCACGAGTTACAGACGTCCGGTCCGGCGTCGGCGGCTTTCTACCTTCCCGCCTGATCGGTCTCCGCCATGTCCCCTACCTGTGGCGTCCCCCCAACCAAGGCATAGCGCTGCATCACTGCCCCCTTGGGCGAGGCAATCACAGGCTCGATGAGTCGAAGGTTCGCCGGCACTACCCCATCGGCGAACACCTTCTTCCCGCGGCCCAAGAGGATCGGGAAAACCCAAAGATTGAGCTGATCAAAGAGTCGCTCGGCGAAAAGGGTCTGCACCAAGTCGAGGCTCCCGATGACGTGGATATTCTCGTGCTTGCCGCGTAGCTCGTTCACCGCGGCCACCGTGTCCGGGCCCAGCTGCGTGGTCCCGGCCCAGTCCAGGGTTTGAGCCCCACGCGACGCAACATACTTGGGGATGCGGTTGAACAGTTCCGCGATTCTGCCAGTCTCGTGCGGCCAGTACGAAGCAAAGATGTCGTACGTGCGCCGCCCAAGCAGCAGCGCGTCCATGCCTTCCATCCCGGCCTCGATTTGCTGGCCCACCACCTCATCGATGAGAGGCGCCTGCCAGCCACCAAACTCGAATCCACTGTCGGTGTCCTCTTCAGGTCCGCCGGGCGCTTGAGCGACTCCGTCGAGCGTGGTGAACAGGTCAATGTGGATGAGTCCCATATCGGGTTCCTTCCCTGCTGCCCGTCGTCACCCCGGCGACAGGATCACCTTGAGGCTCGCACAGGAACCTTTGGCGCGCAACGGTCAGCGGACACTCGACGACGGCGGCGGGCGGGTGCGTTGCGCTTTTGGCGCGGGCAGCGCTGGCCCAGCTCCATTCGGCTCGCCCGAAACAGGGCCTGGCGAGAATGCTGTTCCGCATTGCCTTGACAGTCAGATCGTCGTCCTTGCCGGGACACCGCAGCTGTCGTCTCCAGGCCCCGGCAAGGGAGCGTAAAAGCCTGCTGTATTAGAGCTGCATCGGTAATGTCGTGCCTGCTCTGAAGAGCCTAGACATGGGCTTCAAGAACGTTGCTACCCTCTGACCCGTCTGGCGATACAGTCCAGCAGCCCAAAGCGTGGCGGTCTAGCTCGAGGCGGTCGAGTGGAGGGAACCGGATGCCATTGCAGGGCGGAGCTTCCGAGCCACACTCGCGATTCGGTTTAGTAGCGAAAACGCCTGAGCACACTTGATAGAATCGATGCTAGCAACAAGCGTAATGAAGTCCGAGGTACTTTTACCCACGAACCGCTGGATAACAACGTCTGATACTCCTTTGAAGATTTGTGATCGCCGAGGCCTCGCCAAACAATTCTGTTCTCCGCGCCTGGTCCGAAGATTGTCGGCCAGTTATGTGCCATGACTCTCCCAATGACTGAGGCCTGTCAGTACACCTCCCGTGCCATGGGCTATCGATGTTGATCACGTTTCTCCCCGCGGATTCATTGTTCTCTTAAACTTTAGATCTGGCGGCAACGATCGTAGACTCAGTCCTTCTGAACACGAGGTCAGTCATCACTGGCTGTCAGTTGACGCTCTGAGGCCCATCAAGAGACCGAGAAAGACCGGAAGGTGCCCACTCCGCCCTGAAGCGCGTACAGAGCGTAGTCCCGGAGGCGCCGACTCCGGCCAACAGTAGCCCCTAGGATCAGGCGGCGACGATTCTGAGGTCTGGAGCACTTCTGCCCTCATCCCCGACCCGTGGCGAGCTTGAAGATGGCCTTTTCAACCTGGACTCTAGTGCGCCCGTATGGCTCGCCCCAACATTGCAGCAGGTCGAGATACGTTTCGTAGGATGCGGTCGACTTGTCCAAAGACACTTTCGATTCTTTATCCAGCCATCCTGTTATCTTGTCATCGAGGATGGGAGCTGCTGCTGCATCATCCGGACCTTCAAGCGCCGAGGCGAAGTACAACCATTTCGTGAAGTATGAACGTCCCAGATGTTTGACAGCTCCGTCGTTATTCATCAGGCGGAACGCCTCGCGTGGGCCGTCCTCACGGGCCGCCTTTGCTCCAGCTTCGAGCCGGGCGGTTACGGTCGGAACGACTGGGAGTAATTCGGGCGCCTGGCTCCTGTCGTGGGTCTCAGTCAGGATCCATCGCGTGCGCAACGCTCCTTGGCCCGAGGTTGTACCCCAGCCCCAGACCATGGCCGGAACGAATGCCGACAATACACGCCCGGCGTCCAGTTCAGAAAGTACTACATCGCGGATGAGCTGACGGTCCACTTTTTCAGGAAGTTGGTCCAGCGTCGCTAACACTTCCGGCAAATTGTGCATCTGCTCCCGCCACGGCGTCGGGTTCCAAGAGAAGGCCACCTGCGGAGTCGGTTCGTCCTCAAGCAGGGCAACTAGCGATGGGGGAACGTTTGGCGTCATACTCGTATCCTTCCTCACGCCAGCCACGGGGCGGGCCAACGCCGCGGCCGGCGTGTTGGTCGAACTCTACCGCCTAACTAAAGTCGAGGGCCTCGGTCCGCCTGCCTTCTAGAAGCCCCAGGGCTTCCTAGGGCAGCGGGCAATCCAAGGGACACATCTGCGCCATGAGCATCGGCTCCCTAAGGCACCCGAGCGGCCGAGAGAGCTCAGGGGCGTTCGACCCGGAAGCGTCAAAGTGATTGGGCGCCTGCGATGGGCCGACGGCCACCGGCAGCCGAACCGACGGCAGTTCCTGAAGGTCGCGCCACTGGTCCTGTTCCTCGACCCATTTCGCGAACCTCTGGATGCTCGGGGATGGCGGGCGCCTCAGGAAAATTTATAAAACCTTCAAGTCCGCGAGAAAGCCGTGGGAGAAAAAAGAATCCAAGGGCATGTCGCGAGGACGGGGCTGTCCCGGGGAAAGGACTGGACTACTGCAGCAAGAAGCTTCTTACTCGAGTTAAGAGGGTGGGGTCGTTTGATATCTCACACTCCCAAACGTCGAGGTATTGCCACTGTGAGCTAACCAGCTCGAGCCTCTGCATATGGTCTCGTTGTTGGTTGCGTGTCCGCTTCGCCTGCCAGAAGTCCGTGTTGGTCTTGGGCAGACGTCGTCCAACAGAGCAATCGTGGCCGTGCCAGAAGCATCCATTGACAAAAATTACCTTCCTCCGACCTGGAAAGACTAGATCCGGTTTTCCGGGCAAACTGTTGTCATGGAGTCGATACCGGTACCCCTCCCCATGCAGCTTTCTCCGCAGAATGAGTTCCGGTTTAGTATCCTTACTACGGATCTTGGCCATGTGGGCGCTGCGCTGCTTTGGACTCATGAAGTCCGCCATGTGATGATGCTAGTTCACTGCACCAGGCGTTGAGTAGATCTGACTAGCTTGGGCTCACGTAGCCGAGGGACGCACCTGAGTAGATGCCGATATTCCGTGTAAGTTCACAGCTTCTCGATATTGATTCAACAGACGGCTGATTAACGTGCCAACGGCATAAGACTGCCATGGGGAGACGGCGTTGCCGACTTGCGTGTACTGGGGGACTTCAAGTTTGCGCCTGTGTGCGCCAGTAGTCTCCCTCCCGAGAAATTCGAACGAGTCCGGGAAACCCTGGAAACGGGCGAGCTCACGAACGGTAAAAATTCTCGACTGCATCGGGTGCACGTAGTCGTCCGGGAGGGTGACGACGGTCCGACTTGGCTCATTGGCCTGCAGGACTTTTTGACTGTGCTTTCTGGTGACAAGTTCGACAGACAGTTCCACCAATTCATCCAGCGAGCCAATCGTCCGCACGCTGTAGGGCCTGTTCGATGTCTGCAACTCGAGAGGCACCTTCACCCCAGCTAAAGCCAATTTGGCTAGGGCTTTTTGGTCCTCCATCTCGAGGCCGCTCAACTGCGTTAGTAAGCGTTGATCGACTCCGTTTCTGGCCATCATGCGATAGAACGAAAAGCGTGTCACGACAGTGTCTGTGTGCCTGCGGGGCGTCTGGTTTGGTGGTTCAACCGAGTATTGGTCAGTCTTCGGGCGTACCACTGCGTCCGCCGCCGCCAAAGCCTTCAGATACTCGGCGTTCTTGCCTCGGGCGAGACCATCCCAGCCAAATAGGTCCGAAATGGCGTCCCGAACTGTGAAGGCTTGTGCCGCTAGTGTCGTCGGTGGAGGCGCGAGGGGTGGAACGTCGGTTGCGAGATCCGCAAAATCGGACTTCCAGATTTGCGGACTCGCCTCCAACCGGAGTTGGCCTGCGATGTCTTGTCGCAGAGCAATGAGCATGAGTCGAGGCCGGAACTGCGGGGCGCCGTAATGCAGTGCGTTGACGTGTACAGCCTGAACCTCATAGCCAGAGCCAGTGCGCCCCAAAGCGGTCTGCAGTTGCGAAAAGGAGGACTCTTCGCCCTTAACGAAGCTCTGGCTCATGCCAACAACGTTCTCAATGACCACGGCTTTGGGGGCAGTACTCTCGACGAAGTCGAGGTACTCCCACGCCAGCCGATTCCGGTGGTCATCCTTACGCCGTCGACCAGCGAGCGAGAAGCCTTGGCATGGGGGGCCACCAACCACGACGTCGATATCACTTTTGCGGAAACTCTTCATGAGATCTTCATCTCCAAGGACGTTGGAAAGCTCACTCACGATGACTTTGCCCTCTAATTGCCGCCAGAGACTTCTCTGTAAATACTGCTGCCAGAAACGCGCATCAGAGGCATCATCGACGTAGTTGTGGTAAAACGTGCGGGCGGCCATGTCCGACTTCTCGACAGCCGCGACAAGATGACCTCCCGCGCGCTCAATGCCCAACGAGAGACCACCACAACCCGAGAACAGGTCAACGAACTTCATCACTGATACATTGTGCCAGAGCTCAGGCCGGATTCCTGAGAAGCCTCCGGTCTGGCCGAAGGTCAGACTCCATATTGCTCGTAGTACGGCCTCACCCGGATGAACCGTCCTTCGTCGAAGCCAAGAGACTTGTATAGGACCTCATGCTGGCGCAACTCGGGGATGCGTCGTGAAACATCTTGCCCCAGATCGGGAAGGCCGAGGCTCGCAAGCTCCCGCACGTTCACTGAGGGGACCTTGTGGATAAACCAAGTCCGCAGTGGTTGACCAAAATTCTCGCGGCCCTCTTTGAAATGAGATAAGTACTGGGATGCAAGCATTACTCCATATCCGAACTGCCTACCCTGAAGCATCAGGTCCATAAGCACTTGAAAGTCATAGCGCATGATGTTGACAGCCTCATCGACCAGCAAGAAAGACTTGAGGAACCTTAGCTGAGGGTCAACCCCCTGGAATGGCGGCCTATCGGACCTCAGCATGTTGTCGTAGTACAGATTCAGGAACAGAGCGACAAGAGCATTCTTAGCACTCTGGTCCGATCCGAGACGATCCAAAGCGACAACCACCACCTTCCCTTCCAGTAGTTGTCCAAAAGGCATGAGAACAGATCTATCCGAACTGAAGATCTGGCTAAGGACGAAGCTATCAAGAATGGATGATACGGAATCAGGGTTTCCCGTTTTCTCGAGATATTGAGCCCTTACTTCCGCGAGTGTCGGCGGTCGGTTTTCGTTATTTTCATAAAGGCTTCGTATGGCCTCGTTGAGAAGGCTGGCCTGCACCGGGCCCACACCCCGATATATCTTCCGGAGGATATCGACAAAAGCTGCAGCCTGCTGATAGGGAAGTCGGGAGTGCTCCCCCGTCACAGGCATGAATATATTCAGCGGGATATCACGCGGCTCCAGGACAGTGGCACCGATTCGAGTTACGAACTCATCCTTCTGAAAATCTCCCTTATAGTCAAAGATCAACATGGAAGTAGGAACTTCAGGTTGCTTCACCGCTGCTTGCTCCCGGATTTGGGCAATCAAAGCCTTCACAAGCTCCGTCTTCCCCGTTCCAAGGTCACCGACGATACCGACATTCATTTGATTGAGTTTTGTGTTACTAGGCCAAAAATCCACCGGGGATCTGCCTATCGAGCCCAGAAGATTGCCGACGGTTATTCGAACACCGTCACCATAGATATGGGATTCAACTTTGGACAACGCCGCTGTCTTCTCAGCTGGTTCTTGCGCATCGCCTTCAGGGGGCTCGCCAGAGACTCCGGGTGACGGTGGCACCTCGTTTTGCATCGAACGGCAAGCTTCCAGACTGCCTGCACCATCAACATCAACATCAAGCTCTTCACCATATATTTCGAAGGGTAGAGCTTCAGCGTCCTGTCGTTCTTCTATGGTCCAATCGACCAATTCGCACCACGCATCAACGAGTGACGCATCGGAATCGTCCAAAGCTTCGAAGACCGAGGCTGTGTCGGCAATCAGTCCCCGCACGGGGGTGTCAACGGTACCAACTTCTCCCGCGTAGAAGCGCTTCCCGTCAGAAGTTGTCGAACCGTGCTGCAAGTACGTCAGTAGCGGCCTACCAAGACGTACCCGCATTTGCCCGTCCACCAGAGTCGAGAGGCGGCGAGCAAAGTCTTCCGGGGTCCCCATCGTGCCACCCAGCCGAGCCGCAGTCTCGACTAAAGTGGCGAGGCTGTTCATCCAGACCACTCGATCAGCGCCTGTGGCCTCTGCTGCGCGAAGCTCGATGCCCTCAAGGAGCCGCCAACTTGCAGCGAGCTGATCCAGAGGCTCCTTCAACGCAGATGACCCCGGGGCCGGAAGATTCGATCCGAGCGAGTCACCTTTGAGACCGTAACACTTAATCTCGACCGGGCTGAGGATCAGCTCTTCGTCATTCATTTCAAGGAATAGCAGATCGGCGCGACGCTGATGCTGTCCGTGGTTCGGTTGTCCAGATAGCGTCCGTAAGAAATAGTCTGCTGCGTCTATCGGGAGAACAAACCTGTTTGAACCAAGGGATACGGCCTTATCGAAAAGCCCGAAAGTTAGGTAGAAACCGAGTGCGCCAGCGACATGAGTTCCGCCCATCGACAACAGGGAGGATAACCCCACACCCCTGCTACCAAGGCTCGACATCACCCGGCGTTTGAGTTGCGTCGTGTCCGCACGGCCTGTCGCCTTGGCAAGAAGTCCTTCCAACTGATGGCCGAAGCTATCGGGCACCTTCGCTATGGACACAAACGGACGTCGTTCCATGAATGGTACGTCCACCGAGCGCTCGAAGACTGGCGGGCGCCACTCCCAGAGCATTCGTCCGCTGTCGCTGTGAGCGTCCATAAGCTCAGCCATGATAGCCGGGCTCAGGAACGACTCGCCCATGACCGTCCAATCCGCGGTAGTGTCAGCGACATCTCGGCGCATCATCGCGGCTTCGATGACAGGTGCCGAATCACCTGTCTCGCATGCATCTAACGCTGCACTGAAAGAGTTCCAGCCCATCGCGGCAGGGATAGCGGGTTGGCTGAGGCTGCTTCGTCGATCGCTTAACTTGTTTGGGTTGCTCTCGAACCGGCGGAGGGGCACTCTACCTAAAACTCCGTATGCCGCCCCGCCGCCATCGACCCGAACAACGGTGCCTGAGTCCTGCAACAGGCGGATATTGCACCACACCTTTGACTCAGTCTCTGGAGCATAACGTGACCATGTCAAGAGCATGTCTCGATTCTCCCTGACCAGCCTCGTCACCGCATCCCTCGGTACAGGTCCTTCCCGCCGCACGGAATCGAGCACTCGAACGCCGCCGATAAGCCGTCCTGACTTTGCATTGCCCCATTCCTCAGCCACTGCGAGGACGGAATCGTCTATCTCCGTTAAACGATTCTGACGATCTTGAGCATGCAAGTCTACGGTCAGGGTTGTGATATGAGGGTGCATGCGGCGGAAGGACCTGAGAGCAGCATCTACCGCAGTGGCGTTGAGGCCGCTGACTGCAGCCCCCGGTGTAACTGCGTTCCCGATCCTGTCTGGCGGCGTAAGTCGCTTGGGCCTTGACTTAGCTGCGGGGAGCATCATGGACCACCCCAGGAAGATCTGGTCTTCACCGGAATCGGCGGGAACCGCCATCATCCGACCCGAGGTTGACTCACCTGGACCTACCAACGGCAGGTTCCATCCCTCAACCGAACCAGCGTGCTCCACCGAATTCTCTGCCTCAAAAAGTGAATGCTCGGCCCCTGCAAGCCAGGCCAGCCTAATCGGATGGAGCGGGCTCAAAAGCACCGCTTGGCACCCATTGTCACCTCTGACATCCCAGGCACTAACTGACATAGGGTACGCTGCCCAAAATAGGTTCTCATCCCTTCCGGAAGTACGGGCTGCATGGACCAAATCGGCATACGCGTCCAAGTAGTCGCGCAGTACTCCGGTATCCCAGAGGGTCCTCCAAGAAGTACGCGATGGCCATTCGAAATCGACACCTTCGCCACGCACGTCCCGACGAATAAGGAGCTTGTCGACCTGCAGAGCACTGAAGGCCTCACGGAATCTGTTCGCTTCCGCACCATGAGCGAAATCTTGATCGACTTCGAAGTAGCTCACACTATCGAGGGCCCGTCGCGCAGCGTCTGGCATCATAAAGGCGGCATTGTCCTGCGGCCTGCAGTCTTCGATACGCACTGATTCGTTGCTCGGCATCATGATGTGGCCGAGGGCTTGGATAATAGTAGGGTCTTTAGCTACAAGTCGGCTCGCGTAAAAGGCCTCCGCCTGCCCGCGAATTGACCCTTCCGTTGCCGGTTTGGGCCGGTCCGGCACGACCTGCTGCTTGACAGCGGCTGCTAGCAGAGCCGACTGATGCCCCCCACCCGCGGCGACAGGTCGAACACGGAACGTTACTCCGTTCGCCACGAACTCGTTGTCGCCGGTTGGTGCGAAACGCAAGGCAAATAGATCCTGCAGCACCGGATGCGCTATTAGGCCGACTCCATCCAGAAGAGGCTGTTCTACGGCGTTGGGGCACCACAGCAATGCCTGATAGCCGCCGGGCGTTTCTGGAAGCTCCTCTGCAAAATCCCGGTCGTCGTCGTCGGAATCCTCCCCGGGGCGCCAGTCCATTTGGCCGAGGTAAGTCACTTTCCCGAGTGCCCCGCTCTTCTTGAACGGAGCTGCCGCCAGAAACGTTTGCATTCCAGAAAAGACGTAGCCTGTTGCTGTCAGATCGCTGCGAACTCGGCCTGCAAGAGGGTCGTCAACGGGCAATGAGACTCTCAGCGAGACCCTCCGGAAAGGCGCCGCGCTTCGACCATTCCCTCTAGGTTTGACGAAGCGACCTATGGCAAAAAGGTGTCCATCCTCCGATAATTCGACTGTACCAGCCCAGTTGGCGACGTTGGCAGGCTGCACCTGGATTGTAAGTCTGGATGATTGGACGTCGCTGGGAACCAGCCGCTGTAGAGCAGAAATGCGAATTCGCAGAACTTTGGACTGAAATTGTCGTCCCCCGGCCGTACCATCGGGCATCAACGGAATAAGGAATGGGCTCTCCGGCAACTCAGGGTCCAGGGCGAGAGATCCGCCTTCTTGGAGCGCAATATCAAATGTAAAGGACTCGTCATCGAGGGCCGGACTTCTAAACTGCTCTTCCGTTAAAGTTGAAAATCGGTCGATATTTTCAATTGAGGCTCCAACGGTTTCGACCAGGCCCAACCACGAGTTACCCTCGCGATTTACGGAGTTGTCGAATTCATCGAGTATAAACTCAGCAAGTGGGTGGTTGCCGCCTGCAACCTTTACCTCGGGGCGGGTTGCCAATTGCACCACACTTGCGCGAAAGGTCTCCTCGTCACTCCAGAACTCGGACATGGAGTCCATAAGGCTTCCCGCCGCTGCTTCTGAAGCAAGGAATGATCTCCCGGACCCTTGCATGGGTCTGGGCAAAGCAAAACAGGCATAAGCGTACTTATAAAATGCGTCAGCGAAAGCTAGATGAGTGCCAACAGATCGTAAATGGTCAAGAATTCTAGACAGGTTGCTAAGACCTCGATTGACGTGCTCAAACCAAGCAGAATTCCAGCTCCGCCCAGTGTCTCCAACTCGTGAATGAAGAGCGGAGAGCGTGACAAAACAACGAGTCAGAATATCCTCGCATTGTGTCTTCTGGCTAGAGCTCAAACCATCTACACCTAAATCCGTCACCAGCTCACTAACAATTTCGGTGGAGATATTATCCATGGAAACGATACCAGCAGCTTGTTCCGGAAAACTCTGACCGAAGACCTCCCGGTAGACCTGCACGAAGGAAGATAGATCAGGCTGCCGGCCATGGACTACTACCAAATGGTCACCCTGACGGTACTGGATAGTACGGGCTGGGCTTACCCTCGGGCAGTTAGGATCCTGAAGTGACTCAATGCCGTTCGTTACCAGCAGAGCAAAGGGTGGACTAGTTGGTCTGGCGATATTGGCTGCTCGTACGATCTCCTCGGCCGTTCTATTACCGATTCCCTCCGGCAAGTGAACATGGCCGAGTCCGTTTGTTGTTGCCAGCACGCGACCCAGGACTTCGCCCAACGAAATAGATGACATGATTCTCCTAGAAAGCGCTCTCAACTATCACGGCGTGGTCAGCATCGGCGCTGCCCCGGGCCATTCCTGCACGCTCGAGCAGGGACACCAAGTCGCCCAACTCAGGTCGCATTCCAAGAATGGTGAGATCGCGCAAAACATCTCCCACATTGCATTGGGTTCCCGGCGCACCGCAGGCGAGGCTCGCCACCACAGCGATCCATTCGGTACCCGGATCAATGACGAGGTACCTTCGTCCCCTCGTTTTGAGAATGCCGTAGTAATCCGTAAATGGTCCACTCGCTTCTCGAACCTGAAGCCCGTATTTCACAGTTTCCCAAACGAGCTTCCCAGCTTCCTTTTTGTCCGTAATTTCGGCGGCCAGGAACTGCCTGAAATCACTATTCGCAGCTGACGAGCGCAGGAATTCAATCGCATTTTTATCTCCTTCGACCTCCTTGATGCGCTCTTTAAGGCTCCGTCGGACACGCTCACCTCTTGAAATTCGCCCCTTGATAGTGGCGCCAACATCCCTAACCGAGATTGAGGAACGGCTTGACTGCCATGGCAGGGGCGATCTCACCATGCCTCGAAGTTCCTCAAATGTGTCCGGAACGGAGTCTCGGACGATTACCGAGCCCAACGCCTCATACCACGAGTACTCCCATAGAAATCCGAGTCCCATCGCCAACCGCAGAACTGTCGTAGCCCAGTCCACCCACACGCGAGCAGGGAGTGCTTCAACCCATTCTTTTGAGGTTAGCGCCTGCCATGACTTGGCAAACCATTCGTAGGGGGTCCCTGGATAGAGCCCGCACCAGTCGACGCTGTCTTCCGCGATTGGGAACACATCCAGCCTGTGGTACTTGTCCTGAAATACGGTTGACATCATGGAGGCATCTATAGACTTAAGCAGCGGGTCCAGCTCAAGTCGCTGATCTGAAGCCCGCAACCAGAGCTCAGTGGCGGACATGGCGGGGCCGCCCACAGGGTGGCCGACAGCAAACAGACTTTCAATAATGGCGCCAAAATCAGGCGGGCCCTGTTTTACCAGAACGCCGCGAGGGTTTTGCATAAGTGCTAAAGCAGGCGTCATGGGACTTGAAGGTTGATTACCTGTTTTCTCAATACGAATTCCAGTGACACTGGATGAGACCGCATCGCCAAGCAACCGATCGGACGCAGAAGTGCTTATTCCTCTCCCCCTAAGCTGGGCACCCAGAGCTTGGGCTGCCCCCTCTTCAGGCTTTGTAGGCCGGAGGGTTAGATACTGCGTTTCTTTTGCTTGCGCCTTATACATAAGGCCCAGCGCTTTCCCTTGTTCTTGGTCGGGTGCCGAACCGTATGCACGCCAAGCCAGAGCAGATAGTAAAGCCTCAGGCACCGAAAAGTACTCGGGGCGGTTGAATGGAAGAATGAGATTGTGTGCACCAGCCGTCCGGGTCATCTTGATTGCTCCTGCTGAGTCAATTGGACTTCCGAATCACCATCAGCAAGACAGAATTCAGCACCGCGGAGGTGGATTGAAAGCAACCGCGATGCGCGAATACGTTCTAATCGCGGAGCTGTGACATCGATTAGGTCAGTGACGCCGATATGGTCATCAACGCAAGCCAATGCCTCTCGTATCAAAGGGAAATCCAAGGAGACGCTGTTCAGTTTGGTTCCATCCGTGCGGATAATCAGCAGGACCTGTTCTGCCTGTCCCTCGCGGTCCGTGGTGAGTTCTGGTTCTTTCACGCGGACAGCAAGCTTTGGCGTATTTACTCTGCCGGTGATTGGCTCGGTTCGGCTGTCAAAAAGAGGGAGAAGTGAAGACCCCGATTGTAGAGGATTTCTTTTTGGCCGGAGCAGGGTCCTCAAGGGTGACTTTAGATCATCGGGTAAATAAGGGGATTGACCCCAAGTCCTTATGAGCATGTCGATCTCACGTCGGAATGCACTAATACCATGGGACACTGCATAAAGTCGCGTGAGATAAACTCCATACCAACCGGTTACCTCGAGGCGCTTATCATCCTTCAGTTGCGGCTGTTGCACGAGCTTGCAGTATGCTGCATCTAAACGTCTGTCGAATTCTGTAACAATATGACGCAGAGAAATATCATTCGGCAATAAGTCCATGAGGCTCTGAAGGGGGGTTCCATCTGATACATGCACGCTAAAGGCATCAGAGACCGGCGTCGCCCAACCTTCATCTGTACTATCGGGATTCGAACCCGGAACCGCATCATTCACGGGATCGGCCCTAACAAGCAGCTTCAGCACTGGGTCGCGGACTGCCGCCTCGGAGGCGGAGGTTCGCTCTCCGGCACCAAATATGCTTTGGTTGAATCGCAGGCTGGACAACCGTCGCATCAGCTGGAAATCAAGCTCGGCGTCGTGTCCCGTTGGCTGATTAGCCACGATGAACTGACGAAGGGCCGTCCTATTCATGCTTGACGGTGCATCTCCAACAAGCGCCCTCGTCAAGAATCCCCAGAGCTCTCGATAGGTCATACGCGTTGCGGACATCAGTTCGGCACTCCGAGCAAGCGTCAACAAGCCAGATCTAATTATCGGCGAGCCAAGAGACTCCAGATTCGCGGCTACAGGATCCACGGCACCTACAAGGTCCGAGTTCTCGTCGGCGGCGCCATTCCCTGCGGCATGGAGAACCGCCAAAACATTCGTGAGCAAGTCCGCTGCGGGCGACAGCGAATCCCTGATGTCACCGCGGCTGGCCAAGGGAACGATTCGATAGTCCCCTGCGGACACTTTTGAGTCGGCACCAATACTCAAAGCCGGGCGCTCTTCAAAAAGGGAACACTCGTCAACGAACACTGCGATTACGTTGGCGACGTGCTGGCCCAGATGGCTGAGTTGGGCCGATTTTACGAAATCCCGTCCCCCTGGATTTGAAAGGCGCCAGCCTGACTCGTTGGGTTCTCCTCCCTGCGAGTCATATAGCCAGCGAACCAATACGTCGCCCGCTGTCCAATCAAGAGATCCGCGAAGTCTGGATTCTGCCATTTCCTCCACGAGAACGCCCCTGTTCACACAAGCCATCAAGTGAAGGGGCCGCGACGCCTCAAAAGATCGCCCCTGGGATACCGCCCCATTGATGTCGGAGATTAGGGGCGCAGTTTTTGAAGCTTCCAAACTAATAGTGGCGTCATTGACGACAATCAAGTCGGCGGCCGGTCCCCTATAGTCGTAGATCCTATGAGCAAGTCCGTCGTCGAGCTCGTTCGCCAAACGCAGTCCCTCCACGACATGTGCCGTTGCATGCGACTTCCCGGCTCCCGGGCCGCCAACTAGGAACAAAAACCGAGGCGGCAAGCCGCGGACGATACCATCTTTCAGCCAGCTGCCTGCTTCCTCGACTCCGGCTGGACGGAGCGCAGATGGCCAAACCGCATCGACTGGATGGTCGGGTCGCGCCGCAACGTCGGTTCCGCCCGTCGCGCGGTCCCACAGGTCTGAAAGGCGGCTCCATACGGATTCGTTTTGCTCGTCACGGGCAATCGGGGCAGACAACGGTCCTCTTTCCTTAAGGGCTGCAACCGGGTCTGCAGCATTACCTGGGGCCTTGGTCGACGACATTACTGAGGAGCTAGAAGAGGTATCTTTGAGCCGGTCCGTGGTTGGCTTCGCTCTGGCACTTAACTCGCGCTCGACTGCCAATCGCAGCGCTTCTTGCACATGGCTCCTCGGCTTGTAACCGATAATGAATGGATGGTCGAGCTCTGCTAAGACGTGGCTGACGTTGCAAAATTTGAACTCAATGGACCCCTTGCTGCGACCAGTGCCTTCCTGGACTCGGCGGTTATGGTCAACCTTTGAATAGGCTGATCCACGCATCTCACTGTCCAGCATGTCGAAATATGCCTTCAAGAGCACTGTCGTCTCGGCTTCAGTCCAAGGTATCGATTCCCCCACATTGCCAAGATACCTGACATAACCGCTTCTCACCTGTAAGACCCGGGGCTGCACCCCCGTGCTATCACAGTTGCGGAAAGCCGATGCTTCCTCTCAGAGGAATGGCTACCGGTACGAGCCCTACCAAGGGAAGTCGCGCCGTGACAGATGTTTCCGAAAAACCATGATGCAGCCACTAGCTTGAGCCGATGCCTGCGGGAAGTGGCGAAATATTGTGTTTGTCCAAACTGGACTACAGTATTGTGTTCGGTTTCTTCGTTACAAGAAGCCACAGCTGAATCAGCTTGCCACATTGGCCTTCCAGACTCCGCTTCCGCTGTTGCAGTTCCGTTGGAGAGGATCTTTTGCACCGCTCGGAGGGCAATTAAGAGCCCGTCCGCGACATTGAATCGTCCTCGCCGATACAGCTGCCTATGCGGCCGACCACTCGTATCGGCTTGCTCCCACCTATACCCCAGGACTCAGTACGGGCGAAAGCGCACTGCGTCGGCATCTGTTGGCACTTGGGGCCAGCAGCACCCAGCGGAAGTATTGAGTCATTAACCACCGCTCACCTATGAAGGCTTCGACCCGGATTCCGGTCTAAATAGAAGGAAAGCCACACCAATTGAACCAAAGATCTTGGAATTAGTAGCCCACTGGCAGCAACCCTGTATTAATGCCGTTGGGCAAAAGAACGTCAGTTGAATACCCTTGGGAATTCGCTGCGTCCCGCCGCCACGACTGGTTTGGAACTCGGGCCGGCATGGACGGTGGGCCGTCCCTGACTCCGTGCCAACCGCAATCGAATGGGATCCCACGCAGCTCACGGTTCCCCGCTGGCGTCCTGCCTCCTCTTACGTCACAACAAGTCCAGCCCATAAACCGCACTGGCCCTACTGACGGCGGAGCCTAGTCACGCAACCGGAATGGGGGGCTGCCGGGTCGTGAAATGACGGTGATACCGAAGAAGCAGCCAACCTGCAGACGGGATGGAAACTCTTTGATGTCGCTCCGACCAAAACGATTTGTCCTGCCCTCCGTCGTTTACCTCCGTCTAACCACCACCTAGTCCCGAGTTGGCGCCAATAGGTAAAGACTTCGACGCGAGTCCGCGTGGATGCAACAGAAAATGAGTGCTGCACTGCTGCAACTAGGGACCAAAGGGTTTACGAAGAGGCCATGCCACCCCAAACTTGTCATTTCGGCAATTCCCGACATATCATCAACACATGCCTCCCGACGTCTTCGGCGCCCTCGCGAACCCTTCGCGGCGCACCATCCTCGACAGCCTCCTCCAAGGGCCGCTGAGCGCTGGGGACCTCACGGGACGCCTCGAACTCAGCCGCTCCTCCGCCTCGGAGCACCTGACAGTCCTGAAAGAAGCTGGCCTGATCCGCGAGGAGCGGCAGGGGCGGCACAGGATCTACCACCTCCAGCCCGCGGGCCTGAAAGAGATAAGCGGCTGGCTCAAGCACTACGAGCAGTACTGGAACCAGCGCCTCGACGCCCTGGCCGATCTACTAGGCACCGACCCACAGAACAAGGAAAACCCCCATGACTGAAAACGCCATCCGCCTCGAACGCACTTTCCCGCACCCCAAAGAGTCAGTATGGGCGGCCCTGACGACGCCGGAACTCCTCGCCCGCTGGTGGACACCCGGAGACATCGCACCCGTCGTCGGGCACCGCTTCACCCTGGACATGGGCGGCTGGGGCGTTCAGCAATGCGAAGTCCTCACCGTGGAGCCCGGCACGTCCATCAGCTTCCTCTTCGCCGAAGGCGTCCTGGACACCAGCATCACGTGGACGCTTGAAACGGTCGACGGCGGCACCACACTTCACTTCGAACACGCCGGCTTCCGCTTGGATACCCCCATGGGACAGCAGGCCCTCCATGGCATGGGCAACGGCTGGCCCGGACTCATCGCCCGTATAGACCAAGTTCTGGTCAACGTCGGCTAACTCATCGACACCAGGGTGATCGTGGACACCGGGTTCCCCCACCACCTACGTGACCACTTTCGGCGTCGTGATTTCCGTTTCTTCCACCTAAATTTGGCTGAAACCGCCACCTAGATGAGTCATTTCACCACCTAAGCGCTGTTGCGCGCGGCAGCATAGGTGTCGGCACACCGCCTGGGCCGCCGATTTTTGTGGCAGCGCCTTGTTGGGCAGAGCTCTCGGGGTGTTTCGACAAGTGAACATTGTCTGGGCAGCTCGGAGCGGCCCTAATGAGGGGGAACTAAATGAACAAGAAATCCAGCATTCGCGGCGCCGCGGCCACTACAGCGACGTTGCTCTTGGCAGCTTCGGGTATCGCATTGACCAGCGCGCCCGCACACGCCGCCTACGACTGCCAATACGCACTATGCCTGTGGCAGGACACGAATTACAACGGCTTCAAGGTGAGCTATAGCGGTTCTGTTAATTACGTCGGTTCTGCCATGAATGATCAGGCGAGTTCCGTGGACAGCCGGTCGTCCAGGGTCTCCACTCTCTACGCCGACGCGAACTGGGCCGGCACCTGGCTGCAGCTGGCACCGGGCGAGGACGTCGGGTACCTCACCGACTACGGCGTGCCCGGCCACTGGCCCTACACCTACTCGGACATTATCTCGAGCTTGTCCATCTAGCTCAGAGAACATGCAGCGTCGCCACTTTCTCGCCGTAGCCGCCCTCGTGGCAACCTTGCTCACGGGGTGCGGCCTCGGTTCGGCCCAACCCGATGCCGCCATCACACCAACCAAGGCCAGCGCCCTTTTGCGGTCGGACATCGAATCCATCGAGTACCCGCTCGACAAATACTCAGTCTCCACGCAGGAGTTGAACTTGATCGAGCGGGCCGGAAGCATCAGGATCCAACAGTGCATGTCCCAGAACGGGCAGCCGGTCGATCTCATGGCCACTTTCAAGGACAGGACCTCAGCGGCTGAGCGCCCCTACGGAATCTGGCTGATGGCAAGTGCCGAGCAATTCGGGTACGGCCGCGCGGAAGAGAACCTTGGCGTCCCGGAGCTCGAAACCAAAACACCCGAGTTCAACCACCAGTGGGACTCCTGCCTGAGCAAAGCGTTTCCCTCAACAAGCTACGGAGCCGACCGCAACGCACTCACCGTCCAGCTCGCCGGGAAAGCGAAGGTCGCCGCGGGGAAGGATCCTCAGACCAAGGGGCTCATTGAGCAGTGGAAATCGTGCGTACAGGCACACGGTGGAACGTTCGACGGGAGCGATCCTTGGAGTCCGGTTGAGGCACACGGTGACAAGGAAACAGCCATTCGGGTGGCGGTCGCGGACGTGCAATGCAAAGTGGACTTGAACTTCGTCCAACAGATGGCTGACATCGAGGCCTCCTACCAAGAGACGCTGATCAAGGAAAACGAAGCCGGTTTGTTGGCCGAGCGGCAGAAAGTTGACCAAACGCTCAGCGAAGCCACCCAAACCGTCACTGCCTTCGACGGCGGTTAGGACCGCTTTGTCGACGCACTCCACAGATGCCCCGAGCCATGAAACCACAGAACTCCCCCTGCGAGCGCGGCGCATCCTGCATCCGCTGAGAATTTGGGCCTTCCTTCTCACTGGTTTGGTGCTCCTAGGGGCGGCTTTTTGGGCGGGAACACTCGTCAAAGCTCCCAATGACGTGGCCCTGGACAACGCCCAAAAGTCCGTCCCCGTCACTTTCCCGCTGTCGATGAAAGTCGTCGACAGGCAGCTGGCACTCAAGGGAACTGTTGTTCGCGGACAGACCACAGCTATCAGCCCACCGGTTACGCCCGGCGCTGCCAGGCAGGTGGTCACCAAGCCCGGTCCGGCGCCTGGAACGGAGGTCGCACCGGGGTCCTTCCTCGGCTCCGTTGGGGGACGACCTGTTTTCCTCCTCCCGGACGATGTCCCCGTCTACCGGGATCTCGACGTCGGTGATTCCGGGGATGACGTGGTCCAACTCCAAAAAGCTTTGCAGGGTATGGGCTTTAGCGCCGTCACGGTGACGGGGAAGTTTGACGCCGCTTCCCGCGACGCCGTCAAACGGATCTACAGCGGGGACGGCCTCACCGCTCCTGACAAGCCAATATTTCGCGCGCAGGAGTTTGCCCAGATCCCCGGAAATCGGGGCGTTGTGGCCAGTTCAGCCGGTCTTGCAACCTTGGTCACCGGCACAGTTCCGCTGTTAGTTATACAAACGACGCCGGATGTGGTGACAGCACGTGCCACCGTGGTTGACGCCGATAGCCTCACGGCAGGGGGCACAGTCCGGCTGTCAGTGGGCGATCAGTCGATAGAGAGCACCGTGTTGTCTGTCGGAGCTTTCACGGACAAGGCCGGAGCGTCAGGGGAAGGACCCGGAAAGGACGTCACTATCTCCGTTCCACCCGAGGGATCGGCCTGGCTGGTACCCGACAAATTGGTCAACGTGCAGGGCACCACAGACCCCCAGCCGAGGCTTGCAGTTCCGTTGATTGCGATCCAACACGATGGCGCGGGATCCTTCATCGACGTCGAACAGCCGGCATCGAGCACCGGCACCCGCTCTACATCAAGCCCCAGCACCCCCTCGCAGGCGCCAAGCTTCCAGCGGGTAGACGTCACAGTCACCACGCAGTCCTCCGGCTGGGCTGCTGTTGAATCGAGTATCCCGCTGTCGGTTGGGCAGCAGGTCCGCGTACCGTGACAGCGGTGGAGGCCGCCGTCGTCATGAGGGCCGAACGCTTGCAGCGCGTCTTCGGTGGCGCGGTTCCCACCGTGGCCCTGAAGGAGGCCAGCTTCACGGTGCGTGCCGGGGAGTTCATCGCCATTGTGGGACCCTCCGGTTCAGGTAAAAGCACTCTTCTCAACGTCTTGGGACTCTTGGACAAAGCCACGAGCGGCACTTTCGAGATAGCGGGCCGGTCAGTCGGGAGCTTGACCGAACGTGAAAGGAACGAGTTACGGTCAGGGACCATCGGCTTCGTTTTCCAGAACTCCTACGTGCTGCCGCATGAGCCTGCCGGGATGAACGCCGCCCTCGGACTACGGATCCAAGGCGTTCCTTTGGAGCAGCGATCTGCCACGGTGGATTCCGTGTTGAGGCAGTTTGGCCTTTCCGGCCGGGCGCATGTCCAAGCGAGCCTTCTCTCTGGTGGTGAACGTCAGAGGCTGGCTATTGCCCGGGCCATGGCACCCGGGCCCCGGATTTTGCTCGCCGACGAGCCCACCGGCAACCTGGATTCAATAAACACGTCGCTCGTCATCAATGACCTCCGCCAGATGGCCGCCCGCGGGGTCGCCGTCGTTGTCATCACCCATGACGACAAGGTCGCTGCTGCCGCCGACCGTCGTCTTACGCTGGCGGACGGGATACTCCGCGAAGAAGCCTCGCCGACGCCGGCAGCCGACTTACCGCCGCAAACCGACCCAGGCGTAAGGCCGGGTAAGCACGGGTCGGGCTTTTTGCGGACAGTTGAATCGATGGCTGATGGCCTCAATTCACTCTCTTCCCGACCGCTGCGGACTGCGTTGCTGTTGATGGCTTTTCTTCTGGGCGTGGGTGGGCTGGTGGCGGCGACCGGCCTCACCCAAACCACATCCAGCCAGGTAGCAGAACGCCTCGATCTCGCGGCGCTGGATGAGTTGAGGTTCACGGACAACCGGCTTCCGACCGGCAGAGTGCCTACCGATGCCGAGCAGGAAGCGACGTACAAGGCCGTGGGTGCACTGGCCGGCGTCGAGCGTGTTGGGCTGACCTCCATCATTGCGCCGGCCGATGCCCCCATAACCCGCGCATTTCCTTCCACGGCGTACTTCAACGGGCCCATCGAGCTTGCGGACGCGAACCGGCTGGCGATTCTCGACGGCGACATGACCCCTCACACGGCACTGAACAGTTTGGCGGCGTTCCCGGAGATGCCAGCCGCTGTGATCGGGGCGAAGGCAGCCGCAACGATTGGCATCCAGCGGGCTGCTCCGGGCGTGGTTATCTGGGTAGCAGGGAACCCTGTACCCGTCGTCGCCGTCGTCGAGAACAGCCCGCGGGACGCCTCCGCAGAGGACAAGATCTTCCTGAACTCACCGGCCGCGTCTGGTATCAAGAACCTGCAGCCCACCTATGTGGCAAGGACGAAGCCTGGCTTTCCAGCGCCCCTGAGTGAAGCCATTCCGCTTGCCCTGAGTCCGGACAACCCCGGTGCCGTCAACGTTCAGACTGTCGCGGACCTGAGGAACCTCAAGACAGGCATCGGGACTGAGCTCGGGGTGATGGTTGGCCTCGTGTCAGGTGTTCTCCTCATCCTGGCCTCGCTGACGGCGGCCACCGCCATGTACCTGTCAGTTCAGGCGAGATCCGGTGAGGTAGCGCTGAGACGAGCGCTCGGCGCCAGCAGATGGTCCATTGCACGAATGTTTCTTTTCGAAGGAATCATCATCGGCTCGGCAGGCGGCCTTGCGGGCAGCGTCCTTGGCACCAGCGCGGTGGTAGCCATAGCGGCCGCCAACGGATGGACCCCTGTGATCACCCCCACCATGCCCGCCCTCGGAATTGCGGTGGGTGTGCTGACTGGCGCGATCTCCGCCGTGTACCCGGCAATCGTAGCGGCCCGTGCTGACCCTGCGATGATTCTCAGAACCTAGCCCGGGTGCCCGGTTACCGCCCGCAAGGCCCGTCCCGGTAGTTTGGAGTGAGGACCGCTGACCCTCGGTAGGCACCACGCCGCGCCTCACGAAAGCAGGATCACATGACCGTCTCTCCCCTGGCTTGGGGCGTCACCATCGTCATCATCGTGGCGCTGCTCGCGTTCGACTACTTCTTCCACGTCCGCAAGGCTCACGTCCCCACGTTGAAGGAAGCGGCCCTCTGGTCCTCCATCTACGTGGGCATCGCAGTGCTGTTCGGCGTCGGGGTCCTGGTTTTCGGCGGGGCGCAGATGGGCTCGGAGTATTTCGCCGGGTACATCACCGAGAAGGCCCTCTCGGTGGACAACCTGTTCGTCTTCCTCATCATCATGTCCAGCTTCCGGGTCCCTCGCGAAGACCAGCAGAAAGTCCTGCTGTTCGGCATCGTCTTCTCGCTGCTCGCCCGGACCGGTTTCATCTTCCTCGGCGCCGCGCTGATCAACTCGTTCGCCTGGGTGTTCTACCTCTTCGGACTGATCCTGCTGATCACCGCCGGCAACCTCCTCAAGCCCGATGATCACGGGGACAACCAGGCGGATAACTTCATCATCCGCGTGGCGAGGAAGTTCTTCCACACCGCAGATAAGTACGACGGCGACAAACTCTTCACCACGCTCAACGGCAAGCGTGCGCTCACACCCATGCTGCTGGTGATGGTGGCAATCGGCGGCACGGACATCCTGTTCGCGCTCGACTCCATCCCCGCGATCTTCGGCCTCACGCAGAACGTGTTCGTCGTGTTCACTGCCACGGCCTTCTCCCTGATGGGCCTGCGCCAGCTCTTTTTCCTGATCGACGGCTTGCTGGACCGGCTCATCTACCTCTCCTACGGCCTGGCTGCCATCCTCGCGTTCATCGGCGTCAAGCTCGTGCTGCACGCCCTGCACGAGAACAACTTGCCGTTCATCAACGACGGCGAGCCGGTCCACGTCGTCGAGATCACCACCGGCCTCTCGCTGGGAGTGATCATTGGCGCGCTGGTGATCACGGTGATCCTCTCGTTGCTCAGCCCCGCGGGGAAGGCCCAGACCGCCATCAACAACGCGCGTCGCCACGCCGTCGATTACCTCGACCTCGACTACACCGCCGATGCCAACGAGCGCGAGCGCATCTACCGCGCGCTGACAGCGGAGGAAGCGCAGATCGTGCAGATGCCGCTCAAATACCGGAACAAGGCCAAGGACGTGGAAAAGATCCGCGAGCAGGTGGCCGAGGCACACCGGCAGCATGAGGCGTTCCTGAACCGCTAACCTTCAGCGCCCCAAGCGGGTGGCATCCGTGACGCACGAGGTGACCGCCGCCGTCGTGCCCCTTATTCGGTGACCGCTTCGGCGGCTGCTTTGAGGTCGGCGGCGAACTGTTCAAAGCTGGCGTCGAAGGATGGGATCTTGTTGGCGAACAGCGGGAAGACGGGGCGCCGATGCGCTCAGTCATGTCGAACAGGGTCTGCCCGCCATTGGTTTCGGTGAGGGTGTAGACGCGGGCGCCGAGTGCATCGCCCCACACGAGCCGGCGCGGAGGCTCGAACTCCTTGATCTTGAGCTTGAGTAGGCGCCATACGGTCGTGGGGGCAGCCTCGATGGTGGTGGCCACCTGGGTGCTGCGGCTGAACGTCTTGCTGACAGTGGTGGCGGTTCCCTCGGGACTGGTTGTCATCGAAATTCTGCTTTCTCGGAAGGTCACGGCGCTCCACCGTCTCCTTCAGATGCTACATTTCGCTAGCCAAGAAGCACGCTGATCTGGCCTCGTATTTCGTCGCCGACCTCGGCGTCCGTGAGGGCCAGGTTGGCCGCGGACGTCATGCTGATGAACATCACGGCGGACATGATGGCGGCGAGCTTCGCGGGTTCGCGTTCCGCCAGTTTAGGGTCCCGTTTCAGGACATCGACGACGGCGGCTTCCGTCTGTTGGGTCAGGGCGATCGCTTCTGCGTGGTGCGGCTCAGCCGGATCACCGAAGACAATTTCCTTCAGGTACGTCCGGCCGTTCTCGATCTGCACCCGGTTGCATTCAATGATGGGTCGGATGATGGCCATCACGGCGTCGATCGGGGTCTTCTCCTTGGCCGCAGCTGCAATGCCGGCGTCGAGGGCTTCGGCGTATTTGGCGTTGTGTACCAAGAGAAGCAGCTCGGCCTTTGTTTTTGCGTACAGGAACAAGGTGCCGGACGCGACGTCGGCCTTTTCCGCCACCTGCTGGGTGGTGACTTCGTCCACGCCGTGCTGGGTGAAGAGTTCCCGGGCAGCGGCGGTTATCCGCTGGAGCTTTTCCTGCTTGTTCCGTTCACGTCGTCCAAGGGTCTGGGGCGCTGGCTGCATCTAGCTACCGTATCAGCGGCCCGCAACCAGCGGGTGGCACTGAGTGCCCGCTGCTTAGCGGCTCAGGAATTCAAGCGCGACGGGAACGAACCTCTCGTGGAACTGGAAGATCCCTCCATGCCCGGAATCCGGGTAGATGACCAACTCGCTGCCCGGGATCTGGTGGTGCATGGTGTTGGAAAGCATGGACGGGACCATCCGGTCGTTGTCACCGTTGGCGATCAAGGTTGGCTGCGTGATGGCGGCGAGATTTTTCGGCTGCGAGCGCCCCCAGTTCCTGATGGCCGTGAGCTGCGTCTGGAGGGCCTTGATGGTGACCGGCGCTTCCCGGTGGTCGGTACGCTCCTTGAGCCGCTCGATGAACGCCTTCGCGGCCGGTTTGCCGGTGGCATTGCGGTTGAAGAAAAGGAACTCCTTGGGATCCTGCCTGGTCAACGCGCCACGGAGGATGTCGTAATACGTGGTGGCAACCACCTTACTGATGCCCTTCCCGCCGGCAGGGCCTGTACCGGCGAGGATCAGCTTCCGGACCAGTGTTGGATGCTTCAGCACCAAGGCTTGGGCGATCATCGCCCCCATGGAGAACCCGAAGATATCCACCTTCTCGTAACCAAGTGCGTTGATGAAGGCCACGGCGTCGTCGGCCATGCTTTCAATGGATAGCGGGACGGTTCCCGTGGACGAGCCCACTCCCCTGTTGCTGAAGGTGATCACGTGGTGCTTCCCGGCGATGGGTCAATGACGCGAGGGTCCCAGTTGTCCATGTTCCCGGCCAGGTGGACCAGGAATATCACGGGCACCCCTCCCCTTGGCCCGAGCTCGCGGTAGGCGTAGGTGACGCCGCCGGAGGTGATGGTGTTGGTGGGTGCGTCCTTGTATGCAGTGTTCATAATGTTCTTCCTGAGGTTCGGTGTCAGTTGTGGGTGACGACGGTTTTGCCGCGGACGCCACCCTTTTCCAGGGCGGTGAGCAATTCTGGCGTCTCATCGAATGACGCCGCGCGGCCTACAACGGGCTTGATGTGGCCGGCGTCGATGAGCGCGGCAATCTGGCGGAGCTGGCCGCCGTCGGCGCGCATGAAGAGGAACTCGTACGTAACCGCCAGGGCGCGCGCTTTGCGGCGAATGCCGGAACTCAGCACCGACATCACGCCGCGCAGCACAGGGTTCGCGCCCAGTTCACGGGCAAATCCCACGTCCGGCGGCCCCGAAATACCGATCGCTTTCCCGTCCGGCTTCAGGACCTTCAGGGAACGTTCCAGGTTCTCGCCGCCGAGGCTGTCGAGCACAAGATCGTAGTCGCGCAGGCTCTCGCTGAAGTCCTCCGCGCGGTAATCAATCACGACGTCGGCACCCAGGTCACGCACGAAGTCCCCGTTTGCGGCGCTCGCCGTGGTGGCAACCGTGGCCCCGAGATACCTGGCCAGCTGGATCGCAATAGATCCCACTCCCCCAGCGCCGGCGTGGATGAGCACCTTGGATCCCGGACCCACGTGGCCCCGTTCCACCAATGCCTGCCAGGCCGTCAAAGCAACCAACGGAAGGGCTCCTGCTTCTTCCATGCTGATGGATGCGGGCTTGATGGCCAGGTCCCCTTCTGCCACCGCGATCCGCTCAGCGAAAGTGCCGATCCTGCCCTTGTCAGGGCGGGCGAACACCTCGTCACCGGGCTGGAACAGTGTCACCTTGGAACCGACGCTGAGCACCACACCGGCCAGGTCGTTGCCCAGGACCAACGGCATCCGGTACGGCAGGATTTGCTTGAACTCACCCACCCGGATCTTCTCGTCCAACTGGTTCAGTCCCGCAGCGTGGACCTGCACAAGCACGTCATGATCACCCACCGCGGGCTCGGGGACGTCCACCTCCCGCAACGGTTCCTTGTACTTGGTGATGGCGAACGCTCGCATCGGTTCTCCTGAATAGAAATAACTGAGTTAACTCAATTATGAGCACGCTCAGTTATTTCGTCAAGGGAGCCGCTACTCACCCGCGCGTTGTGGGGCCCGCTCTACACGCCCAAATCCCACACTTCCCTGCAGAGCAGGCCCCTCAACGCCGGGGTGCCGCGGCTCAGCCCTCTAAACCGCGGGCTTCCGCCACATCAGGGCCAGCACCAGCACCAGTACGCTCAGCCCGAGCATCACCAGCACCATGAGGCCCCAGTTGGCCTGGTTGACGCCGGGGCCATACAGGACGCCAATGAGAACCGTGGCCGTGATCGCACCGAGGTAGCGGCACGTCTGGAAAATTCCGGCCGCCACTCCCCTCTCCTCAGGCCGCGCCGAAACGTACAGGCCTTGGTTGGAAGCTGTGCTCACCATGCCGTACGGGACCCCCATCACCGCGGTCAACAAAAACACCACGGGCACCCAGAGCGAGACCGTCAAAATACCCAGGGCTCCAGAGGCAACCGCAAGCACCACCACTCCGGCGATCAATACGGGACGCACGCCGTGCTTCTCAATCTTCCGCACTGTCACTGGGGTCACTACCACCGACAACGCAGCAAGGGGAAGCATGAGCAGGCCGACCACGCCGGCGTCGTAATGGCCTGCTTCCTGAAGCAACTGCGGAAGGCCGAAGAAGGCAAAGTAGTAAACACCGCTGAACACCACGAACAGCAAGTAGACCAACAGGAGCGGTCGATTTCGCCCGAGCAAGCGCAGGTCCAGGAATGGCGGCTTGAAGCGAAGCTCACGCCAGGCGAAAAGCGCAGCGATCACAACTGCTGCGCCCAACAGGTACCAGCGATAGCCCGGCGCAACGTTGAGCAGGGCCATCATCGCAAGCATCAAAGAGGCGATGAACGCGAGGATGCCAGGCACGTCCGAGTCGCGCACCAACCGCCCGATCCTGCCGCTCTCACAGCCCGAGTCGGCGGGTGCGGTCTGGCGCACCGCAAACAGAGCGATCAGCGCCAGAGGCACGTTGATCGCGAACAGGGCCTGCCATCCCACCAGGCTCACCAAAAGGCCACCCACCACCGGCCCGATGGCCGCAGCGGACGTGGTCGCCATCTGAATCCGGCCCAGCGGACGGGTAGGCGGCAAGTTGGCCAGGCGGCTCAGTTCGGTGACCATCACGACGGCGGATGGGTATGCCGTCGCCGTCCCCACCGCCATGAGCGCGCGGGCAACGCAGACCAGTGCGAAGTTGGGCAGGAACGGCGCGATCGCACACGTCACGGCCACCAACGCCATGCCGAAAATGAACAGTCGCCGAGGGCCGAAACGGTCCGCGAACCGGCCCATGAGCGGCTGGCCCGCAGCCGAAGCGAGGTAAAACGAGGTGATCACCCAGGTCACCGTGGCGACGTCGAGCGAGAAATGCTCCCGCAGGACAACCAAAGCCACCGCGATCATGGACGAGTTGAGGGGGTTCAGTGCCGTCCCCAGGCTCAGCGCCGCGATTGCGAGGCCGGGGCGGGATTTGTTGTTCGTCACGTTCTCAGTCTGGTACATGGTTGCCTTGGGTTACGAAACGGGGGGCTAGCAAGGTTTTGCTGGATCATCGCTCGAGGCATTGCACCGCCGCCGCGTCATCCCGCGGACGCTGGGCATGCGTGAATCGATGATCCAGCAAAAACGCACAGCGGATATCCAATATGTCGGATACGTGATTATGGGCCCGAAAAAGGAGGCCCTACTCCTCGAAGTGGGTGCTGACTTTGCCCGAGGAGACTGCCGCGATGATCGAATGGGCCAGGTGGCGCAGTTTGATGTTGCGGTTGCTGGATGCCGTCCGCAAGATGGTGAAGGCCTCGTCCTGGCTGCAGTGGTTTTGGGCCATGATCGCGCCGATAGCCAAGTCAATTACCGTGCGGGACTGCATTGCCGCCGCCAGGTCATTGCGCGCGTCGCTGAGCTGCGCGATTTTCAGGGCAAGCCGGAGCGATTTGGCGGCATGGGAGGCAAAGACTTCGGCGCGTTCCACGTCGCTCTGGTCAAAAGCATTGGGTCGCTCGGAGTAGAGATTAAGCGCGGCGCGGGTCTCTTCCTCCACAAGGAGAGGCACGCTGAGGATCGAGCGTAGCCCTTGCTCTGCGGCTGCCTGGACGTAGTCGGGCCAGCGAAGTTCATTCTGGAGATCAGGAACCAGGACGGCGGACAGCTTGTCCATAGCCGTGAGGCAGGGGCCTTCGAAGGTGCTTTGCAGCTCGTCCATCACGCGGGCGCGCTCGTCACTGCTGGCCGCGGTGGCCGATTTCTTGCGGCGCAACACTGTGATGCCGCAGAAGACCGGAGCCGAAGGTTCGGACAGGCTCTCTGCGGAGAAAGCGGCGAGGTCGCTGAGGAAAGCCTCGACATCTTCACTGCCCAAGACGAGGTCCAGGAAGTATCCGTTCTGGATTGCTTCCTGCTCGGGACGGGGGTTAACCATTTGACACGTTCCTACTGACTGAAATGCGTCCCCAGCAGACACCAAAGGAGCGAATATTGCCGCCCTCTGCAAAACGGTCTGGCAATACCTTATCGCCCAACGATCAACGGTACAAAGTTCAGCCCACTGCTTGACGCGCACGGAGTTGAACTCCCGGGTCACCGCCTGGTGCTGCGGGGTGTCACATCCGGCAACAACTAAGTAGGCTTATGAATGTGAAGCGGATCCGACCGCCGGACCGTTTGGCGAAAGGAGTCACCTGATGGGCTTAGAAGACAGCATCCGGAACGCTGCAGAAAATGCGATGGAAGATCTGGCCGGAACGTCCAAACCCGTGAACGACGCCGAGGTGCCCGATCCCGGCGAGAAAGACGACGACATCCAGGTCCACTCCTCCATTAGCGAGGGTTCCAACGCCATGGACGAGGACCTCTCACCCAAGGACACTCCCCACACGGAGCACCACAAACCCCAAGGCCAAGCAGAAGCCAACGACGGCGGAACCCACCAGGATGAGTCGACCGACGACGACGTCCCGGTCGCCTCGGGCGACGTAGCCTCGGGCGACGTGGCCGGTCCGGCTGGCCTGCCAAGTGGTGATCCCGACAATCTGCGGGCCGATCCCTCGGAAGGCGGCGGAGACCCGTCCACGAGCATGGGCCGAGGCTAAGCACCAAGGCGCCAAGCACAGGCTCAGCGCGCTCACGAGGAATCAGGCCAACATCCCCGCAATCTTGCCTTCCAGCGCCGCCACAGTGGCCTCCGGCAGGACGATAAGGCCGTCAATCTCCTTGCGGGCGCGCTTATAGGCAGTTTGCCGCTCGGCCGGTGTTGCCGCTGAATCCTCGGCAATGCGCAGGAGTTTCCGGGCCGTGGCCAGACGTTGCCGCTCTGGCCCGGTGAACTTCCCGTCCTTGATGCGCCTGGCCTCGCGCTCGGCAACATCGAAGGCCACTTCAAATCCGTGGACTGCGGCCCGGTACTCGGCCAGCCTTGCCGGCGTCGTGATTTCTTCCGCGGCGGCCGGCCGCAACCCGTCTGCCTCTTTTTTGGCGCGAAGGAAGGCGACGGTGGGGGGTTCCCGGACGTCCGTCATCAGCGGGAAGTCGATGAGGTTTCCGACGTCGAGCTCGTAATCCAGCCACTTGCGGTTCACGGCATCGTGCGCCGCCATCAGGGCAACGACCTCGGCTTGGTTGGCTTCCTCATGCACAGCGAGCTGGTTTTTGAGCTTGTACAACTCCACTTTGCGGCGGTGCCGCTCTTCGGTAGCCCGTGACCATGACCGCGCCCACCCGCCGGCCATGCCGCCGATAGGAAAGACCAGCCACCAAAAACGCCCAAGGAAGTCGAAGAAGTCATGCACAAGTTCATCCTCCCACCGGCGCGGACAGGTGCTCAACAGGGCTGACCGGAGTGGTATTGGGTCATTAGCATGTCCCCTATGGACCAGCACAAGGCAATGACCCCCGATTCCTTCAATCAGGATGTCCGCACGCAAATGGACACCTTCTTGGACGACCACCGCCAGATGCTCAACGCGTCCCTGGATGGGCTGACGGAAGAGGAGGCTCGGCGATCCCTGGTTCCGTCGCGCACCACGTTGCTCGGCTTGGTGAAGCATGCCATTTTCGTCGAAAAGGTCTGGTTCGACGAAGCCATCAACTGCAGGACCCGTGCCGAGATCGGCATCCCCGCAACCCCTGACGAATCGTTCATCCTTGACGACGGCGACACCATTGCCGGCATCCGGCAAGCGCACCGCGAGGCGTGCGAGGCGTCCCGCCTGGCCGCGGCACCGCTGGGATTGGACGACTTAGTGATGGGCAATCGCCGCGGACCGCTACCCCTACGCTGGGTGTACCTGCACATGCTCCGCGAGTTGGCCCAGCATTGCGGCCATGCGGATATTTTGCGGGAACAAATTCTGTCCACGCGTGCCTAAACCCTGAGGCAACGCAGAGAAACCCAGGCGCCCACCCAGACCAAAATCCGTTGACACGTGACCAAATAGTCACCTATCCTGAAGCCATGGACACCGTGTTCAAGGCCTTGGCCGACCCAACCCGTCGAGAACTGCTCGATGAGCTGTTCCGCGAAGACGGACAATCCGCCTCGGCCCTCGGAGCCCGGTTCGAGATGACCCGCTTCGGAATCGCCAAGCACCTCAAGCTGCTCGAAGACGCCGGACTGGTGGTCACGCGCCGTCGGGGGCGTGAAAAGCTGCATTTCCTGAACCCGGTCCCCATCCGCCTCATCCACGATCGCTGGGTGAGCAAATATGCAGAACCATGGGCCGCTGCCCTCAGCGACCTCAAATCCAGATTGGAAAGTCCCATGGAAAGAATTTTCGAGATCTACATCAAGACCACCCCTGAGTTGCTGTGGGAGGCCATCACTACCAGTGAAATCCGCAGCAAGTACCAGTTCGGGAACACCCTCACCGCCGACTGGACCCCGGGCGGCCACTTCGAGATGCACAACGGCAAAGCCGACGCGCCCCTCGGCGAGGGCGAGAACGTCGAAGTGGACCCGCCGCGGAGGCTCGTCCAGACCATGCGAGCGCTGTGGGGCGAGGACGTGAAGGCCGAGGGAACCTCCCGGATCACCTGGGAGATCGAGCCGGTGGGAGATTCGTGCCATCTCACCGTCACGCACGATCAACTCCGCGAGGGCGCCAACGAGCAGCTCTACGGCGGTTGGCCTATGATCCTCTCCGGCTTGAAAACCTGGCTCGAGACAGGCGAAACGCTCACGACGCCGGGTTCCCTTATGTACGCGTAGCGGGTAGCCACGCGGCCTGCAGGGTTCCCAAAAGGTGCGGAGCGAAGTCCTCGCCGATGGCCAGCACCACACGGCATCGGGCGCCGCGCTGGGCAGGGAACCCTGCATACTGTCCGCGAAGGTCACATACCGTTTGGCCACGGCCCGGCCCATCCGTGGTGTCCACTTGAACACGAACGGTGGGCGCGAGTGCCAGGTCGACACCCTCGACGGCGATGGCTGCGGCGAGCGGATCATGCATCGCCGAGCAAGCCCTCCCGAAGATGTCCACATAGAAGCCGAAGTAGTAACCCAGCATTTCACCCAGTGCCCGCGGGACGGGGTGGTCGGCAGCGAGGAGCTCCTGCCTGTGATGCTCCTCCAGGACGTTGGTCATGGTGACGTCCAAGGGCACCATGGTGACGGTCCAGTCCGCCGCGAAAACTTCTGCCGCCGCTTCCGGGTCGTTGGCGATGTTGGCCTCAGCGACTGGAGTGATGTTGCCCGGTGCCAATGCGGCGCCGCCCATGATGGTGATCCCAGCAACGAGTTGGGGCAGCTTGGGTTCCAGACGCAGGGCCTGGGCGATGTTGGTCAGCGGGCCGATGGCCACCACCTGCAACTCCCCCGGGTACTGGTGAGCGAGTTGGACCAACAGCTCGGCCGCGGATGCCTCGATGGGTTCCCGGTCCGAGGCGGGAAGATCCACCCCGCCGATGCCATTCTCGCCATGGACGTGCGGTGCACCGCCGTGGAATGTGCCCACCTGGGGATCGTGGGCGCCGATTGCCACCGGAACGTCGGGGTGGCCGGCGAGGCTCAGCAAATCCAAGGTATTCCGGGCACCGCCAGCGGCTGAGACGTTGCCGCTGACGGTGCCGATGCCGACCAGGTCTGCTCGTGGTGAAGCCAAGAGATAGGCCAGGGCCAAGGCGTCGTCGATGCCGGTGTCGCAGTCGAGGTAGAAGGGAGCGGGCTGGGTCATGGGTCTCTCGTTTCAGGTGGAGCGGATGTGGTGAGGCAGGTACGGAAGCCGTGCGTCGGCGTCGAACGTTAGATCCTTTCGCCCTTTGGTGCTGCGATGAACAAGCTGACGACGAAAGCCAGGGCGGTGATGGCCACGGAGATCCAGAGTGCCGTCGAGTACCCGGCCGAGGTACCCAAGCCTGCGAACGGTGCCACCACTACGACGCCGAGGCTCGCCCCGATACCGAACGATGCGCCGTTGATGCTCGGCAAAGCGGCGGGCGCTTCCTTTGGCGACAGCAAAACGGACAGACCGTTGATGGCTGTGAGGAAGAGGCCGTTATAAAAGACTCCCAGCGCCGCGATGGCGATGAGGACGGCCACTTCGTTGTGGGCAAAGACCGCTGCAACGATGGCGCAGGCAAGGCTGGTTGCCGTGCCCACGCGAACAGTCTTGATCCAACCGCGACGGTCGGCAATCCACCCCGCGAGGGGTGCGGCAAAGACGCCAATCAGCGCTGCCGGGGTGAGGAACAGAAGCGCGGCAACGGACGCGGAGAGGCCGAAGCCGTTTGCCTTATCTTGGCTGAGCAGCACCACGGTGAAGTTGATGATGGCGAAAATTCCGGCGAGAGTCAGCACGGTGGTGGCGATGACCGGCCACACTTGGCGCGAGCGCAGGTGATGGACTGCAACGAGCGGTGTTGAGCGCTTCTTTTCGATCAGCCAGAAGCCGGCGAAGGATACGACACCTCCTGCGAGCAGGCCAAGGGCCGCCGGGGAGGTCCACCCGGCCGAAGATCCTGTGGATACGAAGTAGGTGATGAAAACCAGGAACACCGACAGGGACCCTGCGCCCCACCAGTCCATCCGGCCGGGTGCCACGGCGGACTTACCGCCGGGGACGACTTTGATGACGCAGACGACGGCGATCGCGGCCAGGGCAAGGATCGCGACAAAGATGGACTGGAAGCCGAGGGTTTCAGCCATGAGGCCGCCGAAGTAGCCATCCACGCCGCCGATGCCGCCGTTGATCGCTGCGATGATTCCGATGGATGTCCCGAAGAGGCGGGCCAGCAGGTACTCGTTAAGGATGATGTAGGAGAGGGCGAAGATGGCGCTGGAGACGCCCTGCATGAAGCGGCCTGCGACAAGGAGCGGAAGGCTTGGTGCGAAGATGCAGAGCACGGTTCCGGCGGCCATGATGCCCAGCACCAACAGGAGTGCGGTGCGGCGGCCGATGAAGTCGCTCCACCTTCCAATGACTGGCCCCGCAATGGCGCCGGCGAGGAAGAACATGGACTGCACCTGCGCCACGGCCTCGGGCGTTTCCCCGAAGAAGGAACCGATACGGGGCAACGCCGGGGTGATCATGCTCGCGTTGAGTTGGAATGCCAGGACGGCGAGCACCAAGGTGCTGATGAGCAAGGCAGCACGTCGACCCTCGACCTTGACCGGGCCCGGGTTCCCGCCGCCCAGGTATTGATCGCCAGTGGGCGGCGCTGTGGCGGTGTTGGGGATGTTCACATCAAACTCCTTTGTCCGAGGGCGCGGTGGGCGCCACAAGATGTGAGTTGTTATACAAGCATGTATTACGTGCTTGTGCAACCTGTCACATGCATCCGGTACAGTGTCGGTAACCCAAATACTTGTGAGGCACCCTTGACCGACAACGCCGTCCGCTTCTTGTCCCGGCCCATCGCCACCACCCCCGGTCAGCCCCTGCGCGTCGCGGCTTACTCCCGCATCGCCGAGGCCATCCGGACAAAGGTCCTGCCACCGGGCTCGCTGCTCCCTACGGAGACCGAACTGGGCACCATGATGGACGTCAGCCGCACCGTGATCCGGGAAGCCCTGATGTTGCTTGAGGAAGACGGCCTTACCCGGGCACGGCGGGGAGTGGGCCGGTTCGTGGCCGATTCCTTGCCCCGCATCGGGATAGAGCACATCCGCCCCTTCGATCAACTGCTCGGCGGCCCGGACCAGGACATCCAGGTCAAACGTGTCGCTGCCATCAAGCAGCCAGCCTCGGAATTCGTGGCGCCCGGCATCGGAGTTGAGCCCGGCGTCGACGTCTGGTTCTGGGAAAGCGTCCTCATCCGCAACGGCGAACCGGTAGCCCACCTCCAGGAAAACGTGTCGCAAGCAATCCCTGAAGCGGCGCCGTTATCCGAGGCCGCCGAAGCTCCCACCCTCCCGGCTTCCACACTGCTGGAAGTGCTGAGCGGTCTCGCTGGCGTGAACCTGGGCCCCGGCGAGTGCGAGATCAGCCTGAGCACGGCCGGGCCCAGCCGTGCAAAGTTGCTGGCGCTCCGCCCCTCGGATCCTGTGCTGGTCCTCACCCAGTATGTCCGGCGAAACAACGCCCCGTTCTACCTGGCCAAATGCTTGGTCGCTGCCCGGGCGGGCCACCTCTCCGTCATACAGTCCTCCTGATCCCCTGCCGCATTCCTCCCGAAAAGGATCTTTCCATGAGCACGCACCTTGAGTCCCTTGACCCTTCTGCGCCCATTTCGCCCTGCGCGCTGACCGTCGTCGGCAGCATCAACCTTGACATCACGGCCACTGCCAGCCGCCTCCCCTCGCCGGGAGAAACTGTCGGCGGGGCCGTCCTCCGGCAACAGCCCGGCGGCAAGGGCGCCAACCAGGCCGTGGCGGCTGCGCGGCTGAGCGGCAGTTCCCGGATGGTGGGGGCGGTGGGTCAGGACGACGCCGGGCGGAGCCTCGTTGCGGCGATGGCGAGCGCCGGCGTCGACACCAGCGACGTGCGCCGGGTGGACGCAGCCACCGGAACGGCCTTGGTCCTGGTGGACAGCGACGGCGAAAACCAGATCGTCGTCTGCCCCGGCGCCAATGCTTCCGTGCGCTTGGAAGGTGTCTCTTTCAGTGACGATGAAGCCGTCCTCTGCCAACTGGAGGTTGATCAGGAGGCAGTGCTCCAAGCCGCCCGCAAGTGCAAGGGGTTCTTCGCGTTGAACGCCGCCCCGGCAGCACCACTCATTCCAGGGCTCTTGGAAAGGTGCGACCTGGTGATCGTGAACGAGACGGAATATGAGCTGATCCCGGCCCTCAAACAGGCTCCCCTGGTCGCGGTGACCTACGGTGGCGACGGCTCAGCGATCTTCGTCGACGGCGAGCGGGTTGCCGAAGCTCCAGCGGTGAAGGTCACAGACGTTGCCAACACCATCGGAGCCGGAGATGCTTTCTGCGCTGCGCTGGTCCTGGCACTCCAGTCCGGGCTGGAATACGGGCACGCCCTGGCCGTCGCCAATGCCGTGGGCGCGGACGCCGTTCGTGATGCGTCATCCCAGCCGGCCTTGAAGCCGCTGACGCACTATATCGAGGCGACTCACCCCGCAGCGGAGCTCGGCTAAAGAGACTGAGAGGCCTTCCGGCACCAGGGTGCTACGATTGCTACGGAGGCGATAACATGACAACTATCCCGCACCGTGAACTACGCAACCAGAGCAGTAAAATCCTGGAACGTGTCAAGAACGGCGAAGTTATTGACGTCACCAACAACGGCGAGATAGCGGCCACGCTTATTCCGCCGTCGGCTTCACCCTTTGAGCGTTTACTCCAAGCAGGCAGCGTCCGCCCAGCCAGCGAGGCTCCGGTGGATTTCGCGATTCTTCCCCGCATCAAGAGCGAAATGTCCACAGCCGACATCCTGGCCGATCTGCGTGGCGATCGGTGATCCTCTATATTGACACGTCTGCCTTCCTGAAGCTGGTAGTCGAAGAGCGGGAATCGTCCGCCACCGCCGCATACCTTTCCGACGTAGCTGGATCGGGCGGACACCTCGTGGCTTCCATGCTCCTCTACACGGAAATGCATTGCGCGGCCCGTCGCAGGCACATCCCGTTCGACGTCGTAAATGCGGCGCTGGCCGGAATCAATTTGGTGGACGTGACCCGCTCAGATCTTATGTATGCCGCCGCCATGCCAAGACAACTTCGGAGTGCTGATGCCATTCATCTGGCAACAGCTATCCGGCTCCAGGCCGACAGTATGCTCGCTTACGACTCGGAGTTACTCCTTGCAGCCGTGGAAACTGGGATCACGACGACGTCCCCAGGCACGTAGCCCACTGGGCTACCCCACTATCCGGAAATCGTCGAACTCTCCTGTTGGGTCAGAGACCGTGAAGTCAACGTTTTCCACGCGCCCGGGCGCCCGGTCGGAGTGGAGCCAGGCCGTGAACTCACTAACCTCGCGCGCAGGCCCTTCGGCTACCAACTCCACTGAGCCGTCGGTGCGGTTGGAAACGCTTCCCCTGAGCCTGAGTTCCCCGGCTTTTCGTGCCGTCCAATAACGGAAGCCCACGCCTTGGACCACGCCTGTAACCCGGGCCGTAAGACGAACCTGGTCTGCTGCCATGAAGCCACCTTAACGAATCCCGCCCTTGTCCGTCACGCCTCCCGTACTACGGGCGCATGCGCGAACAAGGGCGGGAGCCAGCAGCGAAATACCTAGCTGATCACGATGTCCCGGGTCTCGTGGCTGTACGTGATGGTGACGGGACCGCCGTCGTGGTGCAGTTCGTGATTGGCACCGTCCCGGGCACCGAACGCACCGTAGTTCTCGTCCCACGAGCGGTTCAGCGCGATTTTGTACGTGTAGTGCCCGGCCGGCAAGTCAGCCGTCAGCGTCCACACCTGCGCGGTGGCATCGAACGTCATCTGGGCTTCGTCATGCTGCGGTGCCCAGTCCTCCGGCGCGCCCAGGACCGTGTTGAAGTCCCCCGCCACGGCGACGGCGTCCGGCTGCGGCAAGGTCTCGACGGCGGAAGCCGGTGCGGCCTTGGCGCTCGCCTTGCGAGGAGCCTTCTTAGCGGCAGCAGCTTTGGTAGCGGCGGCCTTGGGAGCGGAGATCCTGGCCGCGGCGACCTTGGGCTCGGCGACGTCGGTTGCCGCCTCGGCAGGGGGGGTAGCGGGGGCGGCAACCTTCTTGGCCGAGGCGCGCTTGGTGGCAGCCTTCTTCGCTTGGGCATTCACCGGCGGGGCGGTCGGAACAGGGGTGTCAGCAGGAACCGGTGTTCCGGCGTCGAGCGCTGCGGCAAAAGCCGCGGGATCGGCGAAGGCGACCGTGGCACGCAGTCCGTCCTCGGGAATGGTCCAGCCGGAGCGGCCCTTGACCAGCCAGCCGGCCTTGACCAACTTGGCCGAAGCCGACGTCAGGGTCTTGTGGCCCCGCGGGATGCCACCGCTGAGCAGCTCGGCTTCGTGGTCATTGAACGGGACCCGGGCCGTCGCTTCAGCCAGTACCTCCCCGGCGTTCAGCGTCGTTCCGGCCCACACGCTTTCAGCGAGGATGTCCAAAACGGCCTTCAGACGAAGGGTGGTGTTTTCGGCGGTGTTCGCGCCCATGCTTCTCCTTCAACGGTGGATACTCCACAGCAGTTTGCCAATGATTTGTTAATTCCCGCGCCTACGGAACGTAAACACCGTGTGTCGTGACCGAGTGTGACATCACAACGGGCCCAAGTGGTTCACGCCTCTCAGCTAGCGGCGAGGACCCACCGCGTCACCTCATCGAGCAGCTGGGTCTTTCGGGCGTCGCTGGCGAACGAGGACCTGATGGAGTTTGCCGCCAACGTTGCCTGTTCCGGCACGGAAAAGCCGAGGACTTCCCCCATCTGCTTGAAGTTATCATCCACGTAACCACCAAAATACGCGGGATCGTCCGAATTAACCGAAACGTTCAAGCCAACGGCAAGCATGGCGGGCAACGGATGGTCAGCGAGTTTGTCCACTGCACGGAGACGGACGTTGGAGAGCGGGCAGACCGTCAGCGGCACCTGCTCAGCCACGAGCCTCTGGACAACGGCCGTATCCTCCATGCACCTGATGCCGTGATCGATCCTTTCAACGTGCAAACGGTCCAGGGCCTCGGTGATGTACGACGCCGGCCCTTCCTCGCCAGCGTGGGCGATCCGGTGAAGCCCCGCTTCGCCGGCCCGCCGGTAAAGCCGCTCGAATTTCGACGGCGGATTGCCCACCTCCGCGGAGTCCAGGCCGATACCAGCGATCGGTGCGTGCATGGCCAGGAGTTGGTCCAGCACCTCTAGTGCCGAGTCCTCGGACATGTCGCGCAGGAAAGCGGCGATGAGGAGGGTCGAAACACCGAAGTCTTCCTCGGATGTCGCCAAGGCGTTGGCCACACCGTTGACGCACGTCTCCAATGCCACGCCGCGGGAGGTGTGGGCCTGTGGGTCCATCATGATTTCGGCGTGGCGCACTCCCCCGGCGGCTGCCCGCTTCAGGTAGGCCCGCGTCATGTCGGTGAAGTCCTGCTCAGTCCGCAGTACTGCCATGTTGGCGTAGTAGAGGTCCAGGAAGGACTGCAGGTCCGTGAATTCGTATTTTTCCCTGAGCTCGTCGATGTCCTCATAGGGCAAGTCGATGCTGTTACGTTCGGCCAGGGCAAAGATCAGCTCCGGCTGGAGAGTCCCTTCGATGTGCAGGTGCAGTTCGGCAACCGGGGGCGCCGTCGTCGTCGTTTTCTCGCCAAAAGTTTCCACCCGACAACTCTAGGCCCCATCCGCGGACGTGTCCCGGAGCACTCAACTTGGTTCTCAGGCGCAGCACCGTCAAACTGAAAGGATGCAGACCTTCCTCCCCTTTGCCGATTTCCGTCAGAGCGCCGCCGCGCTCGACACCTCAAGGCTCGGCAAGCAGCGCGTCGAAGCTCTGCAAGTTCTCCGCGCGCTCGTGATACCCGAGTACGGCTGGCAGTCCCACCCCGCTGTCCGCATGTGGATGGGGCACGTCCCTGCGTTGACCATGTACGGATTGGCAATGGCGGACGAATGGATGGAACGCGGCCACCCGGACAACACGCGGGACAACATCGCCGAATTCGCACCCCAGGCCGCGCACCCTGACTACGCCTCCAGGATCGTCATGCCGCCATGGTTGGGCAACGAGGACCTCCACCGCAGCCACCGCTCCAAGCTCATCGGCAAAGATCCCAAACACTACAGCGAACTCTTCGCAGGCACCGAAGAGAGGCTCGAGTACATTTGGCCGGAGCCCAAGCACGAGTTCCACCCGGAGGACCCTGAGGAAGACAGCCTCTGGATCCTGCGCGCCAACGTGGAGGATCTCCGCCCGGAGCAGCTCACCACGGTCAGCATGCCGCCGCACGGCAAGGCGAAGCCTGTTGCCGCTTCGGCTGAGGACGGTTACGAATTCGTGTACGCCGAGGAGAAGGCACGCCGGCAGGTAGGCGGGCCCAAGAAGCGTCCTGTAAAGCAGCAGGAGAAGAAGCCCACCCGGAAGCGCCAGGCCCAGGAGCGTGCGTTCAACACGCTGCCCGGCAAGTCCGAGCTCGCCGTTCCGTTCGACGGCGGCCGCATCTTCGCCGTCGGACTCGTTCAGGGCCGTCCCATCACGGTAGACGGACGATTCGCACGCAACTTCGAGGTCACCAACGTGGTCAAGCGTTCCGACTTCGACTACCCCGCGCTGCTGCAGGATCCGCGCGTGTTCTTCCCGGTTCCGGCACCGCAGTAGCCCCGAAGCCTCATCCGGGCACGTGCCTTAGGCGTGCGTGCCCTGGGGATGGGCCGCGACGATGCTGAGGGCCAGCAGACACGTCGCACGCACTTCACCGTTGGAAAGATCCAGGCCCAGGGCGGCCTCGATCTTCCGCAGCCTGTAGCTGAGGGTGTTCCTGTGAATGAAGAGCTCATCGCAGATTTCCCGTGAGCTGCCGCTGTGCCGCAAGTAGGAGGCGAGGGTCTCGCGCAGGGCGCTGCCGCCGTCGGACGTCAGCGGCGCCAGCAGCCGCTGGGACATGGCCACAAGCCCGGCACTGGGCAGCCCTTGGACGATTCCCGTCAGGTCGGCCAGCGGAGCTGTTCGGACCCCGGGCTTGCCAACGTGGCGGCGGGCCAGGTTGAGCGCCAACGGTAGCTCGCTCAATGTGCTGGCCTCCGTGACCACCACCGCGAGTTCGGGCGCGTCGTTGAAGAAGCCACGGACCATCCCCAAAAGTCCCAGGCTTCCCCTCTTCTGCTGCACGAGCAGCGTGGTCAGCCCCTTCTCCTCCATGAAACGGACGATGCCGAAGTTGGTTTCAAGCCCAACCCTGGCCCTCCATGCGATGGCCCGGAGTTTCAGGCGCGGGATGTCCTTTGACGCACCAATCAGCACGGACCCCCACGTCTCTTCCGGATCAAAGCCAGTATCGACAGCCAGGCGCTTCAGCTGCGCCGGCGTGGTTCCCCTGTCCTCGTAAAGCGCCTCCATGAACCGCGCGGCCTCACGGGAGTGCAAGGGCGAGCGCGATCCCAGTGTGTAGCTCAACTGCATGGCGATTACTGCTGCCACCGGACCAAGGATCGGCTGCAACACCACGGTGCTTTTGATGCCCTCGATCATGAGCCGGAAACGCTGCGACTCTCCGCTGGGAATGCGCAGGGTTGTCCGCGCAGTACCTCCCCCGGCGTCTCCTGCCCCGATAAGTTCGAACCCGACGTCGTCCACCACCGTCACCCGCGCTTGGACGAACGAGGCCACCCGTTCGAGGACCGTGGCCAGCGAGCGGCCGTCAGCTGCCAAGCGGGTACACTCGTCGGCCAGCTCCCACCCCGAACGCAATTCCTCATACCGTTCGGTGGCGATCACCTGCTCGACGTGCCGCATGACCAGGACGAAGGGGACCTCTGGCGGCAGTTCCAACAGCGGGAGGCCTTGTGCTTCACAGGCTTCCACCAAACCCGACGGGAGCTCGCGGTGGGCTGCCCCCAAACCGAACACGAGCCCCGCCACCGGAACCTCCATCAGGCGCTCGACGTAGGCTTCCCAGATCCGGTAGTCCTTGACATTCAGCCCCATCCCGTTGGTCAGTACCAGGGCATTGACGCTGAGGAAGGGGGTAGGGTCCATGTGTTCCGTCGGGGCACACCAGGTGATGGGCCTCGCCAAGCGGCCGGGCGTCCCTTGGACCCGAAGGGCAATCTTCAGGTCAGGGTCTTCCATCAAGTCCGAAACACGCATGTGAGCCTCCAACATTGGCGGCGCTTCGCCCGCCTAATAGTGCAGCCATCATAATCCACCCACGAATATTCAGCAGCTTGCACAATTACCCTGCAGGCCGCGTTTGGATAGCGTTGCCCCCATGCAAACGAATGTGACCTCTGGCACTCCTGCGTCCACCCCCGGTAGGGCTGTGCTCCTGAACTCGGACGTGGGCGAAGGCGTAGGCCTTCACGAATTCGGCAACGACGAGCAGCTGATGCGGATCATCGACGTCGCCAACGTGGCCTGTGGCTACCACGCGGGCGATCCGGACGTCATGAACAGGACCGTGGAACTCGCCGCCGAACACGGCGTGGCCGTCGGCTCCCACCCAGGCCTTCCCGATCCCGTTGGCTTTGGCCGGCGGCGGATGGTCCTCCGGCCGGAAGAGGCTGAGTCGATCATCCTCTACCAGACCGGCGCGTTGACCGCGTTCCTGGGCAAACACGGCCTGGCGCTGAACCACATCAAGCCCCACGGCGCCCTGTATGGAATGTTGGCCGGTGACGAGGAGCTCATGGCCGCTGCTGCCGGCGTTGCCAAACTGTTCAACGTCCCCTTCTTTGGCCTCGCAGGCACAGCGCACGAGTCCGTCTGCAAGGGCATGGGCGTGGATTTCATCCCCGAGCTGTACGTGGACCTCAACTACGGCCCCGCCGGCGAGCTCTTGATCCAGCGCAGGCCCGAGCCCACCAACCCCGATGCCGCGGCTGACCGCGTCAGGAAAGCGCTCGACGGCGGTCCCGTCCTGGCTGTCGACGGCACCGAACTGGACATCACTTTCGGCAGTATCTGCGTCCACTCGGACGCCCCGAATTCGGTGGCGGTGGCTTCGGCCGTCCGAGCTGTGCTCAACGCCCGCTGACCCCTCCCTGTCCTCACACTGATTTTCCAACAACCCTCTGAAAGCGAGAACACCCATGGGAACCATCGTCTCCCCGCTTCCCGGCATCTTCTACCGGAAGCCCGGTCCCGGCAAGCCTCCGTTCGCCAATGAAGGCGACACCATCGAAGTAGGCCAAACCCTGGGCATCGTTGAAATCATGAAGCAGTTCACCGAAATCCAGTCCGACGTTGCCGGCGTCCTCGAATCGTTCGAGGTGGCCGAAGGTGACATGGTCAACCCGGGCGACCCCATCGTCGTCGTACGTGAAGGTTAGGCAACCATGATGCAAAAGCTGCTGATCGCCAACCGCGGCGAGATCGCGGTCCGGATCCTCCGGACCGCCCGGGACATGGGTATCGGCACGGTGGTGGTCGTGAGCGAGGCCGACGTCAGCTCCCTCGCCGCCCGAACCGCCGACGAGTACGTGGTGGTTGGTCCCGCACCAGCGCCCGCCAGCTACCTTAATCAGGACGCGCTCATCGCCGCTGCCCTTGAAACAGGTTGCGACGCCGTCCACCCCGGCTACGGCTTCCTCTCCGAGAACGCTTCCTTTGCCCGCAAAGTGGCGGACGCGGGGTTGATTTGGGTAGGACCGGACGCCGATGCCATCGAGATGATGGGAAACAAGTCGCTTGCCCGGGAATCGGCCCACAAGGCCGGCGTCCCGGTGCTGCGCGGCTCCGACGGTCCCTTGGACCCGGCCGCCGACGCTGTGGCCATTGCAGCCGGGATCGGCTACCCCTTGGTAGTCAAAGCATCTGCCGGCGGCGGTGGGCGCGGCATCCGCTTCGTCAACAGCGAGGACGAACTGCTGCAGACTATCGAGATGGCCCGTGGCGAGGCAGCGTCGGTCTTCGGCGATCCCACGGTCTACCTGGAACGCTTCGTTGAGCATGCCCGTCACGTGGAGGTCCAGATCCTGGGCGACGGTACCAACTTCATCCACCTCGGCGACCGTGACTGCTCCATGCAACGGCGCTCCCAGAAAGTCATCGAAGAAGCACCGGCCCCTGATCTCCCGGAAGCCGTGCGGCACACCATCCGCGAGTCATCCGTGGAACTGGCCAGGCAGTGCGGATACCGGGGAGCCGGGACCGTTGAGTTCCTGTACGACCCCCGGAATCACGAGGCCGCGTTCATCGAGATGAACACCCGCATCCAAGTGGAACACCCCATCACCGAACAGATCACCGGCGTGGACCTGGTCCGTGAGCAGCTCCTCATCGCAGGCACCGGTTCCATGTCCCTCACCCAGGACGACATCCATTTCACCGGCCACGCCATCGAGTGCCGGATCAACGCCGAGGACCCCAGCAACAACTTCTTCCCCAGCCCCGGCGAGCTCGGCTCCGTTGAATGGCCTTCAGGTGAAGGCATCAGGGTTGACACCGGCGTGGACACCGGATCCGTCGTGAGCCCTTACTACGACTCCATGCTGGCAAAGCTGATCGTCCACGCAGCTGACCGCGACGCCGCCATCGCCGCCGCCCTTGAAGCCCTCGACAACGTGCACGTTGAGGGAGTCAAAACAACCGTTCCGGTGCATAAGATGCTGCTGGCGCGTCCCGAATTCGCCTCCGTCACCCACCATTCCAAGTTCATCGAGTCCGCTCCCGATCTTTTGGAGGCGAAATGACCACGCCCAGCACAGCGCTCTCGTCAAACTCCGTGCGGAGTGAAGCCCGCTACACCTGGGGCGGTGACGAGTTCCTGTTCGTTGAAGTGGACGAGTCCATGAGCCTCGCCGCGAACTTCAAGGTCATGTCGATCGCCAGGAAACTGGCCGACGCCGAGCTGTCCGGCGTCGTCGATATCTGCCCCGCCAACGCCTCGCTCCTGGTGCGGTTCAACCCGGACATCCTGCCGCCGTCGACCCTGGAATCAACGGTCCGGAAGATCGAACTGGAACTCCGGAACCACGACGAACAGTCGCTGGAAACCAGGATCATCGAGGTCCCTGTCTGGTACGACGACCCCTTCACGGCCGAGGTAGCCCAGCGGTTCCGCGAAGGGTTCCACCAAGAACCCGGCGGCACGGACCTTGACTACGCGGCGAAAGTCAACGGGCTGAAGGACGCTGCGGAGTTCATCCGCCGCCACCACGAACAACCCTGGCTTGTTTCCATGGTGGGCTTCGTGGCCGGGCTGCCGTTCCTCTTCCAGTTGGTGGAGCGCGACAAGCAGTTGCAGGTCCCCAAGTACCTCAGCCCTCGGACCGACACGCCCAAACTCACCGTGGGCCACGGCGGTTGCTTCGCGGCCATCTATTCAGTGCGCGGCGCCGGCGGCTACCAAATGTTTGGGGTGGCCGCGGCTCCGATTTACGATCCCGCGCAGTCGCTGGCCGACTTCAAAGACTTCATGGTCTTCTTCCGCCCGGGCGACATCGTCAAGTTCAAGCCGGTCACCGAGGACGAGTACAACGCCATCCAAGCCCAGGTTGAGGACGGCAGCTACCGGTACCGTCAAGTCCCTGTCACCTTCGACGCCGGCAAGGCGCTGTCCGATCCGCAGGCCTACAACCAGGAACTCATGGAGGCCCTCAATGGCATTTGAAATCAAGAACCCCGGCCTCGCCACCACGGTTCAGGACCAAGGCCGCACGGGCTACTACAACGTGGGCATCCCGCAGAGCGGGTCCATGGACCAGTATTCCGCGGAACTGGGAAACGGGTTGGTTGGCAACCGCCCCGGCGATGCTGTCCTGGAGTGCACGTATTTGGGCCCGGTCCTGGTGACCGACGCCGAGGCCGTCATAGCGATCACCGGCGCCCCCGTGGAGGTCAAAGTCAACGGAGAGGCCAAGCCCCAGTGGACGCGGCTTCACCTGGCTGCCGGCGACGAACTCAGCTTCGGAGTGATCCAGGGCGGCACCCGGTACTACATCGCCGTCCAGGGCGGGATCGACGTTCCTGAAGTCCTGGGTAGCCGCTCAACGTACACCTTGGGCGGTATCGGCGGGCTCAACGGCAGAAAACTCGAAGCCGGAGACCTTGTACCGGTTGGTTCGGCGCGCGGTGACCTTCCCTCCGTTGAGACGCTCCCTGAGTCCTTCCGTCCTTCCTTTGCCAAGGAACAGTCCGTCCGGATCGTCCTGGGCCTCTACGACCACCGGCTCACCGATGCAGGAAAGGACAACCTCCTGAACGGGGAATGGAAAGTCACTCCTGTAGCCGACCGCATGGGCCTGCGCTACTCCGGTCCAGGCGTGGAGTGGAAGGAACGCGAACAGCCCTTCGGCGCCGGATCAGATCCCTCCAACATCGTGGATGCGGGCTATGCGGTGGGTTCCATCCAGATTCCCGGAGGCACCCAGCCCATTATCCTGCACCGCGACGCTGTCTCCGGCGGAGGCTACGCTATGGTCGCAACCGTCATCAGTGCGGACATGGACCTCGTTGCCCGCGCGGCTCCCGGCACGGTGACCACATTCGTCGCGGTCAGCCAGGACGAGGCCATCGTCGCCCGCAAGGATCGCGCCGAGCAGAAGAGCAAGGCGTGGGAATCCCTAGGCGCTAAGCCCTGACCCGAAGTTGCATCAGCGAAGTGGCATCAGCAAGGTGCGGTGCGCCAGTGGCGCGCCGTGTCTTGCTGAAGCGCGCGCCGCGCCTTTCTGGAGCGGGCCGTATCTCGCTGGAGCGCGTGCCGCGCTGCGTGCGGAACCGGGTCTGTGAGACGGTGGAGGGACGCACGTACTCGGGAGAACCATGGATTTCCAGCACATCATTGAACAAGTCGGCAGCTACATGGACGCTGCCGGTGTGGCCATCATGGTGGTGGGCGCCGTGGTTTCGCTTCCGATGGCGCTCCGGGGCTACCAACCCGAGCGTGCCGAGGGCCTGGCCCCGTTCTCGCCGTACCGGGCTTACCGGCAACTACTGGGGCGATCGATCCTGCTGGGTCTTGAGCTCCTGGTGGCGGCCGACATCATCCGCACCGTTGCGGTCACCCCGACGTTTGAAAGTGTCGGAGTCCTGGCGATTATTGTTCTGATCCGGACGTTCTTGAGCTTCTCCCTCGAGTTGGAAATCACCGGACGCTGGCCATGGCAAAAGGAAAAGAACCCCGGAAGTGGTACCTCGGCGCCCAGCACCTCGGTTCCGTCCTAGGCCCGCAGCGACGATCCGACCATGACGCCGCCGTGGACTCCTGACATTCTGGGTGAGGGCTTTGAGCAACTAACGCTACAGCTCGACGCCGGTGCTGTCGCCACGTTGGTCAGGTACCTTGGCGCACGCCCCGACGGCGCCGAGCAGCCCTGGGCGGGAGAGACAGACCAAGTATCGACGCCGGGCATCGACGCAGACGTACTTTACGTGCACGGTTGGTCCGACTACTTTTTCCAGCGCCATGTGGCCGAGTTCTGGCACCGCGCCGGCGCACGTTTCTACGCCCTGGACCTGCGCAATTACGGCCGGAGCCTCCGTCCGGGACTGACTCCGGGTTTCGTGACGGACCTTGCCGACTACGACTCCGATATCGCAGCCGCATTGGAAGCCATGGGCCGGTCTGGTGCTGCGGCTGGAACGAAGCGGCCCCTGATCCTGCTGGGCCACTCCACCGGCGGACTTACCCTGAGCCTGTGGGCCCACCGCCATCCCGGCGCCGCGGATGCACTGATCCTCAACAGTCCGTGGCTGGAATTCCAAGCCACCGAGTTCGGGCGGCGTGCCATTGCGCCCCTAGTGGGGCTGCGCGCCCGCCTTCACCCCCTGGTGCCGTTGCCGCCCGTGGATCCCGGCATCTACACCCGAGCCGTATCAGCCACGCTCGACGGCGAATGGGACTACAACCTTCAATGGCGGCCGGATCGCGGGTTTCCCATCACCCCCGCATTCCTTGACGCCGTATTTCGAGGGCAGGCAACCGTGGCTGCAGGCCTTGGCATCGACATCCCGGTGCTCGTGTTGCTCTCGGACAAGAGCTACCTCCAGCCAAAGTGGTCCGCCAACGCGCTCACAGCGGACGTCGCACTCAACGTGGACGCCGTCGCCCACCGGGCGCTGTCCTTGGCGGACACTGTGACAATCAGCCGCCTGCCCAACGCTTTGCACGACATCTTCCTGTCGTCCGAACCTATCCGGCGGCTGGCCCTCGAACGCATCGGCCGCTGGCTTCCGGTGGCGCTACAGCAAGCTGACGCACTCGTGTGGAAGGCCAGGACGGCTGACTTGTGACGCGCCGGCGAATCCCACCGTGCAGCACGCTGGATCATGCCGACAGCAGGCTACTTGCCAAGCCCGGCGCGGCGGAGTGCCTCGGCCATGGCTGTGTTGCCGGGAGCTGCGGGGGCTTGCTGGGGCTTTCCTTGGGGCTTGCCTTGGCGAGAGTTCCCCTGCCGGCGCTCGCCCTGCCCCGGTTGCGAGCCGCCGCGCGGGCCCGGCTGGCCGCCTGCACGCTGCGCAGTTGCACGCTGCGCGCCGGCATCACGAGCACCTGCATCACGAGCACCGGAACCACGCCCACCAGCGGCGCGCCCGCCAGCGGTGCCCGGCTCGTCGTCGAGCCTTAACGTCAGCGAGATCCGCTTGCGTTCGGGGTCGGCCTCGAGAACCTTGACCCGGACCACCTGCCCTGACTTCACGATCTCCCGCGGATCCGAGACGAACCTGTTCGACAGTGCGGATACGTGCACCAAACCGTCTTGGTGGACTCCGACGTCGACGAAGGCACCGAACGCGGCCACGTTGGTCACCGTGCCTTCAAGGATCATGCCTGGTTTGAGGTCCGAGATCTTCTCGATCCCTTCGGAAAAGGCGGCAGCCTTGAACGCCGGCCGAGGGTCACGGCCGGGCTTCTCGAGTTCGGTCATGATGTCCCGAACCGTCGGAAGGCCAAAGGTGCCGTCAACGAAAGCCTGCGGATCCAGAACGCTTGTGGGTCCACCGCTGGCCGCCGCCAGGATCTTCCGAGCTACGGAGTACGCCTCGGGGTGGACGCTGGAGGCATCGAGTGGTTCCGCTCCACGGGTGATCCGGAGAAACCCCGCGCACTGTTCGAAGGCCTTGGCGCCGAGCCGCGGGACTTTCTTCAGGTCGCTTCGCTTGGCGAAAGGTCCATTCTCGTTGCGGTACGCCACGATGTTTTCGCTGAGGAGCGGTCCGACGCCGGCCACCCGGCTAAGTAGCGCCGGGGAGGCCGTATTGACGTCAACACCAACAGCGTTCACGCAGTCCTCCACTACGGCATCAAGGGATCTATCCAGCTTCGCGGCAGTGACATCGTGCTGATACTGGCCCACGCCAATGGACTTGGGTTCGATTTTGACCAATTCGGCCAACGGATCCTGCAACCGCCTGGCAATGGAGACCGCGCCGCGGAGTGAAACATCCATGCCGGGAAGTTCAGAGGCCGCCAAGGCGGAGGCCGAATACACCGATGCACCAGCCTCGGACACCACAAGCTTCTGGACGCCCTTGGAGCCAGCGGCTTCAAGGGACTTGATGAGCTCAGTGGCCAGCTTGTCAGTTTCTCGGGAGGCTGTCCCGTTGCCAATCGCCACGAGTTCCACGCTGTGTTGCTTGGCCAGCCGCACCAGTGTGGCCAATGCCTCGTCCCACTTCTTGGCAGGAGCGTGCGGGTAGATGGTGTCCGTGGTGACAACTTTGCCGGTGCCGTCCACCACCGCGACCTTCACACCCGTCCGGAGCCCTGGATCCAAGCCCAGTGTGGCCCTGTTCCCGGCGGGAGCGGCAAGGAGGACATCACGGAGGTTCGCAGCGAAGACCCGCACGGCTTCGTCCTCGGCGTCGGCAAACATCCGTCCGCGGAGATCCGTTGTGAGGCGATCCAAGATGCGGCCGCGCCACGCCAGTTGGGCGGTCTGCATCAGCCAGGCCTCAGCGGGCCGGCCATGGTTGGCGACGCCGAGGCGCCTGGCCACAGCGTTCTCATAGCGGCTGCGGGCGGCGGCCAGGGCGTCGTCGTCAGCCGGGTCCGCTTCGGCGAGATCCAACTCCAGGATCCCATCCTTCTCGCCGCGCAAAAGGGCGAGCACGCGGTGCGACGGCATGCCGGAGGGTACCTGCGTGAACTCGAAGTAGTCCTTGAACTTTTGGCCTTCGGCCTCCATGCCCTTCTTGACGCGGGACACCATGCGCCCCTGCTTCCACAGGCGTTCACGCAGATCCTCTGCCAGATCCGCATCTTGCCCCACCCGCTCCACCAAAATGGCGCGGGCACCTGCGAGCGCGGCAGCAGCGTCCCCTATTGCATGCTCGGCGTTGAGGTACTTCGCAGCTTCAGCCGCGGGGTCCAGCTGCGGGTTCGCCAGCAGGACATCGGCGAGCGGTTCCAGCCCCGCCTCCCGCGCGATCTGGGCTTTGGTGCGGCGCTTGGATTTGAACGGAAGGTAGATATCTTCCAGCCTGGCCTTGGTGTCCGCTCCGACGACGGCGGCCTCCAGCTCCGGGGTGAGTTTGCCTTGGGCAGCAATCGCCTCAAGGACGGACCGGCGGCGTTCCTCCAGTTCACGCAGGTAACGGAGCCGTTCTTCGAGGTCCCGCAATTGGGTGTCATCGAGCGTCCCGGTGACTTCCTTGCGATAGCGGGCGATGAAGGGGACGGTGGATCCGCCGTCGAGCAGTTCCACCGCTGCCTTAACCTGCCATGCCTTGACGCCGAGTTCAGAAGCGATCAAGGCATGGATGGCTGTATCTACGGAAGCTGCTGGCTGGCGCTGGAGATTTAAAGTCACCATGACAGTTTGCCTCACCCGGCCGACAGTTTCAGTTCGCTTTTCCACAAGGGCTATCCCGGGGGCCGGGTTAGTGCTGTAGTTGAATCAGGCTTGGACAAGCGGGCCGCGAGGCGTTCTGCCACGGATGCCTCGCGGCGGCTGGGGTTCTGGGTGTCCGTTTTCGGCGCCACGGACAAATTCTTTTTTCGGAAACGTTCCCAGCAAGATGCGCTCAATGCGATCCTGCAGCAGCAAGGTACCTCACGCTCGCGCCCGATCAGGCTCCCAAAAGACATGGACGCCCAGCTGATTGTCCGATTAGGAATGCCTTGCCCTCTATATTGTCGGTGCCCGCTGATAGCTTGGCTGGAAGGCATTCATTCCTGGCACGGAAGGTAGGTGGACCGCGGTGTTCTTTCTCGATCCTGAGACAGCGGGGGTACAGCCGGACCTGGTTTTTTCCGCCAGCGACCTCGTCATCGCCGCTACGTGTGAATACCAACTGCTGCGCAAACTTGACGAGAAACTTGGCCGCTCAGCAAGGCCTGACTTTCCCGCTGATGCCATGCTGGAGCGGACCTCACGGTTGGGGGACGTCCACGAACACCGCGTCCTTGACGAGTTCGTGGACACTTTCGGTGCTTGGAATCCGGTCACGGGAAGAGGCGTTTACGACGTCGTTCCCGCCGAGGCAATGGATCGTGCCACCCTTGCGGCCAAGCATGCGGAGTCCATTGAAGCCCTGCGGTCAGGGGCGGATGTGGTTTTCCAAGCCGCTTTCTTTGACGGTCGATTCCACGGCCGCTCGGACTTCCTGGTGAAGAGGCACGGAGGCCAGTACGCCGTCTACGACACCAAGCTGGCCAGGCACGCCAAAGTCACGGCCCTCTTGCAGCTGGCGGCGTATGGGGACCAACTCCTGCAGGCGGGCATCACTCCGGATCCCACCCTCACGTTGGTTCTTGGCAATAGGGTGAATAGCGATCATCCCCTTTCCCAGATCCTTCCCGTGTTCAAGGAACGCCGCGAGCGCTTCCTAGGCATGACGGCCATGCATATTTCCGGCAGCGGCCCGGTTGAGTGGGGTGACTCCAGCTTCTCTGCCTGCGGCAGGTGCGACTACTGCGCGGAACAGGTCACCTTGCATCGGGATCTCCTGATGGTTGCTGGTATGCGCATGAGCCGCAGGAAAAAGCTGATCATGGCCGGAATCACCACCATCGATCAGCTGGCGGCATCGCCCGCGGATACCAACGATTCCACGTTCATGCGCCTGCGCGGGCAAGCACGGCTTCAGACCGGAACCGGTCATCCCGAGGGGACCGTCAACTACACGGATAAAGCCGGACAAGCCAAAGCCATCAGCTACGAAGTGTTGCCTGAAAACACCTTGGGCCGCATTCCCGCACCCGATCCCGGTGATATCTTTTTCGACTTTGAAGGCGACCCCCTGTGGCAGGATCCTGCCACCGGAAAGTGGGGCCTTGAGTATCTCTTCGGCGTCATTGAGAACCCGCTGAGCCCCGGGGCTGACCCGGTCTTCCGGCCCTTCTGGGCTCACTCCCGGGCCGAGGAAGGCCAAGCATTCGTAGAGTTCCTCGACTACGTGGCAAAACGGCGCGCCAAGTATCCGAACATGCATATCTACCACTACGCCGCTTACGAGAAAACGGCGCTGAGGAATCTGTCCCTGACGCACATAGTGGGTGAGAACGCCGTCGACGACCTCCTGCGGGACGGTGTCTTGGTGGACCTCTATGACACCGTGCGGCACAGCATCCGCATCTCGGAAAACTCCTACAGCATCAAGAAACTTGAACCGCTGTACATGGGACAGCATCTGCGCTCGGGGGACGTCGTCGACGCCGGAGCTTCCGTGGTTGCCTACGCTGACTATTGCACGGCCCGGGACGTCGGACGGGCCGAAGATGCCGCCACCATTCTGGACAGCATCCGCGACTACAACGAGTACGACTGCCTGTCGACGTTGGAACTGCGGAACTGGCTGCTGAGGCTCGCGGCTGAACGTGACATTGAGCCGGCCGGCGCCGGCGTCGTGGAGGGGGACCCGCCCCGTGGCCCGGAAGAATCCACGCCCGGGTACGAGGCAGCCCCTGAGGAAACGGCCCTCTTGGATTACCTGGCCGGCCTCCCCGAGGAACAGCGGGCCTCGGCCGATTCACGGGCCATCGCTATCGTTGCTGCGGGCGTCGGCTATCACCGCCGCGAGGACAAACAGTACTGGTGGGGACACTTTGACCGTTTGGAGAAACCCGCCAGCCAATGGCCTGCCGAGCGGGACATTTTCGTCGTGGAACAGGCCCTGGTGCTCCAGGATTGGGCCAAACCAACACCTCGTAGTAACCCAGCCCGGATCGTTGAACTGATAGGCCGTTCAGGGGACGGCTCTGGCTTGGAGCCGGGGAAGACGTACTTCCGCATGTATGGTGCGCCCCTGCCCGGCGCCCTTGCCGAGAAGGCATCAGCGGCACTTGGTCGGGCGGGCTGGCCAGGGACCGAAGTTATCGGGATCGGGGAAAGAGGCGACGCGGAGACGGCGACTATCCGGGAAGGTCTCCGCAAAGACTCCGCCGAGTTCAGCCAGGTGCCCATGGCGCTGACTCCGGACACCCCCATTCCCACCAACGGCCAGAAGGCTGCACTGGCTGCCTTGGCTGCAAAGCTGGATGACTCATTGCCTGATTGGCCCCAAGACCCGGCATTGGACCTCGTTCGGCGGAAGCCCCCGAAGCTCCGCACGCTCGCAGCGCTTCCAGCCGTGAGGCCAGGGCCGGACGGCTACATCGATGCCATCACTGAGGCAGTTCGAGACCTTGAACACTCCTACCTCGCCGTCCAAGGTCCGCCGGGCAGTGGCAAGACCTACGTGGGCGCGCATGTCATCGCCGCGCTCGTGGCCAAAGGCTGGAAGGTGGGAGTAGTTGGGCAATCACATGCGGTGGTGGAGAACCTGCTGTGCGCGGCCGTGGAGAAAGCCGGAGTCGATCCCTACCGGGTAGCAAAAGAGGTCAAACACAACGACCCCGTGCCATGGAAGCAATGCGGTAAAGGCCATGTCCAGGAACTTCTTTCCAGCGCCGGCGGCGGCCTCATTGGCGGTACGGCGTGGACCATGGTGGGCAAGGACGTTCCAGCAGGGGTGTTGGATCTGCTGGTCATCGACGAGGCCGGGCAGTTCTCCCTCGCCAACACCATGGCCGTGAGCCGCGCGGCCAAACGGCTTTTGCTCTTGGGCGATCCCCAACAGCTGCCCCAAGTGACCCAAGGAAAGCATCCGGAGCCGGTGGATGAATCCGCGTTGGGCTGGCTATCGGACGGCCACAACACTCTGCCGCCAGAGCTGGGTTACTTCCTGGCATCGTCATGGCGGATGCACCCGGACCTTTGCAGCGCCGTCTCCGAGCTGTCCTATGACAATCGGCTGGAGTCCGCACCGGCAGCTGAGTTGCGCCGTCTGGAGGGAGTAAAGCCAGGCGTCGCCTGCGTGTACGTCCCACACAGCGGCAACTCGTCGTCGTCCCCCGAAGAAGCTGCGGAAGTAGTGCGTCAGGTCAAAGCGCACCTCGGCCTGCTCTGGCTCGATCCATTCCACTCCGAAGACAGCAGACCACTCGACCAACCCGACATCCTGGTGGTGGCCGCCTACAACGCCCAAGTCCAGCTCATCAAGCACGAACTCCGGGCCGCGGGTCTGGGCAAGGTGCGCGTAGGGACCGTGGACAAGTTCCAAGGCCAGGAAGCACCCGTTGTCATCGTCTCCATGGCCGCGTCCGCTGCTGGAGAGGTTCCGCGCGGCATGGAGTTCCTGCTCTCACGCAACCGGATCAACGTGGCGGTCTCGCGCGGTCAGTGGCGTGCCGTCGTCGTGCGTTCAGCTGAACTGACCAACTACCTCCCCACGCACCCCGAGGGCCTGGAGAACCTCGGTGGGTTCGTGGCCCTCTGCCAGCGCGGCCGCCCCACCACGCCGGGTCACCCAACTAACCAGCAGATGAAGACGATCGGTTCCCGCTAAACGGCCTGACGTGCGACCCGGTTCGAGAGGGTGAGGGCTTCGTCAAGGACCGCACCGAAGTTCGCGGCATCATGGGCGAAGCGGCCAAGGAAAAGCCCGGAAACCCCGGAGAGCCCGGGCAACAGCCCCGGCTTGGCCGAGCCGCCGTAAATCACGGGCAACCGCGAGAGGCCGTACTGGGAAAGGGCTGCGCGCAAGGCGGCAACTACCTGGGACACATAAGCGGACGACGCCGGTTCGGGTGCCCCTATTGCCCACACCGGTTCGTACGCGATGAGGAGTTTCGAGGCTGCGGACCAGTCGCCGGACACGGCTGCCTCGATCTGGCGGAAGACCGTACCTGCTGCTTCCGCCGGCTCGGCAGTCTCCGCCTCCCCCACGCAGAGCAAAGGTGTGATCCCAGCGCCCAACGCCGCGCGGACCTTCAGTGCCACCATAGGATCGTCCTCCGCGAAGAATTGACGTCGTTCCGCATGGCCGATCTCCACCAAGCCAGCACCCAGTTCCGCCAGCATCGACGGTGAAACCTCGCCCGTCCACGGTCCCTCAGCCCAACCGCAGTTCTGCGCACCGAGAAGCAAGGGGGTACCGGCCATCAAGCGTGCAGCCTCGGGCAGCACCGGGAAGGACGGGATGACGAACGGGACAACCCGCCCGGCCGCGAGGGCCGGACGGGCGTCCACTTCTGCGAGCAATTGCTCCAGCCACACCAGGCTCTGTGCGTAGCCCATGTACATCTTGCTGCTGACGCCAATGAACAGGGTGTCCTGCATGGAAGATGGGTGGCTCACGGCTTACTTGTCCAGCAGTTCATCGGCCTTGTTGCTGAATGCCCGGGTACCGAACATCATGAGCGCCGCCAGGAACGGCAGGACGCCGAGGGCGTAGACCCCCATGGTGCCGGTGTCGGATGCGGTGGCCTGATTGACGGTGGTGCGCAGGATCGGTGCGACGAAACCACCCAGGTTGCCCAGGGAGTTGATGAGGCCGATACCGGCAGCGGCGGCAGTTCCGGTGAGGAACGCCGTCGGATAGGACCAGCAGATGGGCCCGATGGCCAAGAAGCTGCACACAGCCAAGGTGATGCAGATGATGCCCAACGCAGGTAGGTGGTTTGCTCCAGCCCAGGCCGATCCGAAAATGCACACACCCGTTGAGAGGAACAGTACCGTGCCCCATCGCCGGCGCAGAGCCACGGTGTTGGCAGCCTTGCCCACGAAGTAGCAGGCGAAGATTCCGAAGAACCACGGGATGGCAGCCAAGAGCCCGACGGCGAACCCCACCTTCTGGCCGGTCAGCTGGGCCACCTGCTGCGGCAGGTAGAAGGTGACGCCGTAAACGGCGATCTGCAGGCAGAAGTAGATGACAGTGAAGTACCAGACACGGCCACTGCGCATGGACGCCAGGATGCCGCGAGGGCCGGTTTCTTCCTTGACGGTGTCCTCCAGCTCCATGACATCGGTCAGGGCAACCTTTTCTTCCTTGCTGAGGAACTTGGCATCCTGGGGGCTGTTGATGAGGAAGAAGAACGCGGCAATGCCCGCGACGACGGCCAGCGAACCTTCAACGAAGAACATGACTTGCCAACCAGCGACGCCGGGAATCTGGTCTCCGATGTTGATGAGCCATCCGGACAGCGGAGCACCAAGCATCTGTGACAACGGCTGGGCCAGGTAGAAGATCGCAAACATCTTTACCCGTACCTTGTTGGGGAACCAGGCGGCCAGGAACATAATGACACCTGGGAAAAGACCGGCTTCGGTAACGCCCAGGAGGAATCTCAGGATGATGAACGACGTCTCGCCTTGGACAAAGGCAAAACACGCCGAGACAATGCCCCAGGTAATGGAAATGCGGGCGAGCCAGATCTTGGCGCCGAACTTTGTCAGCAGCAGGTTGCTGGGGATCTCGAACAGTGCATAACCGATGAAGAAGATACCGGCACCCAGGGCGTACGCGCCTGCTCCGATTCCTTTGTCCACGCCGAGGGCGGCTTCAGCGAATCCAACGTTGGTGCGGTCCAGGAAGGACACGACGTAGAGGATGACGATCATGGGCATCAGCCGTAGCGACGCCTTGGAGATTGCCGACTTCAGGACGGGTGAAGCAAGCAACTCCCTTGTGGAAGTTGAAGCAGCAGACATGGAAACTCCTCTTTGAGCAATCTGTTGGGGGGTTTAGTGCATGTAAAGTCCGCCATCCACATTCAGCGTCTGCCCGGAGATGTATCCGGCGTCTTCACTGATGAGGAAGGCGATGGCGGCGGCAATGTCACGCGTGGAACCAACGCGGTTGACTACGAGGTCCTTGGTGAGTTCGTCCTTGCGCTCTTGGCTGAGCGTGCCGCCCATGATGTCGGTATCGATGGGGCCAGGCGAGATGGCGTTGACAGTGATGTCATAGCCGCCCAGTTCCCGCGCCGTGGCACGGGTCAAGCCAATTACTCCGGCTTTTGCCACCGAATAGGGGGTCTTGGAGAATGTGCCGCCTCCGCGCTGCGCTGAGACCGAGGAGATGTTGACGATCCGGCCGATGCGGTTTTTGACCATGGACTCAGCCACACGGCGGGTGGCGTAATGGACGCCGTTGAGGTTGATGTTCAGCACGCGGTCCCACTCTGCGGGCTCAAGTTCGAGGTAACCAATGGGTGAGCTGACGCCGGCCACGTTGGCCAGCGCAACGATCTGCGGCAACTCGGCTTCGAGCTCATCGATCGCCGCCCGGACCTCCGCTTCATTGGCCACGTTGGCACCAACACCGTGTGCTTTGACGCCATGTTCAGCTGCGATTTCCTTCGCTGCCGCTTTGCAGGCAGCGTCGTCGAGGTCGATGATGCCGATGTTCCAGCCTTGGGCGGCCAGGTAGTTGACGGTGGCGCGGCCGATGCCGCGCTCGGATACTGCGCCGGTGACAATCGCCGTGCGCGTTGCGGGGAAGTTCATAGTGATGCTCCTGGAAAGCTCAGTTGATGGGGGCCGGGCCAAGCTCTTCGATGAGTTTTTGCATGGCGACGTAGGCCTTGTTGCGGTACGCGATGAGTTCCGGTGTCCGATCAGCCGGGACGTTGAGGAACCCCGAGCCGGTCTTGGTGCCGAGCTTCCCTGCTTCCACCAGATCGGAAAGGATCTTGGGCGTAGCGAAGCGTTCCGGGAATTCGGTCTGCAGGGACTTGTAACAGAAGTTGTAGACGTCCAGGCCGGCCATATCGGCGATGGCGAACGGCCCGAAGAAGGGCAGGCGGAAGCCGAAGGTCGTACGGACCAGGGTGTCGACGTCGTCGGCCGTTGCGATGCCCTGTTCCACCAGCTGAGCGGCTTCGTGGAACAGTGCGTACTGCAGGCGGTTGAGGACAAATCCGGTGACGTCCTTGACGACGGCGGTCTGCTTGCCGGCCGCATGCACGAGATCGCACGCTGTGCCGACAGTGCTCGCGGCGGTGCCAGCGTGCGGGATCACCTCCACGCCGGGAATGAAGGGCGACGGGTTGGAGAAGTGCACCCCAAGGAAGCGCTCCGGCCCGGTCACCGCCTCGGCCAGAGCCGCGATGGAGATGGTGGACGTGTTGGAACCGATGACTGCATGCGGCTGTGCCGCGGCGCTGATCCGGGCGAGCGTCTGGTGCTTGATCTCAAGGACCTCAGGGACGCATTCCTCGATGAATTCGGCATCACCAACAGCTTCCTCGATGTCCTTGGCAGCCCACAGGTTTTGCTTGAGAATCTCCGTGGATCCTGCCGGGAAGAGGCCATCGGCGACGAACTGGTCCGATTCAACCAACAAGCGCTCGTAGTTCTTTTGTGCGATCTCCGCGGAAACGTCGGCCAACGCCACGCGAGCCCCGCCCAGTGCCAGAACCTGTGCAATGCCGCCGCCCATGTAGCCGGAACCAACGACGGCGATCTTCCGGGCCTCGGTGCCTTCGGATGCGGTTGGGGGATTTGTTGACGTCATGATCAGACTGCCTTCGTGTAGTTGGGCTCGTAAGAGCAGATAGCGTCCACCTTGGCGGCGGAGGAGGAGTTTTCATCAAAGCGGTACTGCAGCCACTCCCCTACGAGTTTCTTGGCCAGTTCCAGGCCGATGACCCGCTGGCCGAGCGTGAGGACTTGGGCATTGTTGCTCAGCACCGAGCGTTCCACTGAATAGCTGTCGTGCGCGGTGACTGCGCGGATGCCGGGAACTTTGTTGGCCGAGATGGCCACGCCCAGTCCAGTGCCGCAGATCAGGAGTGCGCGGTCCGCTTCGCCGTCGGCCACTTTGCGGGCTGCGTCAACGGCCACATGCGGGTACGCGGTGGAGTCGTGCGGACCCACCCCCACATCCGTCACGGACGCAACGCGCGGGTCCGCTTCCAACATTGCCAGAAGCGCCTGCTTGTATTCGACGCCGGCCTCGTCATTGCCGACGACGATGCGCCAGCCTTGGTTGTTGCTCATGCTCAAGCTCCGTTTCCGGCTGTTTCCGGCAGCTGTCCTGCTACCGCAACTGACGCCAGTTCTGAATCGATGAATTGTGAGATGCGCGCTGCGATCAAGCCAAAGGACACCGCACCGGGGTCCGGGTGGCCGAGGCTCTTCTCAGCCAAGGGGCGTGCCCTGCCCTTGAGGGGCCGGAGTTCAGCGGTCGCTGCGGCAGCGGACTGCGCAGCTGCCGCAGCTGCCGCCAGCGCCCGGTCAAGCGGGGTGCCGCCGTCGAGCTCTGCCAGGAAAGCGTCGCGGAAGGGAAGGAGGGCATCAACCATGGTCTTGTCGCCAGGATCGGCCTTGCCTAGTTCGGTGATGGCACGGACGAATGCCTTGACCGCCGCGGCTGCATCTGCAGAAGCGTACGTTTCGCGGTTTGCGAGCGATTGCCCGGCCGCGATGACAGCCGAACCCCACAGCGCACCGGAGGTTCCGCCTGCCTTTTCGCTCCAGGCTTCCCCGGCGGCTTCCAGAATGCGCTGCACCGAGGAGCCGGAGGCTGCTTTTCCGGCCGCGGCCGCTGCATCCACGCCGCGGCGCATACCAATGCCGTGATCGCCGTCGCCTGCGATGGCATCGAGCTTGCCTAGTTCGTCCTCATGCTCGACCACGACGTCCCGAACCTCGGCGAGAACAGCAACCGCCAGCCGTCCGAGCTCGGCGGCAGCGACTGTGGGCTGTTCGGTCACGGCCCCTGCCTGGGCCACGCCGGCTTGGGTGGCCCCGACATCGGCCCGCGCGGCGCGGGGAGACATGCTGCCTTTCCGGAACGCGGGCGTATCGGCGGGCGCGGCCCACAACTGTTCGAGTTCGTCGTCCAACCACAAGAGCGTCAACGACAGGCCGGACATGTCCAGGCTGGTCACCAATTCACCGCATTCCGGCTCCACGACGCTGAGCCCAGCCGCGGTCAGCAGCTTCTCGATTTTGCCGTAGAGCAGGAAAAGTTCGTCGTACTTCACCGTGCCCAGACCATTGACGATGGCGACCACTCGCTCGCCCGCATCCTCCGGTTTGTCCGCGAGGAGCTTGGACACCAGGAGTTCGGCGAGCTCGGACGCCGTGGGCATGGGATGCTCGGAAATCCCGGGCTCGCCGTGGATTCCCAGGCCAAGCGACATCTGACCGGCCGGTACATGGAACAGCGGATCGTTGGCACCGGGAAGCGTGCAACCATCAAAGGCAACACCCAATGACCGCGTCCGGTAGTTGGCCTTGATGGCCAAGCGTTCGACGTCGTCCAAGTCCAGGCCCGCTTCGGCGGCAGCGCCGGCGATCTTGAAAACGGTGAGGTCCCCCGCGATCCCGCGACGCTTCTCGGGTTGGTCTATCGGTGCGCTGGCGATGTCGTCCGTGACGGTGACAGTGCGGGTTTCGATGCCCTCCGCGTTGAGCCGGAGCTGGGCTTGTCCGAAATGCAAGACATCACCGGCGTAGTTGCCGTAGCTGAGCAGGACTCCGCCTCCGGCGTTGGCGGCCTTGGCCACCCGGTAGACCTGCCCGGCAGCTGGGGAGGCAAACATGTTGCCGCAGGCTGAACCCGCAGCCAGTCCCGGGCCTACCAGTCCGGCAAACGCAGGGTAGTGACCGGAGCCTCCGCCTACAACAAGGGCAACCTGACCGGCAGGGATCTCGGTTGAACGGACCACTCCCCCATCAACGCGGGCCACGTAGCCGCGGTTTGCGGCCACGAAACCGTCGAGGGCTTCATCGGCAAATTCTGCCGGATTGTCAAAGATTTGAGTCATTTCCCTAGACTCCTGCGAGCTCTGTTGCCGGTTCTTGGCGGCCCTGCGCTACCTGGCTCTTGCCAAGTGCGTAACCATCCGTCTTCGGCAGGACGTGCCTGCGGAGGTACTCCTGGTTGCTCGCCGTGACGCTCAGTCCGTCGCCGCCGTAGTGCTCGGTGCAGAGGATTCCTTGGAAGCCCACGGAGAGGGCAAATTTGAAGGCCTCGCGGTAGTTGATGAGGCCACTTTCCATGGGAGCAGGCATGGTGATGTAGCTGTCGCGGGCCACGTCTTCATCCCGGAGGTAGTTCTTCATGTGCCAGTAATTGGAGTACGGGAGGGTCTTGGCCACCATCTCCCGCCAATCCTCGATGGGCCGGTGCAGGCGGATCAGGTTGCCGATGTCGGGGTTGAGGCCTACGTTGTCCAACCCAATGTCCTGGACCAACTGGACCGAGGAGTCAGCGGTGCCGAGGAAGGTGTCCTCATACATCTCAAGGGACACCAGAATGCCGGCTTCAGCCGCGTGCTTGCCGAGCTCACGGGTGCGGGAGACGGCGTTGCCCCAGGCTTCTTTGTCTCCGACCGGGTCCTTGTAGCCCTCCACAGTCCAGAACCAGAGCTGTTTCTGCTGTTCGGGCGTGATGGCCTGGTGCAGTCCGAAGGAAACAACTTCACAGCCAAGCTCAGCTGCGGCGTCGATGGTGCGGTGGCTATAGGCAAGGTTCTCGGCCCAGTCCGTCTGGTGGATCACGCTGCGACGGATAGCGGAGATAACCGGCACGCCGATACCTACTTCTTCCGCGGTTTGCTTGAACTCGGCCAGACGCTCCCTGCGGAGGTCTCCCGGGCGGACCCAACTGTCCGTGAGGTCTGCGTTCTCAAAGCCGGCTTCCTTGACTTCCTGGAGGACGGAAGCCCACGTGGAAGCGTCGGCGTCGTTGATGTCCTGACCCGCGGCGTCGGTGCCGGGGAACTGCAGGAGGGCCGCTGTTATGGGCCAATCCTTGGCGGTGTACGCCATAGTGGTCACTCCTTCGTGGAATCCTGTTTCCTATAGGATTTACGAACGAGCGGAACCTGTCAAGACTTTTTATGCATTTTCCTAGATCCTATAGCTCAGGTGCTGGCACCCAGAAAGGACCTCAGAAAGACGATAACCCGACGGCGACAAGCCTTTCGCCCGTCATTCCGCGGGCGCGTCCGCCATAGCCCGGCCACGCACCTTCTGCACGTGCTCGGTCATCATGGCGGCGGCCGTCTCAGGGTCGCCGCTGGCCAATGCATCGAGGACCGCTTGGTGTTCAGCAATTGCCTGCTCAGCGTCGGTGATCCCTACTCCCCCGAACAGGCGGAACCGCTGGATCTGACCACCTAGGGTGTTGTAGGCAGTGAGCAGGAATTGGTTCTTGGCTTGGGCTGCAATGATCTGGTGGAAGCGTTCATCGGCTTCGAGATAGCTTCGGTATTCGGCGAAACTGCCGCCACGAGGCGCATTCCGGAGGTCCTCCACGGCCTGCTTTAGTGACTCCAGCCCCTCCGCCGTCATCCGGGAACAGGCAAGTCGGGCATTCACTGGCTCGATGGAGAGCCGGGCTTCCATGAGCTCCGCGAAGTCCTCACGGGTGAATACCGGAGCAACTCGGTATCCCTTGAGCGCTACCCGGCGGACCATGCCCGTGTGCTCCAGCCTGGCGAGCGCCTCCCGCACCGGCGTGGGCGAAACATCAAGCTCCCGGGCCATGCCATCGATGCTTACCGCTGCCCCGGGTTCCAGCCGACCGTCCATGAGCCACTCGAGGAGTGCCTCATAGACATGGTCGGCCAGAACTTGGCGGCTTACGGGAAAGCCGGCACGGGCAGCGGATGCATCAGGCATGTCACAAATCCTATAGGAACCCGGTGCGTGGCCCCTACGGCTGTGTCACATGCCGTCCTGCTTTAGTTCGCGTAGAACGGGTAATCCGTGTAACCCGTGGCGCCATCCGCGTAGAAGGTGGAAGCGTCCGGCTCGTTGAGCGGCAAGCTTTCACGCCAGCGCCTGGCAAGATCCGGGTTGGCAATCGCCGGGCGGCCGACAACCACTGCGTCAGCGAGGCCCTCTTCCATGATGGCAAGGGCATCTTCCCGGGTGGTGATCTCGCTGAAGCCTGTATTCACCAGGAAAGTCCCATTGAAACGCTCACGCAGGTCCTGCACCAACGCACTCTTGGGATCGTGGTGCAGGATGCTCAGGTAAGCCAGGTTCAGGGGCGCAATGGTTTCCACCAAGACCTCGTACGTTGCGCGCACGTCAGCAGCATCCGTCTCCGCGATGCCCTGGACATTGTGTTCGGGCGAGATCCGGATGCCCACGCGGTTTGCCCCAAGGGCTTCCACTACTGCGTTGACCGTCTCGATCACGAACCGTGCCCGGTTCTGCGGGGAGCCGCCATAGCTGTCGGTACGGACGTTCGAGTTGGGGGCCAGGAATTCGTGGAGCAAGTAGCCGTTGGCGGAGTGGAGTTCCACGCCGTCGAATCCTGCCTCGATAGCGTTCTTGGACGCTGTGACGATTTCCTGGATGACACCCGGCAGTTCGTCCGTGCGAAGCTCGCGCGGCACCGGATAAGGCTGCTTGCCGTTTGGGGTGCGGACTTCAGCGTCAATCGCGACGGCGCTGGGGCCAACGATCTCTGCACCACCAGTGATATCGGCGTGCGAGACGCGCCCACCGTGCATGATCTGGGCGAACATCCGGCCATCCTCGGCGTGGACGCCGTCGGTGACCTTCTTCCAGCCCGCAATCTGCTCCTCAGTGACGAGGCCAGGCTGCCCGGGGTAGGACTGCCCTGCCCGGACCGGGTAGGTGCCTTCGCTGACGATCAGGCCGAGGGAAGCCCGCTGACGGTAGTGCTCGGCGATCAAAGGACCCGGCACGCCATCTTCTCCCGCACGGAGGCGGGTGAGGGGGGCCATCACCAGTCGGTTGGAGAGTTCGAGTTCGCCGAGGGCCAGGGGAGAAAACAGCATGCGCAGTTCCTTTCAGAGTGAAACACGTTCATTCTGCGTAACTGCACGGCGCTTGCAACTATTCCGGAGGAGGGGCAGATCACACTCCGTCTAACCGGTCTGGCCCTCTTTGAGCGCGTCGTCAAAGCACTCGCACAAAGCCAGTACAGCCACCAAGTGGGCTTCTTCAGCATGAGGAGGATCTGTGTTGATGCAAATGGATTCGTTGACCGAACGGTCAAGGTCCTTGGATTCACTGCCAGTCAGTGCCCAGACGCGGGCTCCCGCAGATTTCGCCGCAGCCGCGGCATCCCGGAGATCATCAGTGATTTCCCTGGCAGCCAGCAGGACGACGACGTCGCCCTCGCGCACCAAGTGCGGGACCTGCTCGGCGAGGCTTCCGGCGCCATCGGAGTCCTTGCTCAGGGATATTGCTTTGAAGCCCGAGCCTCCCGTGGGATCGTGGGCTGCCAGTTCAGACGTGAAGCGCTCGGCTTCGTGCGCAGAGGTGTCGCTTCCTGCGGCGAAAACACTGCCGCCCCGCCGCCGGACGCGAGCCAACTCCTCGCCCCATTCAGCAAGTCGCGAGGACTCCCTGCGGAGCGCAGCTACTGCCGGCCCAATCTCGCCCAAATGTCCAAGAACCACGTCCACTGCATGCCGGTTCGCTTTCGACTCGTTCGAGCGCACGTCCCGGCCTGTTCTCCTCACCACGATGCTCACTACCCGCCTCCCTTTTGCCTGATCGAAAAGCTAACGGTTCCCGTCGTCTTCGCGGGTCGCACCGCCGTCGTGCCCTGCACGGTTGCGGGTCACGTTTTCACCTTCGGCGGCATCAGAGCGGTCCGCGTCATGTGAGCGGGAACCACCAGAGGGCAAGCCGTTTGAACCGGAGTCCCTGCCGGCGTTGGGATCGAGCTTCTCGGCGTGGCGAAGATGTTCTTCCACCCGCCCGTGGGCCTCGTCAGCCTTTTGGGCGTGCTGCTCGGCATCGCGGCGAAGACGATTCGCTTCCACCTCGGCCTGCAGCGCAGCGGCTTCGGCTTGGGCGGATTCAGCTTTGGCCTGGTGGGCGCCTATGGCTTCTTGGTCCGCCTTCTCACGCAACTCAGCGGCTCGACGGCGGTTCACCTCCGCCTTCTTCCGGCGGCCGATGGTTGCGGCCACAACTATCGCCGCAATAACAATGACGACGATGACAATGATCAGTACCACTTGTCCAGTGTCCATGCCGGCTACCTCCCTGTTGTGCGGCCTTTCATCGGCGCCGCCCTTGACCTTCTACCCGAGCTGTACCCCTGCTCACATCGTCCTAAACGGTGGCGTAGCGCCGCAACCCCTATGAGCACCCCAATCTCAGGGAACTTAGGCGGGTAGCTCCATCCGGAATCCGCAGCGGCATTGCAGCACGCGGGTCTGCAGGTAGACATCGAGCAGGCCGTCGTCGACGTCTTCGGTGGACATGGGCGCGTAGAGGCTCCGCGCCGAGGAGTTAGCAAAGCTCATTGGTTCCCCGCAATGGAAGTATTCCCCGCCGAACTGCAGAAGGCCGGACACTGTTCCAGCGCGGTTAAGGACCTCGGCAACATCATGGAACGCCGCGGTATGGGAGTAGGACGCCTCGCACGTCATGCACTTATAGGAAACCAACACCAGGAGATCTCCGGGGTGCGGCTCTATGGATTCAATCATTTCCAAATTCAGGTGGTCTGCGGAATGGCAGGCCGAACAGATCAGGGCCTTCACCTCAGCATGAGATGCGGCCCCCCGGATATACGGTTTCTTTGTGGTGGACAATGTGGTCACTCCTCCGTCAGCTCTGCCCGGTTACTCCCCTTGCAGTAATGGTAAACCAATGATCAGGTTGCTTACTAGTTGTTCTTGTGAATGCCTTGTGCCCACCCATCTTCTCTGCTTCGCTGGAAAGGTCTCCTGCAGCGCGGGACAACCCAGCCACAACGCAGGGAGTACCACAACGTGAAAGCAGTTACTTGGCAAGGCAGGCGCTCCGTGAGCGTCATCGACGTACCCGATCCCGCTCTCCAGGAACCGACAGACGCTATCGTCCGCATCACGTCCTCTGCCATTTGTGGCTCTGATTTGCACCTCTATGAAGTCCTTGGCCCGTACATGCACAAAGGGGATGTGATCGGGCACGAACCCATGGGGATTGTGGAAGAGGTGGGCGCGGAGGTCCACCGGCTCAAAAAGGGCGACCGGGTTGTCATTCCGTTCAACATCTCCTGCGGGCACTGCTACATGTGCAACCAAGGCCTGCAGTCCCAGTGCGAAACCACGCAAGTCACGTCGAAAGGATCAGGGGCGGCGCTGTTTGGCTACTCGGAACTCTACGGCTCCGTTCCGGGCGGACAAGCACAGTACTTGCGCGTTCCCTTCGCGGACTATGGCCCTGTGAAAGTCGACTCCGATGCACCGGACGAGCGCTATCTTTTCCTCTCGGACATCCTTCCTACAGCTTGGCAAGCGGTGGAGTACGCCAACGTTCCGGAGGGAGGGACCTTGGCCGTGTTGGGGCTGGGACCCGTGGGGCAATTTGCCGCCCGGATCGGCGTCCACAAAGGCTTCCGGGTGATTGGCGTGGATCCCGTCCCCGAGCGCCGGGCCATGGCTGAGGCCCACGGCGTGGAGACGATGGACTACAGCCCGGACGTATCCGGCAAAATCCGTGAGGAAACATTGGGACGAGGACCGGATTCGGTGGTGGATGCGGTGGGGATGGAAGCTCATGGTTCCCCGGTGGCGTCGTTCCTGCACAAGGCCGTCTCGCTGCTCCCGGACAAGCCTGCACAAGTGGCGATGGAAACCATGAGCGTCGATAGGCTGGCAGCCCTCCATACGGCAATCGACCTCGTGCGCCGCGGCGGAACCATCTCCCTGAGCGGCGTGTATGGCGGGCAAGCAGACCCGATGCCGCTGATGACGATGTTCGATAAGCAAATCCAGTTGAGGATGGGGCAATGCAACGTTCGAAGCTGGACTAACCAACTCCTCCCCTTGGTAGAGGACGACGCCGATCCGCTGGGAGTCATGCACCTGGTCACCCACACGGGCTCACTTGATGAGGCACCTGCGCTCTACGAAAAGTTCCAGAAGAAGCAGGACGGCTGCATCAAGGTGGTGCTCAAGCCATAGCAGTGGTGGACCAAGGGCGGGACCGCCTGACGCGGGAGCAGCGTAGCAGCAACATGTCCAAAATCCGGGGCAAGGACACCAAGCCGGAATTGCTGGTCCGTGCTCTGCTGCATGCCAAGGGTTACAGGTATCGACTGCACGGCCAGTACGGGCAGACCCGCCTCCCGGGCCGTCCCGACCTCGTCTTCGCCGGGAGGCACAAGGTCATCTTCGTCAACGGCTGCTTTTGGCACTTCCATGACTGCAAAGCGGGGCAGCACGCACCGGCCGCCAACGCAGAATTCTGGGCGACCAAAAGGACCCGCACCCGCGAACGGGATGCCCAAAAGCGCCACGAACTGGAGGCCGCCGGCTGGGAAGTGTTGACAGTGTGGGAATGCGAACTCAAAGACCGCTCGGCTCTCGAAGACCGGATGAGGGCGTTTCTCGACGCCGCTGCGGGAAAAAGCAGCCAGTTATCGTCCGGCGTGGGAGGACGTTCCTGACTGGGTCGAGCGGTCATGGACAGAGCCCTGGCCCCAGAGAGAGTACGCCGAGGAACCGCCGATGCCCAGCAAGACGACGAGGCAAATGCCCACGGCGGCCGCAATCCCCACTGGTGGGCGAGCCCTCTGGTTCACGGAATTTCCGGTGCTTTCATCCACGCCTGTGCTCCCCAATCAGTGACCATTCTTCGGTTCTTTTCCACTCTCTGAGAGGGGGATCAAGTCTGCCTCTGAGTCCGCTCAAGATTGGATCAATCTTTGCTTGGATGGCCCGCGGGCACTTCCACGAGTCCTACTGTTGAAGCGTGAATCTATTGTTTCGGGGCGGGAGGAGTCTGGTGTCCGAGTATGACGAGTGCACCGATTCCTTGGTGGACCATACCGTCCTGACAGAACTTCAAGCGGAGTTGGGAGGCGATCAGGGCATCATCCTTGCCTTTGTCCGCAATTACGTTGCGCTTCTGCCGTGGCGGGTATCGCGCCTTCATCGCGCCTTGGAAAACCTGGACATGGAAGATGCCATGGACGCCGTACTGAGCCTGAAGACATCCAGCGCCATGGTGGGCGCTATCTGCATGAACCGCTTGGCCACCGAGATGGAAATCAGGCTCCGATTGCTGCCCAGCGGCCAACACCTGAGCGAGCTCAAGCTGCAGGTCACCGAAATGGAGCACTTTGTCTTCGGCACGATTTACGAGCTCGAGACACCGCTATCCTAAGGCCGCGTATTTGTTGCTGACAGCCTAATTTTTGCTGGCCGCCTAGTTGTTGCTGGCCGCCTAGTTGTTGCTGGCAGACGGGGCCAGCCTGTAGCCGACACCTCGGACTGTTTCCAGCCAGTGGGGAGTCTGGATACTGTCCCCGAGCTTCTTCCGCAAATTCCCCATGTGCACCTCAACGGCACGCTCGTCGGCATCGCTGACGTAACTTCCGACGTCGTACTGTTCGTTCCGCAGGCGACGCGCCAGATCCGCCTTGGTCCGCACGATCCTGCCGGTTTCAAGCAATGCGAGGAGGAGGTCGAATTCGGTGCGGGTGAGCTTGAGCTCCCTGCCGTTCAGCACTGCAGTGCGCGAGCCGGCGGAAACGGCCAAGCCGTTGTGCGTTATCTCCGGATCCGGCAGTTCTTCCGTCACTGGCTTGGACTCCGACGACGCACGCGGCCTGCGCATCATGGCCTCCACGCGGGCGCGCAACTCGCGCGGGCGGAACGGCTTGGTGAGGTAGTCGTCGCCGCCTGCTTCCAGGCCCATCAAGGTGTCCAACTCCTCGGCGCGCGCGGTGAGCATGATGATGTACGCGTCGGAGGATTTGCGAATCTGGCGGGCGACTTCGAATCCATCGATGTCCGGCAGCCCGAGGTCCAAGGTGATAACGTCGGGGTTCAGCTCCCGGGCGGAGGTCACGCCGGCAGATCCGGTGGACGCAACGTGCACGTCAAACCCTGCCTGGGATAGGACGACGCGAACCAACTCGCGAATATCCTGGTCATCTTCAATAACCAGCCCCACACGTGCTTCACTCATCGCGCCCCTCAGCCCCATTCGATAACCTCAGCAGTATATCCATTATGGTTAGGCTAATCTCATGAATCGAACTTCTTCTGCAACCTTTGTGGTCCTGCCATGACCCACCCCTCACCGTGGGACATGAGCGAGAAGAAGAAACTCTTGGTGTTCGAGCGCTCATTCCACGAACATTCGCTCCGGATACGGGTGGTCCTCAGCCAATTGCCGTTGTCCGTTTGTGTGTGTATTTCCGCCATTTTGGTATGGCTGTATTTCCCCGCCACGCTGGATAATGAACTGTTCGTCATCTACCTGCTAAGTCAGACGATCCTCCTGGCCCTTTGCGTGCTGTTGCCATGGGATCGCCTGCCCTATGCGAGCTTCCTTTCGATCCCGATCCTGGACATGGTCTCCATAGGATTCGCCCGCGAAGGGTCGGTGGATTCCATTACCGGCCTCAGTGTCCTGGTGGTTCTGCCGGTTATTTGGCTGTGCGCGTCCGGTCTTTACCCCAGGCTCGCAATCTTCATGTCATTCCTCGGACCGCTGGGAATAGTTTGGGTGCCGCTATTCGTCCGCGGCGCCCTTACCGAGCAAGACATCACCAAACCCCTTCTGTTCCCGATCCTGATGCTTGGCATTGGCATTTCGGTCAGCGTGTTGACCCTGAGCGTGGTGCGCCAGCAACGTGCTTTGAAAGAAAAGGATGCAGCACTCAAGAAGGCCTTGGATGTCAGCACCACGCAGGAACGGCTCCTGAACACCGTCATGGAGGCACTCCCGTTGGGCGTCGTCGCCGTCGACAGTGACGGGCAGGACATCCTCATGAACCGCAGGCAACGCCAAACACATGCCTTGGCCGCGCCGCCAGGGAATCCGAACCCCGCCGAGGCGGAGCTGCTCATATTCGACAGGGACAGGACCTCACCCTTGGCGGCGGATCGCCGTCCGGTGCGGCGAGCGGTCCTCGGGGAACGCTTCACAGATCAGCTGATCTGGATTGGCACAGCCAAAGACCAGCGCGCCTTCACCGCGAGTGCCCGGCCCATGACGGACGACGGCGGCAAGTTCGCAGGTTCGGTGGTGGTCTTCAGCGACGTCACGGACCTGGTCAACGCACTGGCGGCGAAGGACGATTTTGTTGCCAACGTCTCCCATGAGTTCCGCACTCCCCTGACATCCATCCTGGGCTATGTTGAGCTCATCCTTGATGATCCCCATGGACTCGACGCTGCAGCCAAGGCCCAATTGAACATCGTCCGCCGCAACGCCGAACGCCTGTTGACCCTCGTCTCCGACCTGCTGTCAGTGCGCTCCGGCCACATCGTCATCCAGCCGCACGCCGTGGACGTGGCCGAACTGGTGCGGGGTAGCGTCACATCAGCCGAGCCACGCGCCGCGAAGGCCGGCATACGTCTCTCCATGGACGTCCCCGAGGCCCTGGAAGCACACGTGGACTCCTCACGGATGGCACAAGTGCTGGACAACCTGGTCTCCAATGCCATCAAGTACTCGCCCGACGGCGGCGACGTGGAGGTAGCGGCGTGGGAGGACTCGAACTTCGTCTTCTGCCGCGTCAGTGACACCGGGATGGGCATGACCGATGATGAACAGGCGGAGGCGTTCACCAAGTTTTTCCGGGCGGGCGGTGTGCGCAACAGCACCATCCCCGGCGTCGGCCTTGGCCTTCCCATCAGCAAGGCAATCGTCGAGGCCCATGGCGGTACCATCACCCTTGATAGCCAACCCGGCCGGGGAACCACGTTCACGGTGAAGGTGCCGGCCTAGCCGTCCTGCCCGGGGAGGTCTGCTACCGCTTGGCGGACTACCTCGCCCCACGACTGTTCGGCGAGATCCGCCACGGCTGCCAGGATCTCCGACGGCGGCCTGGACAGGTCCAGCGGGTACTCCACGATGTCGATGTCCGTGTTAAGGATGCGCCGTAATTTGATCTCCCCGGGCCCCGCGTAAACGAGCCACGCGGTGGGTACCCGGAGCGCTGTGCAGTACGCCAGCAATTGGTAGTGGTCGGCACTTACGGAGGCTCCGGCGTCGGAGGCTGCCTTGTACTTTGTGTCGTAGACCACCACGGGCCGGCCACCGAGGAAATGTACCGCATCCGGCCTTACCGTCAGGCGGTCCGAGTCACGCACAGCCTCATTCAGGATGGCCCCGTACTGCAGGCGCATCTCACCTGGGTAGGCGCTCATGGCACTGCGCAGGGCCGTCCCCACAAACTCTTCGAAGACCTGCCCCATGTCCACCACGAACGATGCAGTCTGCTGTTTGCCGACTCCGGCCTCCGCCGAAGCATTCCGCAGGATGACCTCGGCCAACCGCAACACGGCGTGGTATCGGGCGTTCATGCGGCTGGCACGCCACGGCGGCAGGGGTGCGCCGGACTGAAGGCGGGTGACGGCGTCGAGCTTTCCCTTGAGCTGGCGTAAACGGCTGAGGACGTCAGGACGAACTCCGGGTACTTGCCCCATCCGCTCCAGGGCGGCCCGGAGGATCCGGTTCTCGGCGATGTCCTCCGTGAATTCGTCATAGGAGACTTCCAGCGGAACCATCATCCCTGGGCGACGCGAAATCTGGTCTGAAATTCGGATGCGGCCCTTGACGGTCCGTAACGACTCCTCCACCGTCAGATAACCCTGCAACACTCCCCGGCTCAAAGCCCTGTCAGCCAGCTGTGCCAGTGATTCGGCCAGCGCGCTCCATAAATCCGGGTGCTCCGCTGCCTCTACTAAGTGCTCACCGAATCCTTGCTCCCCGGCGTAACTGAGCAGGAAGAGCAGCCGGCTGAGGCCAAGCCGATCCTTGGGCCGAACCTCAAGTTGGACCGACGCGGTCCGCACGGAGCCGACCTTTCCGATCGGCTCAATGCGGTAAAGACCCATGCCGATGGGCGAAACCTTGGCCAGGCCGCTGGCGTTGATGAATGCCGCGGACTCGGGCTCGAGCTTGTCCACCACGCCGCCGGAAAGCTCGTCCATGACCACATGCCGGGGAGCTTCACCCGTGGGACGGCGGTCAGCGGGCCGCAAGTCGTCCCAGCAACTGGTCAAGGCCGAAGCGTTCTTCCAACTGCGCCCGGTTCAACTGTCCGTGATAGTGCTCCTCCAGCAGTGGCATGAGCTCGTATTTCCAGATACGTCGCAAGCCTGTGGGGTTTTGCGCGGCGTTCTTCATGAAATAGGACGGCCCGATCATGAGGTCGCGGTCCCAATCATCGATTGCATCGTTCAGCGCATCCAAGAGATCGGCGTTGAGGGTGTCCAGTCCGCGGGCCTGCAGGAACCGGCGCAGGGAACCCCGGACCGGTTCCACTTTCGGATGGAGTTCAATGAAGGCGAAGCGACGGCGGATGGCGGCGTCCATCATGGCAATGGATCGGTCCGCGGTGTTCATGGTGCCGATGATGTACAGGTTGTCCGGCAAGCTGAAGGGCTCGTTGGGGCTGTACTGCAGGTAGATGCGATCGTCCCGGTATTCAAGGAGGAAGTACAGCTCACCGAAGACTTTTGCCAGGTTTGCCCGGTTCATCTCGTCGATGATCAGGAAGTAGGGCTTGTGCGCGTTCTCCGGCTTGGCTGCCTCCTCCGCGAGGCGGCGAAGCGGGCCGGCAACGAGCTTGAAGGAGACCTGGCCGTCGTCGGTCTTGTCGGGTCGGTAACCCTCGAAGAAATCCTCATAGGCATAAGACGGATGGAACTGCACCAGCTTCACACGCTCATCGGTGCTGTCCCCCGCGAGCTCGGCCGCGAGGTGCTTGGCCAAGTACGTTTTTCCGGTACCGGGAGGACCATAAAGGACCAGCTGCCGGTTCTCTTCAAGGAGCTCCGCAATCTCCTGCAAGGGCTCCAGGTCCATGTGGAGGGACTCGGCGAACGCCTCCGTCAGGGGACGGAAACCCTGCTGGACAACCTCGACGACGGCGGTGGGCGGGACCTCTTCCTCGCCGTCGGTTTCGGCCTCGACAGGAAGCAGTTCCTGCAGGGCCTGGATGACCCGGGTAACGTCCACGATGATGCCCGGAGTGGAGAGCTGCCTCTGTGCGTGGCGAGGGAGTTCGGAGATGGCATAGCTGTCCTCGAACCAGCGGACCTTGCGGCGGATGCCGCGGTTGTCCTCCTGGTGTTCCGGCTCGCCCAACACAACGCCCACGCGGACGCGGCCGGCGTGCTGGTACAGCGTGAGGTCCCCTGGTTTCATGACGGTGAGGAAGGCGAAAACCGCGGTCTTGGTGTCCTCCCTCTCCACGTAACCCAAGTGCTTGTAATCCTCGTCAACGGCACGTTGCACCACGCCGGCGGTCACACCGGCCGACAGCGAGCGCAGGTGTTCCACGTCCAGGGTTGCCTTCTCCTCGGCTGCCCAGGCGGCGAGCAACTCGGCGTTGTCGTGGTGGGTCCGAAGAAGCCAGGACCGGCGGCCGGGATCGCCTACTTTGCGCCACTGGCTGACCAACTGCCTGTCGTACCAATCGATCCGCTGGCCGGCCTGCTCGTCAAGGTGCAGCCGGATCCTGTGGATGTCCGCGGTAATGTCCTCATCCGAGTCACCCTTGGCCCCGCCGACCAGCGAGGCAAAAGCGTCCCGGATCTCTTGGCGCTCAACGTCCGCCACCACCGGCTCAAAGTAACTGGGCCACACCAGATACTCGATGCTGCGCCGCAGGGCGGGCTGGTCCTCGGGGGTGCCGGCGGCGAGTTCGTGGAACTTCAGGGGGTCCGCGAGGGCCTTGTTGATGGTTGCGGTGCTTTGGGTGTCCAGATGGATGACGAAGCGGCAAAGCCACATCAGGTGGTCCCAGATGGTCCAGTTGAACTCCGCGGTGCGGTCCCGGATGACTCCGTGGTCCGTCAAGCCTTCGTAGAGTTCCTCGGGAAGCTCAATTGGCGGCTCCACCCAGGACGCAGCCTCGGCGACGCGTGCCCGCTTCACCCTGAGGGACTTGACCTCGTGGGCCAGCGGCAAGGACTGCAGGAACAGCAACTCCACTGCCAGGAGCTTGGCCTCGCGGGACGCGCCTTCCAGGTTTTGGCGCAGGTTGGTCATCATGGGCGCTTTGGAATCCCCGACCCCGCGTTCCAGCCGTTCGAGTAACTCCTCGGCGGCTTCGGCCGTCCACGTCAGAGTGCTGCCGTCCAACGCCGAAGGTTTTCCCTGCAGCGCAGGACCGAGCACAAACCACGCTGCATCCTCGATCTCCTTGGAGATCCCGGGGGCGCGGTCAAGGTCAGGTTTGGCGGTGGGAGTCACCCTGACAACTTACCTTGTTTGGCTTACCCAAGCATCCGGCTATCCACAGGCTCACGAGCCCGGCAGGGCAGCTTTCTTCCTTACTCCGGTTTTCTGAGGGCGTTCCCTCAGCGCATCCCGAACGTGTAGTTTTCGGGCACGGGCTCGCCCGGACATACCCGTTCCCAAAGGTGCGCGATCGCATCCTCGCCTTCGCGCAGGTCCGGAATCTCGACGCCCCCACGCAGTATGGCAGCAGCACCGGCGTCGTCACCGATCCCTGCAAGGGCCGCGGCTTTCAGGAACTTCAAACGCCCGACGGCGGCCCCCGCCCCTGCGCTCTTCTCCAAAAGTTCCAGGGCATCCTGAGGGTGTCCGTGGCGAATACACAGCGTCATTGCTTCGATCAACAGTGGCAGCGGTGAGGGGTGCGCCTCGACGCCCTTGGCGAGCTCGGCCAAACCCTCCAGCCCGTCGGGCCCCTCCAAACTGGCAGCAATCATCGCCAGGCCCAATCCCCGGTGTGCGAGTGCCGTGGTGCGGGCCCGGGCGTGCCGATCCGCCAATACCGCGCGATACCCGTCCATTGCGCCCGCCAGCTCCTGCCTCGCATGCTTCATGGTGGCCATGTGAAACTGTGCTTCCGGCCCGGCTTGGTTGCCGGCGCTGGCCAGCAATTCCTCCCAATCAGCCCCGGCAACAAAGCTTGGTTCATCAACGTCCGGCCGTTCGCCGAACTCCTTCCCCGAGAGGAGCCCGAGCCACGGGCTCTGTTCTCCGGTCACACTCTCATTCACGAACGGCGTGCCCGACTCGTCAATCCACGCCCGGCCGCTCTTCCGGCGGCGGGCCCGCTCCACCACGCCCCAGCCGCTTCCCACCGACAACATTTTCGACGGCGGCACGTCACCGTCCCGCAGTGCCGCCGGGAGCGCCTCGTCAAGGTATGCCTGCGGCATCAGGTGCTCGAGACGTTCACCCGCATGCGCCACCGCAGCATCCCAGTCCACGCCATGTGAGGTTTCCGGATCCAGGTGGCCGTTTCCGTAGGCCTCCACCCACGCCCATTCGGCGCCGGCCGGCATAGCCAGGTGTTCGAATTGTGTTTGGGCGAGCCCCGCTTGGATTTCGGCATAGGGACCAGCACCGGGGCTGAGCCATTCCTGCCAGCGCTTACCGCCAGGGCCCTGCCCCCAGACAAAAAGCTTCCTGCCGCGCAACATGCCTGTCGACATTATGGCCAAGCCGTCGCCGTCGTCATCTGCTGCGACGATCCAGCGCCGCTGCGAACCCTCAATGTCGAAGAAGTAGTCGGCGGCGTGTGGGTTGTTGACCAACCAGGTGGCATCGTAGCCTTCATGATCGGTGGGGCGGACACGGGTGATGGCAGCGGCGTAGTCGCTGCCAAAGGCTTCACCGGCAGGCGCGATCACGCGGCTCCTGTCCGTCTCCGGGATCGCAGCATTGCTCCACCAATACATGGGAACCTCGTGATCATTCGGGTTCCGTATCCGCACCGCCGCGAGCAGGACCTCCGAGTTCGTGGGAAGCCACAAGTCCACTTGGAACACCACTTCACGCAACCGCTCATACTCCCACAACCTCAGGATGTGCTTTCCGTCAGGGGTGTGGACGATTGCAGCGTGGAGCGGATCGCACGTGGTGGGTGAATGACCCCGAGTTCCGATATTCCACTCCAGGCCGCCGGCAAACCATGCGTTCCGGAGCGCCAAGTTGGCCACTTGAGGCGAGTGGTGCGTATGCAAAAGGTGCTTACCGGCCGTTTTGTCGAACAACTCCCATATTCTGCCGCCCAGTGATGGCAACACCGTCACCTTGAGCTTGCTGTTTTCAAGAACGACGGCGGTCACCTCACGGGGCGTGGCTTCCCGGGTGTAGCTATCCTGCGTCAGATAGGGATAGACGTTGGGCACCCCGCCGTATCTGGTTGAAGCCTGAAGTTCTTCCGGGACGCCGGCGCCCATCAGGTAGGACTGCTGGAGCTCCGATTCCACAGGGGGCAACGGATTCGACCGTCCCACGTCCGCCATGGTAAGCGAAATGGTGGTGACAGTGAGGTTGGAGGGCTCTACCCGTGCCGTGGCTGGAGTGGTAGGCGTCCGCATCACTGTTGCACCAGCAAGGCGTTCACAATCGCCCGCGCCGAGCGGACGGTCGGGCGGTCGGTGACCGTGTATGCCGTCGGATCCCAGCCGTGACTGCCGACGTCGATGGGCTTCCCTGTATGTGGGGAGGAATCGGCCCTGGCGGAAGAATCGGCCCGCGAGGAGACCACTTTCTTGGCTGAAAGGTGGACGGCTGCGAGGCCAGCGGCATGCATGGCCGGAATATCTTCCAGTGTCAGGCCGCCGCCGGCCATGATTTCCGCATCACCATGTGCGCGCTGAACCATTCGCTCCAAGGTGGGCAAGCCGGCACCTGCACTGGGTTCATGCCCTGACGTCAGCACCCTGGTGAACCCCAGTGCCAGCAACTCATCCAACACGGCAAGCGGGTCCATGGCTTGGTCAATGGCCCGGTGGAATGTCAGCTGCGCGTCCGGGTTTGCCTCCCGCGCTGCATCCACCAGTCGTCGTGTCGCTGTGAGGTCCACGTCCCCTTCGCCGCTCAGTGCCCCAAACACCACGCCATGGGCGCCTTGTGCCAGCAAGTGACGGGTCTCGTGGACCATCGTGTCAACATCCGAGGCGGAATACCGGAAGTCCCCGGGCCTGCACCGGATCAAGGCATGGATCTCCAACCGCCCATCGACGTGTTCGAGGCTGGCCTCCATCAACCCTTGGCTCGGGGTAATTCCGCCAAGTTCCAGGCTGCTGCAGAGCTCAACCCGGTCTGCGCCCTCTGATGCGGCAGTCCCTGCTCCGGTAGCGCTCACCACGGCGATTTCCAGTTTCATAATGAAACTCTACGGGCACATGGATTAACGGGGACGGGATTCACAGTCCATGCACCCTGCGGTTCATGCCCGGTACGCCTCCAGCTTGGCTTTTTGCTCCGGGGTGAGCCTGAGGACCCGGCCGCTGGCCTCGCTGACGAAGGCCAAATGCGTGGTGGCCTTCACGCAGTCCTCCCTGGTGACCGGATCCTTGATGACGTAGTGGAGATCGAAGCTGGCGCCCTTGATTGCCCCGACCCAGATCTCTACCACGGCCGGAATATTGCGATACTCCAAGGTCCGCACATAGCGGACTTTGTGCTCAACAACCAGGGTCATGACGCCGGGTCCGACGTCGTTAAACAGCGCCGCGGGCGGCTCGGCCCCAGGCAAGCCTGCGCCACTTGGCGGGCCGAACGCGGCAACACGGGCCTCTTCCAACATGCGCACGATCTGAACGTTGTTGATGTGCCCGTAGGCATCCATGTCACCCCAGCGCATAGGTACAAGTACCTCGATGCGCCGGGGTGCCACGGACTGCCCCGGTTCTGCGGACGTGCTCAGCTGTGCACCGCCGTCGAGTCGTCCACAGCCGTGTCTTCCTCACCGGCAAACTGAGACATGTACAAGCGGTAGTAGGCACCTTGGAGGGCCAACAGCGCGGCATGGTTGCCCTGCTCCACGATCTTGCCGTTTTCCATGACCAGGATGGTGTCGGCGTCGCGAATGGTTGAGAGACGGTGGGCGATCACGAAGCTCGTCCGGTCAGTCCGCAAAGCGGCCATGGCCTTCTGCAGCAACAACTCCGTGCGGGTGTCCACGGAGCTGGTTGCTTCATCCAAGATGAGCAAGGAGGGGTTGGAAACGAATGCGCGGGCGATGGTGATGAGCTGTTTCTCACCGGCGCTGACGTTGCTGCCTTCCTCATCGATGATGGTCTGGTAGCCATCCGGAAGGGCACGGACGAAGCGGTCAACGTAGGTGGCCCTGGCTGCCTCCATGACCTGGTCTTCGGTGGCATCCAGGTTGCCGTACCGGATGTTGTCGTAGATGGTCCCACCGAAGAGCCAAGCGTCCTGCAACACCATCCCCACCTTGGAACGCAGTTCCGCCCGGCTCAGGTCCTTGATGTCCACGCCGTCAAGGGTGATCCGGCCGGCGTTGAGCTCGTAGAACCGCATCACGAGGTTCACCAGGGTGGTCTTGCCGGCACCCGTGGGGCCGACAATTGCCACCGTATGGCCCGGCTCTGCGCTGAAGGACAGGTCCTCGATGAGGGGCTTATCCGCGACGTAGCTGAACGAGACATGCTCGAACTCCACATGTCCATCCGTCTTCGCCGGCAAATGACGGGTTCCCGTCTCCACGACCTCTTCATCCGCGTCGAGGAATTCGAAAACGCGTTCCGCCGAGGCGACCCCGGATTGCAGCATGTTTGCCATGCCGGCAATCTGGCCGAGAGGCTGGGTGAACTCGCGCGAGTACTGGATGAAGGCCGTCGCATCACCAAGGCTCATGGAACCGGAGGCGACCCGCAGCCCGCCCACCACGGCAATGCCGACGTAAGCGAGGTAGGACACGAAGTTCATGGCCGGGAAAATCACGCCGGAAACGAACTGCGCTCCGAAGGACGCCTTGTAAAGAGCCTCGTTGCGTTCGTCGAACCGCTCGAGCATGTCGGCATCCCGGCCAAAGACCTTGACGAGGTCGTGGCCGGAGAAGGATTCCTCGATCTGCCCGTTCAGGGTTCCGGTGTTCTTCCACTGCGCCGCGAAGAGCTTCTGGCTGCGTGCGCCAATGACGCCGGCCACGATCCCGGAGAGCGGTAGCGCCACCAATGCAATGAGTGCCAACTCCCAGGACACGATAAACATCATCACGATGATGCCCAGCACAGTGAGCACGGAGCTGACCAACTGCGAGAACGCTTGCTGGAGGCCCTGCTGGACGTTGTCGACGTCGTTGGTCACCCGGGAAAGGATGTCGCCACGCTGACGGGTGTCGAAGTAGTTCAGCGGCAACCGGTTGAGCTTTGCCTGGACATCGTTACGGAGCCGTTTGATGACCCGCATGACTATCCTGTTGAGCAACCACCCTTGCGCCCACATGAAGATGTTGGCCACGAAGTACATCAAAAGCACGATCGAAATCAGGAATGTCAGCTTGGAAAAGTTGATTCCATTGGTCAGTTCCATCTTGGAGACCATGTCCGCGAAGTTGTTCTGGCCCTGCTGGCGCATCAGGTCAGCGAATTGCGCCTGAGTGACGCCCGGCGGAAGCTGCTTTCCCATGACGCCACCGAAAATAACGTCCATGGCGTTGCCGAGGATCTTGGGAGCGATCACGTTGAGGACCACGGAGACCACCACGAGGCCGACCACCGTGTAAACGCCGGTGCTTTCGGGCTTGAGCAAACCCATGAGGCGTTTGGCGGACGGCCAGAAGGCCTTGGCTTTCTTGGCGGGAACGTCACCGAACATGCCGCCGTCGGCCTCCGAGGGAACGTACTCCTCCTCGACGAAGTCGTCGTCGTCAAGCGTTTCGGTTGCTGTCTCAGCCACGGCGGCCGCCTTGGCGTTCTTCGCGGCCTCTGCCTTGGCAGCCCAGCCACGTTTCTTCTGCTGGTTCTGCTCGCTCATGCCACTTCCTCCACGCTCAGCTGGGATTCAACGATTTCCTGGTACGTGGGCGATGTCTCCAGCAGTTCATCGTGGGTCCCCCGGTCCACGATGCGGCCGTTATCCAACACCAGGATTTCGTCCGCGTCGGCGATGGTGGAGACCCGCTGCGCCACGATGATGACCGTGGAGTCCTGCGTCTTGGCTTTCAAGGCCTTCCGCAGGCGGGCATCGGTAGCTACGTCCAGGGCCGAGAACGAATCATCGAACAAGTACACGTTCGGCTTGGTCACCAAAGCCCTGGCGATGGAGAGCCTCTGGCGTTGGCCACCGGAAACGTTGGTGCCTCCCTGGGCGATGCGGCGGTTCAACCCCGAGGACTTCTCCGCCACGAAGCCTTTCGCCTGTGCGGTTTCCAGTGCTTCCCACAGTTCTGCGTCCGTGGCGTCCGGCTTGCCGAATCGGAGATTGTGCTCAATGGTGCCGGAGAACAGGTACGGCCGCTGCGGCACAGCGGCCACCCGGCTGGTGATCTCGGATGCATCAAGGTCGGTGACCGGCACGCCGTCGAGCAGTACTTGGCCGGAAGCGACGTCATAGAGCCGCGGCAGCAGGGACACCAAGGTGGTTTTCCCTGCACCGGTGGAGCCGATGATGGCCAGCGTCTTGCCGGGCTCAGCGGTGAACGAGACGTTGCTCAGAACCGGCGCTTCCGCACCAGGGTATTTGAAGGTAACGTCGCGGAACTCAACGCGGCCCTTCTTCTCGGCAGGAACCACCGGCGAGACCGGGTTGTGGATGGAAGGCTCGACGTCGAGGACCTCACCAATGCGGTCCGCACAGACCGATGCGCGCGGGATCATCATGGCCATGAACGTACCCATCATGACGGCCATCAGGATCTGCAACAGGTACTGGAGGAACGCCGTCAAGGAACCGACCTGCATGGCTCCCGAATCAACACGGTGGCCGCCGAACCACAGCACGGCAGCCGTGGACAGGTGCAGGATCATGCCGATAGCCGGGAACATCAGGACGAACAGGTTGCCGATCTTGACCGAAACTGCTGTGAGGTCCTGGTTGGCATCGCCGAATCGCTTGACCTCATAAGGTTCGCGGACGAACGCGCGCACAACCCGGATGCCGATGATCTGCTCCCGGAGCACACCATTGATGGCATCAATCTTTTTCTGCATGGAGCGGAACAGCGGCATAAGGCGGACCACGAGGTATCCCACCACGGCCACCAAGACGGGCACGGACACCCAGACCAGCCAGGAAAGGCTGAGGTCTTCGCGCAGGGCCATGATGATGCCGCCAACGCACATGATGGGGGTTGAGACCATGAAGTTCAGGCCCATCAGCACCAGCATTTGTACTTGCTGGACATCATTGGTGCCGCGCGTAATGAGGGTTGGGGCACCGAAGCGGTTCACGTCCTGCGCCGAGAAGCTGCTGACCTGGCGGTAGACACCGCGGCGCAGGTCGCGGCCGATCGCCATTGCGGTCTTGGCACCGAAATAGACCGCGATGATGGCCGAAACGACTTGTCCGAGGGCCACAGCGAGCATGAGCGCCCCGGTACGCCAAATGAAATCGGTGTCCCCCCTGGACACTCCTTCATCGATGATTTTGGCGTTGAGGCTGGGGAGATAGAGCGTGGCGATGGTGGACGCCAACTGAAAAATGAGGACGGCCACTATCTGCGGCAAATACGGCTTGGAATACCGCCGTATAAGGGTGACAAGCATGCCCACGGGTCCTTAGAAAGAGTGCGTGAATGAAGTAAAAGAGAGTTTTGCAGCAAGGGCTGACACTATTAGCCTCCCCACTCTACGAAATCCCTTGCCGCGGCGAAACAACCACGGCAAAAGATCATCCCTGCGGAGTATTTAAGTCTCTGGACACAACAAAAGCGCCGGCTGGAATCCCAGCCGGCGCTTTGATGTGCATCGAAGTTAGCCTGCGTGCTTGCCGTGATCGGAGCGGGCTTCCACTCCCTGCAGGAGCAGAAGGGCCATACGCTCCTGTTGCTTACGCTCGCGCTTGAGTTCCTTGCGGATTGCCGCGAGCTCGGCTGCGGTGCGGGCCTGCTGTTCGGCCATAGCCTGCTGCTCCCGCAGGCGCGCCTGCAGCTCAACGTTCGCCCGGCTCAACTGCAGCTGCTGCTCAGCGAGGACATACTGCGTCCTGGACAGTTGCTCCTGCAACTCCCTCACGTCCCCCGCACTGCCTGGCCGTTCCTGGGTGAGGATCCGGGCAAACTCCAAGTCGAGGTCCGGCCCGTCGGCTGGAGCGGACTCGCGCGGTGCCGTCCGGGAAAGCGGGCGTTTCGACGTCGGACGTTCGACGGCGTCGGGAGCTTCCTCAGTGTCGCCCAGCTTCACTGCGTCCATCGACGCGGTATCCACGGACATCGCGGCCTCGGCGGAGGCCGTGGCGATGAGTTCCTTGTCCGGGGTGGCGTCCACGGTGCGGCGGAGCGGGCGTTCTTTGATCAGGAGCACGGACACGAAGGCAAGCACGGCGATGATCGCGGAAATCATGAAGATCTGTGCCGTCGCGTCACCATAGGCCGCACGCATGATGTCGCGGATCGGAGCCGGCATGTCCGTCAGGTCCATGCTGGAGCCGGAGGCCCCACCACCACCCTGCACCGGGATCCCGGCCTTGGCCATCCCGCTGACCGCTAGGTCCTTGACGTGGTTGGCCATGACGGCACCGAGGACTGATACGCCGATCGCGCCGCCGACAGAGCGGAAGAAGGCAACCGAAGCACTAGCCGTTCCAATGTCCTTGGCCTGGACGGTGTTCTGCACGGCAAGGACCAGGTTCTGCATCAGCATGCCAAGGCCCAGGCCGAAGACTCCGATGTAGATGGCCACCAGCCACAGAGCCGTGGTGTGATCCAACGTGCCGGCGAAGGCGAGGCCACCCACCAGCAAGACGGATCCGGCGATCAGGAACCGCTTCCACTTTCCGAATCGGCTGATCAGGATGCCGGATGCGACCGAACCGACCAGGTTCCCAGCGATCATCGGAAGCGTGAGCAGGCCTGCCTCAGTAGGCGTGGCACCGCGGGCAACCTGGTAATACTGACCCAGGAAGGTGGAGGAGCCGAACATGGCGATACCCACGGCAATCGAAGCGACGATAGCCAGTGCCGTGGTGCGCTCCGAGATGATCTTCAACGGGATGATCGGCTGGGCAACCTTGGTTTCCACAAGAACCAAGAGGCCCAACAGCACCACGCCGCCGCCGACCATGAGGGCGGATTGCCAGGAGATCCAGTCGTAGTAGTCCGGGTTGCCAGCGAAGGAAACCCAAATGAGGAGCAGGCTCACGCCTGAAGTCAGCAAGATGGAGCCGAGCCAGTCGATCTTTGCGGGCCGCCTGATGTGCTCGATCTTCAGGGTCACCTGGAGCAGGATAAGCGCGACGACGGCAAGCGGGACGCAGACGAAGAACGTCCAGCGCCATCCGAGCGGACTATCGACAATGAAACCACCGAGCAAAGGACCACCGGCTGTACCAACAGCCATGACCGCGCCCATGTATCCGGAGTACTTACCGCGATCCCTTGGCGGAATCATGGAACCGATGATGGCTTGGGCCAGAGCGGTGAGGCCACCCAGTGCCACACCTTGGATGACGCGGGCGGTCAGCAAAAGCGGAATGGTCTGGGAAAGACCCGCCATGACCGAACCGGCGACGAAAATAACGATGCTCAACTGAACCAGGAGCTTCTTGTCGAACAGGTCGGCAAGCTTGCCCCAGATGGGAGTGGTGGCAGCGTTCGCCAAGAGGGCGGCAGTGATAACCCAGGCAAAGTCCGTCTGCGTGCCCTTGAGCTCGGACATGATGGTGGGCAGCGCGTTGGACACGATGGTGCTGCTCAGGATTGCCGTAAAGAAGGCTGCCAGGAGACCGGTCAATGCCTCCATGATTTGGCGGTGCGTCATGGGCGCGGCAGTGCCCACCGCAGCGGCCGCCGCCGCGGGGGTGTGAGTTGATGGTTTAGCCATTCCGGGCTCCTAAACTGTGTAGTTCGTCGTAGTGGAACCGGCCGCCGTTGCCCGGATTGAATCTTTGAGTGAATCTGTCAGTTTCTGCAGAACCTCGGATGCGTCCCTGGCGTCTTCCTCGCTCCAGTCGCCCAAGTAATCCCGCACCCTGACACTGCGTTGTTCCTCGAAATCACGGAGTTTGGCGGCGCCCTCTTCCGTCAACGCGAGAAGCTGGGCCCTGCCGTCAGCGGGATCCGGTCGCCTGGTGACGAAGCCGAGGTCTTCCAGCTCTGCTATATGCCTGCTCAACACCGGCGGGCTGACGCCCAGGCGCGCAGCGAGTTGGGTGGCGCGGGTTTCCCCTTCGCCGATGAACCGCATCACGCCTTGGATCGCCATTCCGACGTCGCCAGCCTTGGACTGATGCGCCATCACCACGCAGCGCAGAGTCCGCTGCAGATCGAAAATTTGATGTACCAAATCGGTTGCCGTGGCAGATCCGACAGACATTGCCAATACCCCTTTTTTATTTGCCCTAAGCAACCATAGCTTAAAATGATTGCTTTGGGAAACTAAAGAAGAGGAAGCTAAAAATGGGCCAGCCCCCGCACGGAACATCCGTACGGGGGCTGGCTGGGGACGAAGCTAGTCGCCCAAATGCGTGGGACCGAACATCTTCAGGAGCGTCTCGACGACGACGACGTTGGGTCCATCGGCGTCAAAGGACGCCTTAAGCGCGTCCCCGACGTCCTCTGGTGCGACACGGCGCGCCGGGACTCCGAAGGACTCGGCAAGTTTGACGAAGTCCGGGCGGGCCAGTTCGGTGGCTGTGGCTTTCCCGAAGGCTCCCACCATGTACTCACGGAGGATGCCGTAGCCGCCGTCGTCCACAATCAGCCAGGTGACCGGGATGTTGTGCTGCCTGGCGGTGGCAAGTTCGGAGATGGAGTACATGGACGATCCATCGCCGGACACCGCCAGCACCCTGCTCGGCTTGCCTGTGGTTTCCAACCCCACCGCGCCGCCGATGGCCGCCGGAAAACCGTAACCCAGGCCGCCGGCGCCTTGGGCGGAGTGGAACTGACCCTGCCGGGAATCCCAGCAACTCCAGCCCCAATATGCGGAGATGGTCATGTCCCAGAACGTTTGCATGTCAGCCGGAACAGCCTCGCGGATATCGGCCATGAACTTCAGTTCCTTGGCAAGATCCTGTGATTCGAGGCGGGTCCGGACCTTTGCCAGCGTCTCTTTGGTGAGGTCTTCCGGCGTCGTGCCATGCCATGAACGCAACGACCGGTCCCCCGGACCTGCCTGGGACAGGGCTTCGTCCAACGCTGCAAGAGCCTGGCCGGCGTCGGCGCGGATACCCAAACCTGGCCGGTTGGACTCCAGGACGCGCGGCTCGGCGTCGATCTGGATGATGCGGCCGCGGGGTTCGAATGTGAAGTAGTTGGACGTTACTTCACCCAAGGACGATCCGATGACCACCAGCACGTCGGCCTCTTCGAGCACGTCGGTCATGTAGCGGTCCTCGATCCAGGACTGCAGGGACAGCTCATGGGTCCAAGGGAACGCCCCATTTCCACCCGGCGTGCAGATGACCGGAGCGCGTAGTTGCTCAGCGATGGAGAGCAAGGACTTCTCCGCCCGGCCGCGACGTGTGCCGCCGCCGGCAATGATGGCCGGACGTTCCGCCGTCGAGAGCCACTTGACGGCCTCGCGGATCAGCTCGACTCGCGGCGGGTTGTCGAAGGCTTCGGCGAGCGCGTCCTCAACGGGCGGAACGACGATCGGGTCCAGCAGTACATTCTGGGGAATTTCGATCCACACCGGACCCTGCGGCGAGGAGATCGCCTCGGTCCACGCGTCCTGGATGGCTGACGGGATTCCGGAGGCATGCTGGATCAACCGCTGGCTCTTGGTGACGTTCGCCGCCGAGGCCTTCTGGTCATCGAGCTGGTGGAGCATGCCCTTCCGGCGCGCACCGAGGCCATCGAGTGGGATCTGGCTTGCCACTACCACCATGGGAACGCCCGTTGCATAGGCCTCCTGCAAACCGGCCAGGGACGTCAACGCACCCGGCCCGGTGGACAGGAACAGCACACCGACTTCGCCGGTGGCGCGCGAGTAGCCGTCAGCGGCGAACGCCGAGTTGTTCTCCACCCGGGAAGAGACAAAGTGCAGGTTGCCGCGGCCCATCGCGTCGAAGAGTCCCAGCGCGTGCTGGCCCGGAATCCCGAAGACGGTCTTGGCACCGAGTGCCTCAAGGGTTTCGACGACGAGGTCCCCACCATTGCGCTGGCCGGTCCCCGACGCTCCGTCGGCCGCCGATGCCGCTGTGGGATCGACGTCGATCATCGCTGCTCGGCCCCGACCGTAGAGGCCTGCGCTGCGCCGGCCTGCGCTCCGGATGCCTGCGCTGTGGACGCTTGCGCGAATTCTTCGATGCGGGCGCCGAGAGCCTGCTGTGCGTACCCGTTGGGTGCGCCGTGCCGATCGCCTTCCACTGCGTTGTCCGCCATAAGGGTCACGAGCTCGTACGCGACGTGGCTGCCCGCCACACCGGTGATTTCTGCGTGATCGTATGCCGGGGCAACCTCCACGATGTCCGCGCCCACCAGGTTCATGCCGCGGAAGCCGCGGATGATCTCCAGCAGCTCGCGGCTGCTGATGCCGCCGGCCTCAGGGGTGCCGGTTCCCGGTGCGTGGGCGGGGTCCAGAACGTCGATGTCCACCGAAATGTACAGGGGGCGGTTGCCGATACGGTCACGGATCTTTGCGACCGTCTCGAGCACGCCCTGGTAGTAGACGTCGGCCGAGGTGACAATGCCGAAGCCGAAGCGGTGATCGTCGTCGAGGTCTTTCTTGCCATAAAGGGGGCCGCGGGTGCCCACGTGGCTGATGGCCTCCGTGTCCAGGATTCCTTCTTCGACGGCGCGACGGAACGGGGTCCCGTGCGTGTACTCAGCACCGAAATAGGTGTCCCAGGTGTCCAAGTGCGCATCGAAGTGCAGCATGGCGATGGGTTCTCCAGCGCGCTCGGCAGCGGCCCTCAGCAACGGAAGGGCAATAGTGTGATCGCCACCGAGCGTGACCAGCTTGCTTCCCTTTGCCGTAAGGTCCAAGGCGTTTTGCTGGATGGTCTCGATGGCCTCGTTGATATTGAACGGGTTTACCGCCATGTCACCGGCGTCGGCGACTTGGATGTTTTCGAAGGGGCTGACGTCCCACGCCGGGTTGTACGGGCGCAGCAACCGGCTGGCTTCGCGAACATGGTTGGCGCCGAAGCGGGCGCCCGGGCGGTAGGAAACGCCGGAGTCGAAAGGAACGCCGACTACTGTGACGTCGGCCTTGGAGACCTGGTCCAAACGCGGCAACCGGGCGTAGGTGGCAGCACCTGCGTAGCGCGGAATGCGGGATGAATCGATAGGGCCGAGGTTGCCGTTGGCCTCAATGCGGAGCTCTTCCAAAGTGCGCCACTCCTTAGTGGATCGGTGAATGGGATCAGTTCTCTGTGACACCCATCATACACTCAAAGTTTCGTAGGATGCATCAGTTGTTTACAAACACAGCGCCAAACACAGTCCCGTGAAACACATGAGATCCCGCTCACACACGACGTAAAGATTCCATAAAAAACGGCCGTTCTGCGTCGGCGGCAGCCATACGCTCCTAGCGGAAGCAGCACACTGCTGCACGAAAGGACCATGTGACTACGCTGACGAGGCCTCCGGCCGATCCGGCCAACGGGCCAAAGCTTCCCTTCAACCTCAAATCGTGGTTGCTGGAAGGAATGCCGGAAACCTCGGGCAAGCGGCAAGGTCCCCACGGCCGCCCTGCAGAGTCGCACAAACCCCAAGCGTGGTGGAAAGTCATGTGCCTCACCGGCCTGGACTACTTCTCCACCCTCGGGTACCAGCCTGCCATCGCGGCATTGGCTGCCGGCCTCCTGTCCCCGTTGGCCACGCTTCTCCTGGTCATTGCCACATTGGCGGGCGCCTTGCCCGTATACCGGCGGGTGGCCAAGGAGAGTCCCCGGGGAGAAGGCTCCATTGCGATGTTGGAGCGCCTGCTCCCCCGCTGGAGTGGCAAGCTGTTCGTCCTGGCGCTGCTCGGCTTCGCCGCCACGGACTTCATGATCACCATCACGCTTTCTGCAGCCGACGCCACCGCACACCTCATCGAGAATCCATTCGCTCCGGACTTCCTCCAAGGCCAGCAGGTGGTCATCACCCTCGCTTTGATTGCCGGGCTGGGTATCGTCTTCCTGCGCGGATTCAAGGAAGCCATCAACGTCGCCGTCGTCTTGGTTGGCCTTTTCCTCACCCTGAACCTCGTGGTGGTGGGCGTATCCATCGGCCATGTCTTTAGCGACTCCCGTGTCATTCCGGACTGGTGGACGGGCCTCACCACCTCACACGGTGATCCGATCATGATGCTTGCTTTGGCGCTGCTCGTGTTCCCACGACTTGCCCTGGGCCTTTCCGGCTTCGAGACCGGCGTTGCCGTGATGCCCCAAATCAAGGGACACGGCGCCGACACAGAGGCCAATCCTGCAGGCCGGATCAAGGGTGCCCACAAACTCTTGACCACGGCAGCCATCATCATGAGTACGTTCCTGATCACGTCCAGTTTCACCACCGTGATGCTGATCCCCGCTGCGGAGTTCGACGCCGGCGGAAAGGCGGACGGCCGCGCGCTGGCCTACCTTGCGCACAAGTATTTGGGCGACGGATTCGGGACCGTGTACGACGTCAGCACCATTGCCATCTTGTGGTTTGCCGGTGCCTCCGCCATGGCCGGACTGCTGAACCTCGTGCCGAGGTACCTGCCGCGGTATGGAATGGCTCCCGCATGGGCCCGGGCATTGCGCCCCTTGGTCCTCGTCTTCACCGTCATCGCTTTCGTGGTCACGCTGATCTTCAAAGCCGACGTCAACGCACAGGGTGGGGCCTACGCCACCGGAGTGTTGGTGCTGATCACTTCTGCCTCCATTGCCGTGACGCTGTCCGCCCGGCGCAAGAAGCAGCGGGGACAAGTCATAGGCTTTGGGATCGTTTCCGTGGCATTCGTCTACACCACCGTGGTCAACTCCATCGAGCGCCCGGACGGCTTGAAGATTGCCGCATTGTTCATCCTGGGGATCATGGTGGTGAGCTTCGTTTCCCGTATCCGGCGGGCTTTTGAACTGCGTGCCACGTACATCAAGATGGACCAGAAAGCGTTGGAATTCACGGCAGAGAACGCTGATGGTCCCGTGCGCATCATCGCCCACGAACCGAAACGCCTCAGTGCCAACAGATACAGGGAAAAACTCCAGCACGCCCAACAGGCCAACCACCTGCCCGTGGACAGCGAAGTATTGTTCATCGAGGTCATCGTGGACGACAGTTCCGACTTTGAGCAGGAGCTCCAGGTGGTGGGCAAAGAGCGGTTCGGCTTCAAAATCCTCGAGGTCCACAGCAACAACGTTCCCAACACCGTGGCCGCGGTCCTGCTGCACATCCGGGACGTCACCGGATTCATGCCTCACATCTATTTCCGCTGGACTGAGGGGAATCCCATCTCCAACTTGAGTAGGTTCCTGTTCTTCGGAGAAGGCGAGATCGCGCCAGTCACCCGCGAAGTGTTGCGGGAAGCGGAACCGGACATCACCCGGCGCCCCTGGGTCCACGTGGGCTAAGGGACGCGCTACCGGCTCGCCGCAGGCACAAGAACCCAGAGCACCTCGACAGGGTGGTCCGTCGGGTTGATCCAAGTGTGTGGTTCCCGCCCGGGGAAGGAAAGAGTGTCCCCTTCCTCGAGGTCGTACTCCTCGTTGGTCAGGACGAGTTTGATCCGGCCTTTGACCACATGCAGCACGTCGACATCGCAATCCACCGCGTACAACTCGCTCTCACCACGCCCACGCGGTTCGATGGTGGCTTGGAGTATTTGCAGGCGGCGTTCCGAGCGGGCGGTCAAGAGCCGTTCCACGATACCCTGGCCCCCGAGCGAAATCCGGGGGCCGTCGTTTCGCCTGGTCAGGTGGGTCTCAGGGGCAATGAAGAGATCGCCTACAGAGACGGACAGGACTTGGCACAGTGTCACGAGGGACGCGACAGACGGCGACGTCAGGTCGCGCTCCACGCGGCTCAGGAAACCCTTGGTGAGGCCGGTGGCGTCTGCCACTTGTTCGATGGTGAGGCGCTGGGCCTGGCGGGCAGCACGGATTCTGGAACCTATGGCAACAGGTACGTTGCTCGGTTCAACGGGAAGAGCCTTCATTCACGAACCTTTCAGGCCTGCACTCCGGCCCATTCATTGGAGCAATAGTAGCCGGATCGGTCCGCGGGAGTCGCCTGCCGGACAGCTGGAGGCCCTTGCTTGACTGTTGCGCCCGTCACAACATATCCTCACAGGCAACAAGTGTTGACTGCTAGGCATTCAGCCACTCCCCCCTCGCCCGCACGGAGACCCACCCTCGCAGGATTTTTGCAGGAGCGGCGTTGTTCCCCACCGTGCATTAGCTTCAAGGACCATCATGGAATCTTCGGCTCTAAACATCGCAATTGTGGTGGTGTACCTGCTGGCCATGCTCGCGTTTGGTTGGTGGGGCAAGTCCCGCACCAAGAACAACAGCGACTTCCTCGTGGCAGGCCGCCGCCTGGGACCCTTCCTGTATACGGGCACCATGGCAGCCGTTGTCCTCGGCGGGGCATCCACTGTTGGCGGCGTGGGCCTCGGGTACAAGTTTGGCATCTCCGGCATGTGGCTGGTGGTGGCGATCGGCGCCGGCGTACTGCTCCTGAGCTTGCTGTTCGCCGGAACCATCCAACGGTTGAAGATCTACACGGTGTCCCAGATGCTGAGCCTTCGCTACGGAAGCAAGGCAACGCAGACCTCCGGCATCGTCATGCTCGCGTACACCTTGATGCTCTGCGCAACTTCCACCGGGGCCTACGCCACCATCTTCGTTGTCCTGTTCGGCTGGGAGCGCTGGCTGGCCATCGCCATCGGCGGGGCCATCGTCCTCGTATATTCGACCATCGGTGGCATGTGGTCCATCACTTTGGCCGACCAGGTCCAGTTCATCATCAAAACGGTGGGCATCTTCTTCCTGATGCTCCCCTTCGTCCTGAACGCCGCGGGCGGCTTCGACGGGATCCGCGCACGGGTCAACGCCAGCTTCTTCCAGATCGACGGCATCGGTGTCCAGACGATCATCACGTACTTCGTGGTCTATACCCTCGGCCTGCTGATCGGACAGGACATCTGGCAGCGCGTCTTCACCGCCAAAACCCCCACGGTGGCACGCTGGGGAGGCGCCACCGCCGGCGTCTACTGCATCCTCTATGGTGTGGCAGGTGCCCTGATCGGCTTGGCTGCCCGGGTGGCTCTGCCCAATATCGACGTCGCCACCCTCGGTAAAGACGTGGTGTACGCAGAGGTGGCCACCCACATCCTGCCCATCGGAATCGGCGGCCTTGTCATGGCAGCTGCTGTCGCGGCAATGATGTCCACCGCATCGGGTGCCCTGATCGCTGCCGCAACGGTGGCTCGCGCCGACGTCGTGCCGTTCGTTGCCAGCTGGTTCGGTAAGACGATCTCCACCGACGACACCGAAAATCCCGAGCACGATGTCAAGGCCAACCGTTATTGGGTTCTGGGCTTGGGTGTTGTTGCCGTACTGATCTCGATGGCGGCACAGGACGTTGTGGTAGCCCTGACCATTGCCTACGACATCCTGGTGGGTGGACTTCTGGTGGCAATCCTCGGCGGCTTGGTCTGGAAACGCGGAACAGGCATAGCCGCAGCGTGGTCGATGGCCATTGGCTCGATCCTCACCTTGGGCCTGCTGATCCTGTTCGCCACCGGAGCGATCCCAAGCGAGGACGGCGTTTACGCCAACGAACCGATCTACTACGGCCTCGCTGCCTCTTTCATCGCCTATGTGGTCATCTCACTGCTCACGCCGCCCACGGATCCCGCGGTCCGGGCTGCATGGGATGCCCGCGTTGCAGGGGCGGTTTCAGAGGAATTGCCCCCGGCGCTGCACCCGGTCGCCACCAAGTAACCTGGGCCGGAGGGGACGGCGTCTGCGGGCAATCCGGCTAGATGTCGTCCTCTTCGCCCCGGAATTCCTCGGTTTCATCAATCGGGACCACTCGTTCATCGTCCTCGGGGGCGTCGACGTCTTCCACCCAAGGCTGGTCCACCTCTTGGTCTTCGCTGTAGTCGTAGGCCGGGTCCGACTCGATGCGTGTCCGCTCAGGGTAGTTCGCAGTTGGATCAATAGAGTTCATGATGCGACCTCCATCCCGTGGGCTGGCAAGAGCCCTCATCCGAAACGCGGGGAGTTCCCGCCGGTGTCCTTCCATCTGAGCACCGTCGCAATCGGCGGTCAAGGAAGGTGCGAAATTGAGGTGCGCCGAACATTCCGTTTAAGGAATACCGGCCAAAATTCGACGCCGATAAGAGGTACAGTGGTGCGTGCAAAGGGGCCGATTTCTACCCCACCCAGCACAGGAGACACACCGTGCAAGCGCACCAAGAATCCCCCGGTTCGTCGAGCCCCGCTCCGGACGCCGCCCCCAAGCCTCCCACCGCAGCCGATCTGCGGCGTTGGCGGCAATACCTGGCCGATGAACGAGCAGAAGCTGCCGTGTACAGGCAACTGGCACAGCGGCGAGAGGGCGAAGAACGCCAGATTCTGCTGGCCCTCGCCGAGGCTGAGGGCCGCCACGAGGCACACTGGCTCAAACTCCTGGGCGAGCACGCCGGGATGCCCAAGGCCGCGTCCAACCACAGCCGGCTCCTCGGATTCCTGGCCCGCCACTTCGGCTCGGTGTTCGTCCTTGCCTTGGCGCAGCGCGCAGAAGGCCGCTCCCCCTACGGAACCGAACCGGCTGCAACCCCCGCCATGGTGGCCGATGAACAAATCCATGAGGAAGTTGTTCGCGGCTTGGCCACACGGGGACGGAACCGGCTCTCCGGAACCTTCCGCGCGGCCGTTTTTGGCGCCAACGACGGCCTGGTAAGCAACCTCTCCCTGGTCATGGGCATGGCCGCAACAGGCGTGTCCAGCTCAGTGGTCCTCATGAGTGGGGTGGCCGGGCTCCTTGCCGGTGCACTCTCCATGGGCGCCGGGGAGTATGTGTCCGTGCGGTCGCAGCGCGAACTTCTCAACGCCACCTTGCCAACCCAGGCAACGCTGACAGCGGCCCCTTCCCTGGACATCGAGCACAACGAACTCGTCCTGGTCTACCTGGCCCGCGGAATGACACGGGAAGCAGCCGAGCACCGCGTAGCCGAGCGCATGGGCTTGTTCACCTGCGACTGCGACCCCAGCCTGTCCTTGCAGCCGGAAAAGCCGCCCACCGACGATCACGAGACCGTGGGCTCTGCGTGGGGCGCCGCCATGTCCAGTTTCTGCTTCTTCGCCTCCGGCGCTATCGTGCCCATCATCCCCTTCCTGTTTGGCATGACCGGCTTGGGCGCGTTGGCAGTAGCCGGTGTTTTGGTGGGCATCGCACTCTTGGGCACGGGCGCCGTCGTCGGATTGCTCTCCGGAACATCGCCGCTGAGCCGCGGCCTCCGGCAGCTGGCTATCGGCTTCGGTGCGGCGGCTGCCACTTACGGGCTGGGGCTGCTATTCGGCGCCTTGATCGTCTGAGTTTGAATCGGCCGAAGCACCGAGGCGTTAGGGCGGCCACGCGAAGTCTCCTGGTGGTAGCGTCGGCGGTTCTCGCCGTCGTCATCGGCCTGTTCCTTCACGGCAACGCACGATTCAAAGAACTGCTCCCGCCGTTCAGCGCCCTGGCTTCCCCGCAAGCTGGAATCGTCCAACCGTCGCCTCCGCGGGCAGAGAACGCGCCTCCGCCAGGCCGTGAAGAGGCAGACGCGCCGCTGGGCTCGCCTCCCGCGCCAGCTGTCGCCAGTGATTCATATAAGTTCCTGGCCACTAACGACGACGGCACTCCCGTGGGGTACTCGCCCTGCCGGCCGCTGCACTATGTGGTGAACAGCGCCACCGCCCCGCCAGGGAGCGACGCACTCCTGAGCACTGCCATCGCGAAGATTTCGACCGCCACCGGCATCAGGTTCGTCAACGATGGCAGCACGGACGAGCTTCCAGTGCTCCACCGCGAACCGTATCAGCGGGCCAAATACGGCGACCGCTGGGCTCCCCTACTTATCTCCTGGACAACTCCGGACGTGGCTCCGGCCTTGGCCGGGAACGTCATCGGGACCGGCGGGAGTACCATGTATTCGCTCAACAAAGGGCCTAAAAGCTACATCACCGGCAGCCTGGAGTTGGACACTCCCCAGATCACCGAACTGCTTGCCGAACAGGGCGGCAAGGACTACGTATTGGCCGTCATGCAACACGAACTGGGGCACGTGATGGGGCTGGACCATGTGGATGATCCGGTCCAGCTCATGTACCCGGAAATCGGCGCCCCGGATGGCCTCGCCGCCGGGGACCTCAACGGCCTCTACCGCCTCTCATCGGCGCCCTGCCGGAAGGACATCTGAGCGGCTACCGCGTCAGGACCGCCAGCGCGTCCTCGATGGTATCCACCAGGAAGATCCGGTCCGCCATGGGACGGCCCTCCGCGAGACTCTGCACCATGGGCCACGCCGGGAAATCCCTGACCCAATAATCGCGGCCAACCAGCACCATGGGGGTGACCGTTTCCGGTGTGCCGTAGTAGTTTTCGCAGGCATCTTGGAAGATTTCCTGGACTGTGCCGGCCGCACCGGGAAGGTAGACGACACCTCCGTTGCAGAGTTCCAGGAGGATGGCTTCCCGGACTGAATTGGCAAAGTACTTGGCGATGTGGGTGGCGAAGAGGTTAGGCGGCTCGTGGCCGTAGAACCATGTCGGAATCCCCAGCGTCGCCGTGCCCTGGGGATAACGCTCGACGACGGCGGCCGCCTGACGCGCCCAAGCCGTCACCGAGGGCCGGAACCCTGGCACGGCGCCGAGCGCCTGAAGGGCAGCCGCGGAATCGGCGTCGGGCATTCCGCTAAGGTAGGCACCTAAGTTGGCGGCTTCCATCGCGCCCGGACCGCCTCCTGTAGCGACAGTGAAGCCTGATTGGGCCAGCAGGCGGCCTAAGCGGGCGGCGTCGGCGAACTCCCTGGTGCCACGCTGGGCAGCATGCCCGCCCATGACACCCACGAGCTTCGTTCCCGCGAGAACTCCGTGCTCCAGCAACTCATCCAAGGCATCGCCGATCGCGTGGTCATGGAGGGCGGCGGCAAGCGTTGAGTCAAGGCTTCCGCGACGGCCCGGAAGGATGCTCCACTGATATACCCGGGCGTCCAGTGTGGACTCGTATTCCTCGGTAGCTATGTCCTCGTAGAGTTCCTGCGCACTGTAGAGGCTGGCGCGGTAAGGGTTGAAGGGGACACCGCGAAGCTGGGGAAAGATGAGCGCACCGCGGCTTCTCAAGCTCTCCTCCACACCATTGTCGAACGTGCACCCCAAGAAAACAGCCCCGCGAGGGTCGAGGGCCTTGAGCTCACGGGAACGGCCGCGAAGATCCAGGGATTGTGCGTGCCAGCCGTGAAGGGAGCGGGCACCTGCCTTCACCAATTCGTCGAAGCGGGCCACGCTTTCGACGTCGAGTGTCCGGGGGCTCGGACTCAAAGCTCCGGTTCGATTCATGGGTTTAGCCTAAGGGACCGACCACCGTGAATATTGGCCGAGCCGGGCACTTTTCAGATCCACGCGGAGGGAGTAACGTGACACGCACCGCATCCTTAGTACTTCCGGGGAACGCGGTTGAAGTAGCCAATGCCATTGAATCGGCGCCGAAAGGGACGCCGTAAGCTTGCCGGCTGGGGGGCCCAACATCTGCTCAAGGAGCATGATTGTGGTCCGTTCAAATTCCCCTCGCCGTCCCCTTGGCGGCACCCACTCTTCCTCCCTCGCTCGCCGTATCTCCTCCGGGTCCCAGCGCGCCTCCATACCCAGGCGCGCTTTGGGATTCCTCTCAGGCCTTTCGCTCGGCCTGACCACCCTGGTTTTCGGCTTCGCGCCACCAGTTGTTGCTGCCAGCCCGTCATGTTCGGGCGCCGGCGGCGCAATGCAAATTGTGGCGCATACCGACGACGACCTGATCTTCCTCAGCCCGGACTTCATGCGCGATATCCAGGCCAAGCGTTGCCTCGAAACCGTGTACACCACCGCTGGTGAGGCAGGCGAGGGGCCCACCTACTGGCACAGCCTCGAAGCAGGAATCCGGGCCAGCTACGCCAAGATGGCCGGCGTCGCCGACTCTTGGACAATAGGCGACGCCGGTCTGCCGAACCGCGCGCTGACCAAGGAGACCCTCAACGCTGCTCCCAATATCTCCGTGATCTTCATGCGGTTGCCCGATGGTTTCCCCAACGGAGACGGCAGCGCCGCGTATAACGATCAAAGCATTTTGAAGCTCTGGGACGGCAGGCTCTCAGCCATCCGCCCGGTGGACAACTCGGCGACGTTCACCAAAACGCAGTTCCAGAACACGCTGAACCGCCTGGTCGCCGATTTCCAACCCACCACGTTCCGCACCCAGGATTGGACCGGCACGTACAAGCAGCCGTATGACCACAGCGACCACTGGGCCACCGCCAAGTTCGCCCAACTCGCTTCGCGCAGCTTCACCGGACCGCATACGGCAACGGCCTACGACGCTTACGTCATTGACGAGTACCCACAAAACGTCACGGGCGCTGAGCTCACCGCCAAGGTGGATACCTTCGTGAAGTTTGCGGGCTATGACATGTACATCTGTGATTCGCCCGGCGAGGGTTGCCCGGATTCGCCTTACGACGAATGGCTCAAGCGGCAGTACATCACAGCCATCGAGTGGACCGGCAACGCCGACAAGTCAACCGGGGCCACTGTCACCGCCTCCTCCCAAAAGGGGGCGGACCAAAGTCCCGAGAAGGCACGCGACGGGTACGACTGGGGAGCTCCCATGGACGCTACCCGGGAATGGGTGACGGCGGGAGAAAAAGCGGGGGCTTGGATCCAGTACAACTACGCTCCGACCCGTACCATCGGCTCAGTCACCTTGTTCGATCGCCCTGACCTCAGCAACCAAGTTACCGGCGGAAGCCTGCAGTTCTCGGATGGCAGCACCGTGCAGGTACCGGCTTTGCCCAACAACGGATCAGGGCTCACCATCACGTTCCCGGCACGGACCGTTAGCTCCGTCCGGTTCAACATCACCTCCGTCAGTTCCACCACAACCGACGTCGGACTGGCAGAGTTCGAGACCTACCTCGGAGCAGACACCACTGCTCCCGTAGTGACCGCCACTCCAGCCGGAGGAACATACAATCCAGGTCAACAGGTTGCCTTGAGCACCAACGAGACCGCGACGATCTACTACACCACCGACGGATCAACTCCCACGACGGCCAGCAGCAAGTACACCACTCCCATCACCCTCAATGGTGCGATGACCCTGAAGTACTTTGCCGTGGATTCCTCAAACAACTCGTCCGCAGTAGCAACGCAGACGTACTCCACCGGCCCAGACACCACCAAACCCGTGGTCACGGCAAATCCCTTGAGCGGGGCATACACGCCCGGCACCAAGATCACGTTGACCGCGAACGAGCCGGCGGAGATCCGTTACACCACCGACGGCAGCGATCCGCTGACGGCGGGAGTGGTGTACAGCTCGCCGATAACCTTCAACGGTCCTGACCCCATGACCTTGAAGTATTTCGCCCGTGATACAGCGGGCAACGTGTCCGACGTCGTCACCCAGACGTATACGGTGCCGCCGGATACAACCGCTCCTGTGGTGACGGCCAATCCCACCAGTCGGGCCCTGGCCAGCGGTGCAACGATCACCCTGACGGCAAATGAGCCCGCCACCATCTACTACACGCAAGATGGCAGCACCCCCACGGCCACCACCTCTGCCACGGACTTCAAGTACACAGGACCCATCACCATGGGCAACTCGGCCATGGTCCTGAAGTACATTGGCGTGGACACCGCAGGCAACACGTCCGCGGTCGGAACGCAGACGTACAGCGTTCCGGTAGCCGGGCCGCCGTCGGCCCACGATTTCAACGGGGACGGCAAAGCCGATGTCCTGGCGACGGACGCTTCAGGAAATCTGTACCTCTATCCGGGTGACGGCACCGGCGGCTTGCTGACGCGGCAGCTAGCGGTACCTGCCTCGAATTGGTCCACCGTGACTGATGTGATCACTCCGGGAGACTTCAATGGAGACAGCAAGCCCGACGTGCTGGCACGGGCCGGCGATGTCCTCTGGCTGTACCCGGGTGACGGCGCAGGCGGTTTCGGTACCAGGATCCAGGTCAGTACCGGCTGGAGCCTCCTGACGCAGCTGTTCTCCCCGGGGGACTTCAGCGGAGACGGCATCCCGGACGTGATGGCGATGCGCGCCAACGGTGATCTGCGGCTGTATCAAGGCACCGGCACCGGCGGGCTCCGGACGCCAACGACAGTCGGCACCGGCTGGGACGTGATGGATACGATCTTCAGCACGGGCGACTTCAATGGCGATGGGAAGGCGGACGTGCTGGCACGCGGCGCCAGCTCGGGTTCCCTCTGGCTGTACCTCGGAAACGGAGCGAGCGGATGGACCACGTGGAGCAAGATCACCACAAGCTGGAGCGACCGGACGGCCCTAGCCGGCCCCCGGGACCTCAACGGCGACGGTAAAAACGACGTCATCGGCCGCATCGGCGACACGCTCTGGCTCTATCCGGGCACAGGAAGTGGAGGATTCGGCACCCCCACGAGCCTTGGCACTGGCTGGCAGTCGATGAAGATCATCGGCTAACCGGCCCCATGAACCTGGCGCGGGCCGGAGTTTTCCCCCAGACTCTTCGGTCCGCGTCAGCTATGCCCGGCTCGTTGTGGGGCCCGCTCTGCCCCCTGCGACGAGGAAATGACATGCAGAGCGGGCCCCACAACGAATGGTTAACGCGCGACGACGGCCCGGTACCTTCCGTGGGAAGGCGCCGGGCCGTCGTCGTACTGGCGTTCTGGGAACTAGAGCGTAGCGAAAACTTCGCGCAGCAGCGTGGCGGTTTCGGACGGCGTCTTGCCGACCTTCACGCCTGCAGCTTCGAGAGCTTCCTTCTTCGCCTGGGCCGTACCGGCGGAACCGGACACGATGGCGCCTGCGTGGCCCATGGTCTTGCCCTCGGGAGCGGTGAAGCCTGCCACGTAGCCGACAACCGGCTTGGTGACGTTGGCCTTGATGTAGTCAGCGGCGCGCTCTTCAGCGTCACCACCGATTTCACCGATCATGACGATGGCCTTGGTCTCGGGATCAGCTTCGAATGCAGCCAAGGCGTCGATGTGCGTGGTGCCGATGATGGGGTCGCCGCCGATGCCGATCGCGGTGGAGAAGCCGAGGTCGCGGAGTTCGTACATCATCTGGTAGGTCAAAGTACCGGACTTGGACACGAGGCCGATGGGGCCCTTGCCCGTGATGTTGGCCGGGGTGATGCCAACCAAGGCCTCACCCGGAGTGATGATGCCGGGGCAGTTCGGGCCGATGATACGGGTGACCTGCTTGCCGTCGGCGTCCACCTTGGACTGGGCAAGCGCCCAGAACTCGGCGGAATCCTGGACCGGTACGCCTTCAGTTATGACAACGACCAGGCCAATGCCTGCTTCGATTGCTTCGACGACGGCGTCCTTGGTGAATGCAGGGGGGACGAAGACGATGGACACGTCCGCGCCCGTCTCAGCCATGGCTTCCTTGACGGTGCCAAAGACGGTGATTTCATTCTCGCCATGCATGACCGTGGTGCCGGCCTTGCGGGCGTTGACGCCGCCAACAATGTTGGTGCCGGCCTTGAGCATCAGGGCGGTGTGCTTGGTGCCTTCGCCGCCGGTGATGCCCTGAACGATGACCTTGGAGTCTTTGTTGAGGTAGATAGACATTCTCGGGTCCCTTTACTTAGCTGCGTTGGCGAGCTCGGCGGCCTTGTCGGCGCCCTCGTCCATGGTGGCGGCCAGGGTTACCAGCGGGTGGTTGGCCTCGGTCAGGATGCGGCGGCCTTCCTCAACGTTGTTGCCGTCGAGGCGAACTACCAGCGGCTTGTTCGCGGAGGAACCAAGCTCAGCAAGCGCACCCACGATGCCCTTTGCGACGGCGTCACACGCGGTAATGCCACCGAATACGTTCACGAAAACGCTCTTGACCTGGTCATCGCCGAGGATGACGTCCAGTCCGTTGGCCATGACCTCAGCGGACGCTCCACCGCCGATGTCAAGGAAGTTGGCGGGCTTGACGTTGCCGTGGTTTTCGCCAGCGTAAGCAACGACGTCGAGGGTTGACATCACAAGACCGGCGCCATTGCCGATGATGCCGACTTCGCCGTCGAGCTTGACGTAGTTGAGGTCCTGCGCCTTGGCCTTGGCCTCAAGCGGGTCAGCTGCGTCCTTGTCCTCCAACGTGGCGTGGTGCACGTGGCGGAAGTCTGCGTTCTCGTCCAAGGAAACCTTGCCGTCGAGAGCAACGATGTCGCCTGCACCGGTGCGAACCAGCGGGTTGACCTCAACCAGCGTTGCGTCTTCCTTCTTGAAGACATCCCAGAGCTTCAGGATGACGTCGGCAACTTTGCCCCGCAATTCCTCGGGGAAGCCTGCTGTTGCGACGATCTCGTCGGCCTTGGCCTGGTCGATGCCGACAGCGGGGTCGATGGCAACCTTGGCCAGAGCCTCGGGACGCTCAACAGCCAACTGCTCGATTTCCATACCGCCCTCAACCGAGCACATGGCCAGGTAGTTGCGGTTGGCGCGGTCCAACAGGACCGAAAAGTAGAATTCCTCGGCGATGTCCGCGCCTTGGGCGATCATCACCTTGTTGACGGTGTGGCCCTTGATGTCCATGCCCAGGATGTTGGTGGCGTACTCAAGCGCCTCTTCGGCAGTCTTGGCAACCTTGACGCCGCCAGCCTTACCACGGCCACCGACCTTAACCTGTGCCTTTACGACAGTTACGCCGCCGATTTTCTCAGCAGCTGCCTTTGCTTCTTCAGGGGTGTGCGCCACGATGCCAGCGAGCACGGGTACACCGTGCGCCTCGAACATATCGCGCGCCTGATATTCAAACAGGTCCACGGTTTAGTGTCCTTCTACGTCGAAGTAGTTTTCTGTTCAGCCGGGAACCGCGATGACCGCGTTAGCCAGCTGCGGAAAGTACGCGGTAAACAACCGGGATGAAAGCCAGTCACATTGCGTAAGGTCCTCTCGGAACTTTAGCCCTTTGAGGAGTCCCGCCAGCTACACACTACCTGTTAAGTGAGTAACCTTACACTTCTATCACGTGTAGAAATACCGCAGAATCACGCTCTTATACGTCCAATTTCGTCAGCGGCGCGTACCGCAACAGCAGGCGCTTCTCGCCGACGTCGAACTTCACCTTGGCAACCGTCTTGTCCCCTGCGCCTTCGATACCCAGCACCACGCCGTTGCCGAAGCTCGTGTGGTTCACCTTGTCCCCGACCACCACCGAAATGACTTCCTTTTGGGGCTGGACCCTGCTGCGGACGACGGCGGCAGGGACGTCGGCGTCGAACCCTGCGGTGGGGCTGGCGGCAGCGCCGCGGGACGTTCCGGCGCCCCAGAACGAGCCACCGTACCTGTTTGAGCCGATGGGCGCACTGCCCCAACCACCCGCTTGGCGGCTCATGCCTTCGCGCTTCCACTCCACGAGCTCGGAGGGGATTTCTTCGAGGAACTGGCTGGCAGGGTTGTACTGGCTTTGACCCCACATGCTGCGGACCTCTGAGCGCGTGACGTAGAGGCGTTTCCGGGCACGCGTGAGGCCCACGTACGCCAGCCGGCGTTCTTCCGCGAGCTCCTTAGGGTCTGTTGCCGAGCGTTGGTGGGGGAAAATTCCATGCTCCATGCCCGTGAGGAAGACGACGGGAAACTCCAAGCCCTTGGCCGTGTGGAGGGTCATCAGCGTGACCACTCCCATCCGCTTGGCCTCAGCAACTGCGGCATCAATGTCCCCGCCCGGAGCATCGGGGATCTGGTCAGCGTCTGCCACCAGCGAAACCTGCTCCAAGAACTCACCGAGCGAGCCTTCCGGGTTATCACGCTCATACTCCCTGACCACAGCCACAAGTTCGGCGAGGTTCTCAACCCGCGACTCATTTTGGGGGTCGTTGCTGGCCCGAAGCCCGGCAAGGTAGCCGGTCTGCTCAAGGACGGCTTCAAGTGCGGCTGACGCGCCCGAACCGGACGCGACTTCGGCAAGGTCGTCCAGCAGTTTAACGAAGCCCAGTACGGCGTTAACGGAGCGGGTTGCCATGCCAGGCGCTTGGTCTGCGCGGCGGGCGGCCGTCATGAATGATGTCCGTTCCCGCTCAGCCAAGGCTGCCACGGCTCCTTCAGCGCGATCGCCGATCCCCCGTTTGGGTTCGTTCAACACGCGCCGGAGGTTGACGTCGTCGTCCGGGTTCACCAACACGCGCAAGTACGCCAGGGCATCCTTAATTTCCTTGCGCTCGTAGAACCGGGTGCCGCCAACAACCTTGTACGGCAAGCCCACCCGGACCAAGACGTCCTCGATGGACCGCGACTGGGCGTTGGTCCGGTAGAAGATCGCGACGTCGCCAGGACGCAGGCCTTCCTCGTCCTGCAGGCGGTCAATTTCCTTGGCGATGAACTGGGCTTCGTCGTGCTCGTTCTCCCCCACGTAGCCCACTATTTTTTCGCCGTCGCCTTCCGCGGTCCACAAGCGTTTTTCCTGGCGGTTGGGATTGCGGGAGATGACCGAGTTGGCAGCGCTGAGGATGTTCTGCGTTGACCGGTAGTTCTGTTCGAGCTTGATGGTGCGCGCGTTGGGATAGTCTGCCTCGAACTCCACGATGTTGCGGATGTCGGCGCCACGGAACGCATAAATCGATTGATCGGAATCGCCCACCACCGTGAGTTCGCTCGGCTCGACGTCGGTGTCCGCTCCCGTGCCCACGATTTCCCTGACCAGCGCGTACTGGGCGTGGTTGGTGTCCTGGTACTCGTCCACCAGGACATGGCGGAACCGGCGCCTGTAAGACTCTGCGAGCGCAGGGAAAGCCCGGAACATGTAGACGGTCTCTGCGATGAGGTCATCGAAGTCCATCGCGTTGGCCTGGCGCAATCGCTGCGTGTAACCCTTGAAGACCTCGGCCACGGCCGTGTCGAAGGGGTCGTTGTAGTTCGCAGAAGACGCGTACGAATCGGCGTCGATCAGTTCGTTCTTGAGCGCTGAGATTTTGTGCTGGATGGCCTTGGGGGCGAACTTCTTGGGATCAAGATCCAGGTTCTTTGAGACCAGGGTGATCAGGCGCAGGGAATCGGCCGAGTCATAGATGGAGAAATTCGAGTTCAGGCCAACGCTCGCGGCCTCCCTCCGCAGAATCCGGACGCAGGAGGAGTGGAAGGTGGAGATCCACATGGACTTGGCCCGGCCACCCACCAAAGCCTCGATGCGTTCCCGCATTTCCGCCGCTGCCTTGTTGGTGAAGGTGATGGCCAGGATTTCGCCGTGATGGGCGCGCTTGGTGGCTATGAGGTAGGCGATGCGGTTACTCAGCACGCGGGTCTTGCCCGAACCCGCGCCGGCCACGATGAGCAACGGGCTTCCTGCGTGCTTGACGGCCTCTTCCTGCTGTGGGTTCAACCCCTGAAGGAGGGCATCCGCCGTCGGGAGTCCCGAGGACGCCTGGTTGCCCCAACCGCCTGCTGCCGGACCCTCTGGAGCGGGCGCAGGCGTTGCCATGGAGCCTCCACCAGTGCGGGATAGCTCCGGGGCAGCCTTGACTGCGGTTTTGGTGCCTGCTTTGAAGGGTCCGTTTGCGTAAGGGTCAAACAACATATCCATGGTGCCTACCAGTCTAGGCGGTGCCCCTGACACTCAGGACGGGCGCTCACCCCAAGCACTCACCGCTGGCCCGGATCATCCAGAAGCCAGCCACCCGCGGCGAGCCTTCGCTAGGCAAACTGCGGGACGGAGGTGAGCGCCGCGCTCAACTCGCGAACCGCCGTCGGGCCTCCAGCGACGAACCAGTTCATTCCATTGACCTGCACGACGGCGGTCTCCCCACCTGCGGCACGGACGATTGCCTTGCCCGGCAACCAATCCCATTCCGGGCAGCTGTGCTGGAACCAGCAACCGAGTTCGCCGTCGGCCACGCGGCCCAAGTCGCATGAGCCGGAACCGAACATGCGCAGCGACGCCGCGGAAACGGCGGCAGCATGCCACGGCATGGCCGTGCGGGGATCGGCCAGCCACGTGGGATGGATGTAGGTGGCGGCGCAGATCTCGGCAACCGATGCTGCGCTTGGGCCCGAAATGGGCTCGCCATTCAACGTAGCAGCGCGTTCCTGGCCGCCTAGCCACAACTTATCCAACTCCGGTTGGTAAATGGCACCAAGCACCACGGACGGGTCAACGGTCCGCTGCCCGGCATCTGTCCCGTCGTCGTGCTTCAGCGCGATTGCGGAGCACCAGTAGGTGGATCCGTGCAGGAAGTTGTACGTGCCATCCACAGGATCGATCACCCACGTACGGCCGCTGGTTCCGGAAACAGATGCCCCCTCCTCGCCCAGGATGCCGTCCTCGGGGCGGCAGCGCCGCAACTGTTCCATGACGTACGCCTCGGCGGCGTGGTCAGCTGCCGTGACGACGTCGGACACCGAGGTCTTCCGTTCACCTTCCAGTCCGCCCATGCGCATGAGGAGGGCGAGTTGGCCTGCCTCCCGAACCAAGGCGCTTGCCAGTTGGTAGTCATCGAGCGTGGGGTCCAGTTCAGTTGCGGTGTGCCTGCCGGTGGTCATGGTTACAGCTTATGTGGCGGGATAATGATTACCATGGCCAAAACACAAGCGCAGCGCATCAAGAAGCACGGAGCCAAGGCAGTGGTTGTGGATCACACCCCGCCTCCCGTGATCAAACCGGCCGCCGGCACCAGCTCGTCTGCCGGGCGCTCGCCGGAGCAGGCGCCGAACAACTCAAAGCTGATCGTGATCGCCGGCGTTGTGGCCAGCCTGTTCCTTTTTTGGTACCTGCACTTGCTCACGCTGAACCAGATGACTCAGCTCTCGGGCGGGATGGCCATGCCCGACTCGCTGATCGGTGGTTTCTCGACCGATTACATCACCCACCTGCATGCGGCCATGGATGATGCCGCCCGGGGGCAGCTCAGCTACCTCCACAAGACCGCTGGAACACTGTTTCCGCTGATCTTCGGCTTCAGTTGGCTTCTGCTGATAGGGACGAATGTGTCCCGCAGGTCCTTGCGACGGGCCATGTGGGCCGCTCCCCTGCTGTTCGTGGTGGCCCACTTGTGGTCCAACATCGCCATCGATTCGATGGTGGGCGCGGCCACGCCCGACGCCGGTTTGGTCGCCTTGGCCTCGGCCGTCACCGTTGCTTCCTGGGTACTTTTCCTGCTGAGCATCCTTTGTGGCGCGGCAGCGGTATACCTCGGCCGAAAGCGGTCAAAGCAGGCTCGGGCGGAACAGGCCCGGGCGGAACAGCGGGATCAGCGCTAGCGAGCAGCTTCTTTCCGTGCCCTGTGAACGCGACGGGCGATCACCAACCCGGCTACGGCCAAGCCGATCGTCACGGGATACCCCATCAGCCGTTCCAGCAGGCCGGGTTCGGGCACATCCATCCGCGTAAGCCCTCCCGTCACCAGCGCCACAAGGGAAACGAGGCCGCAGGCCAAAAGGAACCAACTGACCGGGGTCTGACGGAACCACAGGATTCCCAACAAGAGGAGCGTTACGGCTCCCCCGCCAAAAAACATCAACGCCCCGGCGAAGTGCCAGGGTGAATGCAGGTCCTCTGGAACCAACCCCACCACTACGGTTCCCACTCCCGCGACTCCCGTGAGAATCCGGATGGCCACGGCCATGATCCACGGCGGGGCAACCAGCCTGGCCCGGGCCGCATCGGAGGCGTTGTTGGAGCTTTCGACCAGCCGGAACCGTTGCGGTTCCACGCCGGGGCGGGCTGCCACCGACAGCAAGCCGGTTGTGAGGAAGATGGCGCCGAAAATCAATGCCAGGCCTTGGACCACAAAGGAGGCGTTCATCAGCTCGTGCAACGGCGAACACACGGCACGATCGTCATAAATGCCACAATATTTGGCCCCGAGATCGCTGATGAGTCCCGTGGCCCTGCTGTACGGCTCGGGTCCTGCCCAAGCCTCGATGACTGCAGCCTCGGCAAGGAAGTACTGGAGCACACTCAGTTGCGCCCAGGCACCGATGTCTGCCCTGATCCGCCGGACGGAATGAAGGATGGAGCCGGCTCCTGCCGTTACAGCCGCATGACCTTTCATGGAAGCCAGCCTAGCGGTGTTCAAGCACCGGCCTGCCAGCTTGTATGCTTGTAGTCGTGTCCAGGACCTGGAGCTCCAGCAGCGGGATTTGAGCCGTGGACACACAGGCCCTCGTAGCTCAGTGGATAGAGCACGGCTCTCCTAAAGCCGGTGTCGTTGGTTCGATTCCAATCGAGGGCACTTGAACCAGCAGCAGCCTCCTGAGGATTTGCGGTCCTACTTGGCCGGAAACTGGAGTGTGAAAAGGGATCTCCTGGACCGCTCCACCGGGACCCGGGGCACCTATACCGGCGTCGTGCGTTATCTCGAGAACCTCGACGGCGGCCTTGACTACCGTGAAGACGGCACCATGCACTGGCCCACCCACTCGGGCCCCGCCTTCCGCGAGTACGTTCTCACACCCGGGCCGGATGCCGCCTCGATGGACGTCTTCTTCCCTGACGGCAGGCCATTCCACGTGATGAGCTTCTCCGAGCAAGGCCATCAGGACGAGCACTGGTGCGATCCGGACGATTACCGCGTCAACTACAGCTACCTCGGGCCTGACTCGTTCAGCTTCAGCTGGGACGTGCGCGGCCCCGCCAAAGATCTGTTGCTCACATCCCACCTGAGCAGAATCGACTCCTGGAGGTAAATGTGCGCCATACCGACACCGACCTGATCATCGTCAGCGCCGTCTGCGTCTTCAACAGGGAAGGCCACCTGCTGACTGTGCGAAAGCGCGGCACGGACAAGTTCATGCACCCCGGCGGCAAGCCGGAACAGGGCGAGACCGCTGCCGAGGCTGCCTCGCGGGAACTCGCCGAGGAGGTCGGCATCGACGTGCCCGCCGCGGATCTTGAACCGTTGGGCGTGTGGCTCGCGGCTGCCGCCAATGAAGCTGCCACGAACATCGAGGCCACGGTTTTCACTGCGCCTGGAACGTGGGAGGCACACCCGTCCGCGGAGATCGCGGAGATTCGGTGGCTGGATCTGGCCGCTCCCCTGCCCGATGACCTGGCCCCCTTGCTGACCGACCACATCATCCCGCTGCTGACCCCGCCCAAGTAGCTCGCAGACGGGGCCCAGCAGCTGGCAGATGGCTTAGAGCTCGGGCAGCGCTTCCTGGACAGCCGCGGTGGCCTCAGCGAACTGGGTTTGGTACAGCTCCGTATATCGGCCGTCGGCGGCCAGCAGTTCTGTGTGGGTACCGCGCTCCACAATCGTTCCGTCCTCAACCACCAGAATGACGTCCGCGGCACGGATGGTGGAGAGGCGGTGAGCAATCACGACGGCGGTGCGCCCCTCGAGCGCCTCCCCCAAGGCTGCTTGGACTGCTGCTTCGTTGGTGGAGTCAAGCGCGGCAGTCGCCTCATCAAGAATCACGACGCGCGGCTGCTTGATGAGCAGGCGGGCAATGGTGAGACGTTGGCGTTCGCCGCCGGAAAGCCGGTAACCCCGCTCCCCCACCACGGTCTCCAACCCGTCAGGCAATGACCGGACCATGGGCTCCAACCGGGCCCGCCGGATGACACTCCACATTTCTTCCTCGGTGGCCCCGGGCCGTGCGAGACGGAGGTTGGAGGCAATGGTTTCGTGAAACAGGTGCCCGTCCTGGGTCACCATGCCCAAGGTGTCCCGCAGCGAATCAAAGCGGAGATCGCGCACGTCAACGCCGGCGCCTGGCCCGTGTCCGCCCAAACGCACGGCTCCGGAGTCGACGTCGTACAGCCGCGAGAGCAGCTGGGCCACGGTGGATTTACCGGCACCGGAGGAACCCACCAGGGCCACCGTTTGTCCCGGTTCCACCCTGAAACTGATCCCGTGGAGGACTTCCTCGCCGCCCCTGGTATCCAGGGTGGCGACATCCTCAAGGGAAGCAAGGGAGACCTTGTCCGCGGAAGGGTAGGAGAACCGGACGTCGTCGAATTCCACGGCAACCGGCCCTGCCGGAACAGCCACGGCATCCGTCTTTTCCGTGATGAGCGGCTGCAGGTCCAGAATCTCGAACACCCTTTCAAAGCTGACCAAAGCGCTCATGATTTCAACCCGGGCGTTCGACAGCGCGGTCAGCGGAGCGTAGAGGCGCGTCAAGAGCAAGGCCAGAACCACCACGTCGCCGGGCGCCAACTGCCCGCCGAGCGCCAGCCACCCACCGAGGCCGTACACCAAAGCCAAAGCAAGCGCCGAGACCAGGGTCAGGGCGGTGACGAACGTGAACTGGAGCATTGCCATGCGGATGCCGATGTCCCGCACACGGCCTGCCCGGGCCGCGAACTCACGGGACTCCTCGTCCGGCCGGCCGAAAAGCTTCACCAAGGTGGCGCCCGGGGCTGAGAAGCGCTCCGTCATCTGGGTGCCCATGGCCGCGTTGTGCGCTGCAGCCTCGCGCCGCAGATCGGCCAATTTGGAACCCATGCGCCGGGCCGGAACGAGGAAGATCGGCAGCAGGATCATGGCGAGCACCGTCACCAGCCACGAAGTATTGAGCATGACGGCCAAAGTCAAGGCCAGGGCCACCACGTTGCTCACCACGCCGGAGAGCGTTCCGGCGAAAGCGGACTGCGCGCCGATGACGTCATTGTTCAGCCGGCTGACCAGCGCGCCGGTCCGGGTTCGCGTGAAGAAGGCAATAGGCATCCGCTGCACGTGATCGAACACCCGGGTACGGAGGTCTACGATCACTCCCTCACCGATTGTGGAGGACAACCACCGGGTCAGGAGCCCCACACCGGCCTCGCCCACAGCCACGATGGCGATCAGGATGGCAAGCCACACCACTTTGTCCACTCCGGACTTGGCGATCAGCGCACCGACCACCTGGCCTGCGAGCACAGGTGTGGCAACAGCCAGGAAGGCTGCCACGATCGAGGCGAGGACGAAAGCGATCAGCTTTGCCTTGTGCGGGGCAGCGAAACCCAGCACCCGCTTCAAGGTGGCCCGGGAAAATGGCTGCGAGCCACTTTTCGCCGTGGTGATGTTGTACAGCGAGCTCCAAGCCACGCGGTCCATGCTCATTGGTTACTTCTCCTGGCTTGAGGTGTGATGCAGTTCCTGGACCTGGCCGTTTTCCAAGTGCCAGCGTGAGTCGAGCCGCACGTTCTCCAGGAGCCGGCGATCATGGGTCACCAGCAAAAGCGCGCCTTCGTAGCCCTCCAGCGCCTCCTCGAGTTGCTCGATTGCCGGAAGATCCAGGTGGTTGGTCGGTTCGTCGAGCACTAGAAGGTTCACCCCCCGGGCCTGCAGCAGGGCAAGCGCGGCACGCGTCCGTTCTCCCGGGGACAACGAATCCACCGTGCGTGAAGTGTGGTCCGCCTTGAGGCCGAACTTGGCCAGCAGCGTGCGAACGTCTGCACTGTTCCAGTCTGCCAGCACAGCTTCCACCGCGTCACCGAGCTGCCGTTCGCCGTCGAGCAGCCCGCGGGCCTGGTCGATCTCGCCAATGGTCACCGAGGCACCCATGGAAGCGTCGCCGTCGTCGGGTACTTGCGTACCCAGCAACAGGCGCAGCAGCGTGGATTTGCCGGCGCCGTTGGGGCCCGTAATACCGATTCGCTCACCGCCGTTCAGCTGGAGGTTGACCGGTCCCAGCGTGAAGTCGCCTTGGCGTGCGACGACGTTACGCAAGGTGGCCACGACGGCACTGGAACGCGGTGCCTGGCCAATGCTGAACTGCAGTTGCCATTCCTTTCGCGGCTCCTCCACCTCGGTAAGCCGGGCAATGCGGGACTCCATCTGGCGAACCTTCTGAGCCTGCTTCTCGGAGGACTCGGTACTGGCCGCGCGCCGGATCTTGTCGTTATCCGGGCTCTTCTTCATGGCGTTACGTACACCTTGGGAGCTCCATTCCCGCTGCGTGCGCGCCCGGGACACCAGATCCGCTTTGGTGTTGGCGAACTCTTCGAAGCGCTCACGGGCATGGCGTTTAGCCACGGCCCGCTCCTCCAGGAAAGCCTCATAGCCGCCGTCGTACACAGCAACGGAGTTCTGGGCAAGATCGAGTTCCACTACAGTCGTGACACAGCGGGCCAGAAACTCGCGGTCGTGTGATACCAGGACCACCCCGCCCCGCAAACCTTGGACAAAGGCCTCAAGCCGGGCAAGGCCGTCCAGATCAAGGTCGTTGGTCGGCTCGTCAAGAAGCACGACGTCGAATCGGCTCAGCAGCAGCGCGGCCAACGCAACGCGGGCAGCCTGGCCACCGGAGAGTCCGGTCATCAGGGCGTCCGCGCCGAGTTCCAGGCCCAGGTCGGCAAGGACGGCGGGAATCCGATCGTCAATGTCGGCAGCTCCGGACGCCATCCAGCGATCGAACGCCAAAGAATAGGCATCATCGGATCCTGGGGCACCCGAGCCGAGCGCTTCTGCCGAGGACTCCATCTCGGCGGTGGCCTGCGCGCAGCCAGTACGCCTGGCGATGTAGGCGCCGATGGTCTCGCCCTCTACGCGCTCATGTTCCTGCGGCAACCAGCCGACGAAGGCATCCGACGGCGCCGAGCTGACAGCCCCTTCTTGGGGCTGGTCCACGCCCGCGAGGATGCGCAGCAGCGTCGACTTGCCGGCCCCGTTCGCGCCAACGACCCCCACAACGTCGCCGGGAGCCACGGTCAGGGACAGCTTGGAAAAGAGGGTACGGTGGCCATGACCACCTGCGAGATCCTTGGCCACCAAGGTTGCAGTCATTGTCAGTCCTCAAAACGCGAGATTCAGGCCGCGATATGCGCAGGCATGGAAAAACCCGTTGGTCCGGACTTGGGGGGTGTACGGACCAACGGGTTCAAGCATCAAGCATAATTCAATGTGGCGTCGTCGTAAAATCGTCGTGGCCCCAACATCATCCCGGCCCAAACTTCATCCCGGAAAGACCCACATGCCGTTACAGTCCAAGTCGTTCCAACGCTGGCTCCATGGTGTTGCGCCACATGCCAGCACGGCGGACGTCTGCAGGATTGCCGGGATCAAACGGACAACGCTGGCCCAGCAGTTGGTCCGCGGCAAGGTGGCGGAGTCCACTTTGGTGAGCATCAGCCGCGGCTTTGACATCAACCCGGTGCAGGCACTGGCCACCTTCGATCTCTACGCCGTCCTTCGAGGTGACCCCGTCCCTCCCACGGCCTGCGAACTGGTGAGCCAGGTAGCAACAGTCGACCTGCTCCGGGCAGTGGTTGAACGCAGCCAACCAGGTTCCATCCCGGCCATGGTCCTGTCAGCCACACCGCACCCCACCGCGGTGCGGAACTGGGTGGACGCGATCGACGACGGCGAGTTGCGGCACCGGGTCAGCCAGGCAACCGGGATCGCGCCACAGAATTTTTCGGCACATTTGACCGCGAACAGGCTTCCCCCGGAACTGGCCATCGCTACTTCGCGAGCTGCCGGCGTCGGACCCGCTGGCGGGCTGGTGGCCGGTGGATTGATCACCGAAGCGGAGGCGGGGTGGCCGCCAAACGCCCGGCAAGAAGCCCTGGACGCCATGACGCAGGGCGAGCTGGTGACGCTGGCCGGAGAGCGGCTCCAAGCCCTCGGCAAAACGTTGCGCCGCCAAGAACAAGACCACGAACGCACTGAACGGATTTGGGAGAACCTCGGATGACGGCTGTCCTGCCCTGGGCCACGCTCGTGGTCTGCCTGGCTATCACCATCGCACGGCTACCAAGCTTGCTGCGGGGTGAGAATCGGGTTCTGTTCTACATCTTCGCCTTGATGACACTGGATATCCTCCTCAGCATCGAAGGCCCCTACCTTGCGCTGGACGCTGTGCTCGGCGGCGTCAATGTCACCAACCTCATCCTCCGTTTCCTCCTGTACGGAACGTTCCTGTTGATGGGTGTCAAGATCGCCATGGGGTTCGCTTCCGCCTCGGCCGAACGCGCCATCCGTGGCCCGTGGGGGCTGACCGTCCTCGGCCTCACGGTGGGGCTGACCACGTTCTTCTTCGTCATCACGGACACGCGAGGATCCACAGTGGGCATGAACGGGCTGACGTGGGGACCTTCCATGGAGGCCTACGCGGCGCTAGGTCGCTTCTATCCTGGATTCGTCGCCGCGTGCCTGCTGCCGGCGATCTGGCGCACTGTCACGGGACGACCACCGGCCTTACTGCGCGGCGCAGCCGCGCTCCTCTTCGTGGGCCTGGCCCTCCTGCTGGTATCGCAGCTGTTCCCGCTGATCCCTGCTGTCCACCTATGGCTGCGCTCCCTCATCAACTACTCCGCGGTGCTCGCTACCGCGCTGGGCTTGGCGGGAATATGGCTTTCCAAGGCCTACGCGCGTCGCAAAACGAAGAATTTCGACTTAGGGCTTTCACAAAAGCATTAGATCGTGGCACAATCATGAATGTGTGAACGAGGCAGCGGCCCAACACCGGAGACAGGGAACGGGTCTCCGGCGGAAGTGGCGCTCATGTGAACGCAATTGGGGGGATGAGTGGTGGCGGACTGTTGGGGACCGCCCCCACTCAGCCTTTTTAAGCGGCAATCAGGCAGCATCTCTTCGTTTCCCATGGCAGGGTGACGGGACGGGCCCATCACGATGACTAAGATGGCTCCATGACCACCCTTCACACACGCCGCTCTGTCCTCGCAGCCACTTTGGCCTCCGCCGCCCTGGCACTCTCTGCGTGCGGTGGAGGTTCCACACCAGCTCAATCGGGTGGAGATACCTCCTTGTCCGACGTGAAGTCCAAGGGCGAACTCGTTATCGCCACTGAGGGAACGTACCGCCCCTTCACTTTCCATGCCGAAGGCGCAGGCGACCTGACCGGCTTCGACGTCGAAATCGCCAAGGCCGTGGCCGGGAAGCTGGGCGTCAAAGCGACCTTCCAGGAAACCCAGTTCGACGGTATCTTTGCCGGCCTTGATGCCAAGCGCTTCGATGCCATCGCGAACCAGATCTCCATCAACGATGACCGCAAAGCCAAGTACAACCTCTCCACGCCGTACACCGTCTCCACCGGCGTCGTCGTCACCAAGTCCGATAACTCCAGCATCAAGAGCTTTGCTGACCTGAAGGGCAAAACCACTGCCCAGTCGCTGACCAGCAATTTCTACAAGATGGCTGTGCAAGCCGGAGCAAACGTCCAGGCCGTTGAAGGCTGGGCCCAGTCCGTGACGCTGGTCCAGCAGGGACGGGTGGACGCCACCGTCAACGACAAGCTCACCTACCTCGACTACGCCAAGACCAACCCGAACGCGGGACTGAAAGTCGCTGCCGAGGCACCGGACAAGAGCCAAAGCGCCATGGCTTTCCGCAAGGGCGCGAACGAACTCACCAACGCGGTGAACAAGGCTCTGGACGATCTCCGGACTGACGGGACGCTCGCTAAGATTTCAGAGAAGTACTTCGGCTCGGACGTCACCAAGTAGATGGACTGGGACCTCGTTTGGAGTTCCTTCGGCCCGCTGATCACCGGCGCAGTGACGGGGACTATTCCCCTGACCCTCGCGTCCTTTGCTTTCGGCCTGGTACTGGCACTGGTGGTCGCCCTCCTGAGGCTTAGCCCCAACTGGCTGCTTGCAGGGATCGGACGTTTCTACGTCTCCGTGATTCGCGGAACACCACTTCTGGTGCAGCTGTTCGTGATCTTCTACGGCCTGCCCAGTATGGGGATCAAACTGGATCCGTGGCCCAGCGCCATCATCGCGTTCTCCCTGAACGTGGGCGGCTACGCTGCCGAAATCATCCGCGCCGCGATCCTGTCCGTGCCCAAGGGGCAGTGGGAAGCCGGCCACACCATCGGCATGTCCCGCCCGCAGACCCTATTGCGCATCATCCTTCCCCAAGCCGCCAGAGTGTCTGTCCCACCCTTGTCCAATACGTTTATCTCGTTGGTCAAGGACACGTCGCTGGCGTCCTTGATCCTGGTCACCGAACTGTTCCGGAACGCCCAGCAGATTGCTGCGTTCAGCCAGGAGTTCATGGCCCTGTACCTGCAGGCTGCCTTGGTCTACTGGGTCATCTGCTTGGTCCTGTCCACGGCGCAGTCCGCCGTGGAGAGGAGATTGGACCGCTATGTCGCCCACTAACCATTCCTCCTCCCCTTCCGTGTTGAAGGCCAGGAACCTGGCCAAGGCTTTTGGCAGCAACACGGTGCTGAAGGATATCGACATCGATATCCACCGGGGGCAGGTCGTGGCCCTCATCGGACCGTCGGGTTCGGGTAAGACAACGGTGCTGCGGTGCCTGAACGGCTTGGAAACTCCCGACGGCGGAACGGTCACCTTCGGAGGAACCGGCGTCGATGGCGATTCTTCCGCGGGACTATCCATCGATTTCGCTGCGAAGGTAGGCAAGAAGGACGTCGCGGAGCTTCGCGACCGCAGCGCCATGGTGTTCCAGCACTACAACTTGTTCCCGCACATGACCGTGCTGAAGAACATCATCGAGGGTCCGGTCCAGGTCCAGAAGCGGCCACGATCCGAGGCCATCGCCGAGGCAGAACGGCTGTTGGAGCGCGTGGGGCTCGCCGATAAGCGTGACGCTTATCCCTTTGAACTCTCAGGCGGGCAGCAACAGCGGGTGGGCATTGTGCGGGCTCTCGCCTTGAAGCCGCAGCTGCTTCTGTTCGACGAGCCGACGTCGGCTTTGGATCCCGAACTCGTAGGCGACGTCCTGGGTGTCATCAAGGAACTCGCCGAAGAGGGATGGACCATGGTGATCGTGACCCACGAGCTCGCGTTCGCCCGGAATGTCGCCGATGAGGTTATCTTCATGGACGGCGGCGTTGTGGTGGAGCGCGGTCCGGCAGCCGAGGTGCTGCGCGCACCCCGGCAGGAACGAACCAAGCTCTTCGTCAAACGGCTCCAGCACGACGTCTGAGATGGACAGCTAGCGGCTGAAGCGCAAAGTCACCAGCTGGAACGGACGCAGCACCAAGTGGACGGCAGAATCCTCTGCCGCTTCAACCGCTGCCACTCCGCCGGTTGTCATTCCGTCTGCTGGCATTCCGTCTGGCGAGGCGGTCCGTTCCAACAAATCCGTCGCCGTCACCGCTGTCGCAGCGAATCCGGGCCTGACCGTGCCCGTGGAACGCTGTCCCAAGGATTCGTACAAGCGGACAATGACATCGCCCGATCCGTCCTCGGCGAGCTTCACGGCTTCGACCACTATCCCCGGGTTGGACACCGACACCAGAGGCTCTACCGGCCGGCCACCCGTGACGAACCTGGGCTTGAGGTTGGTCCGGTAGCCTTCCTCCACTGCATCCGCGATGCTGGCTCCTGGCCGGATGGTCAGTTCAAGAGTATGCTCGCCGCGGTCCGCGTCCGGGTCCGGGAAGGTGGCAGAACGCAGCAGCGAGGTGCGCACCGTCGTCGTGGTTCCACCATCCGGGCGGACGGCCCTGGTGACGTCGTGTCCGTAGCTGGATGAGTTACTGACGGCCACGCCGTAACCCGGTTCGGCCACATGGATCCAACGGTGCGCGCAGATCTCGAACTTTGCCGCGTCCCAGGAGGTGTTGGTATGCGTCGGCCGGAACACGTGCCCGAACTGCGTTTCGGACGCTGAACGGTCCGCCCTGACGTCCAGCGGGAAGGCGATCTTCAGCAGTTTTTCGCGTTCTTGCCAGTCCACGGTGGTAGCAATCCCCAGCGACGGGGAACCGGCGTCGAGGGTTATGCGCTGCGTGATAGCCGACGTGCCCACGTGGCGCCTGACCACAACGACCACCCCGCCCTCCGTCCGTTCGACGACGACGGCGTCCGCGTGCGTGAGCGGTGTGACGTTGCGGCGGTAGAACTCTTCAATGTCCCAGGCGTCCCATTCGTTGGGTGTGTCCCGGAACAGCTCCAGGAGGTTGCCGGCCTGGCCGGGGGCGATCGCGTTGCGGCCGCTGGCGTGGTCCACCAAGGAGGTGAGCAGGCCGTTGGCGTCTACCACCGCGCGGATAATTCCGTTGTCCAGGATGATGCTGTCCGCTTCGGTCACCTGAACGGTTAAGTCGGGGGCGCGGGTTTCGGCGGCACCCAGCGCCGCTACGCCGTCACGCTGATGGGGCGTGGCATTAAGAAGGAATTCCCTCTCGCCGTGCCCCACTAAGGCTTGTGCTGCCTCGATAATGATGGCTTCGAGGTCGCGGGCAATGGCATCGTAGTTCCGTTCAGCATCCTGGTGCACCCAAGCGATGGAACTACCTGGCAGGATGTCATGGAATTGCTGAAGCAATACCAGCCGCCACAGCCGCTTGAGTTCTTCCCTGGGATACGCGTAGGCGGCACCGAGGCGGACTGCGGCGGTAGAGCACCACAGCTCCGCCTCCCGCAGCAGGTGCTCACTGCGGCGGTTACCACGTTTGGTCTTGGCCTGGCTCGTGTAGGTTCCACGGTGCATCTCGAGGTACATCTCCCCCACCCACACCGGTGGGTTGGCGTATTCGGCCTCGGCAGCGATGAAGAAGTCCTTTGCTGTCCCCATCCGAACCTTGGGCGAGCCTTCCAGGTCTTCCGTGCGATGCGCGGCGGCCACCATCTCCCGGGTGGGCCCGCCGCCGCCGTCGCCATAACCGAACGGAACCAGGGACATGGTGCCGCGGCCATGCTCACGATATTTCCGCTCCGCGTGGGCCAGTTCCCGCCCGTGCAACTCAGCGTTGTAGGTATCGATCGGCGGGAAGTGCGTGAAGAGCCGGGTACCGTCGATGCCTTCCCACAGAAAGGTGTGGTGCGGCATGCGGTTGACCTTGTTCCAAGAGATCTTCTGGGTGAGGAACCAACGCGAACCGGCCTCTTTGACGATTTGCGGGAGGGCCCCTGAATATCCGAAGGAATCGGGCAGCCAGGCTTCCTGGCATTCGACGTCGAACTCCTTCAGGAAGAAGCTCTTGCCCTCGATGAACTGGCGGGCCATGGCTTCCCCGCCAGGCATGTTGGTATCCGACTCCACCCACATTCCGCCCACAGGGACGAACTGCCCGGATTTCACCTTTTCCCGGATACGGACAAAGAGCTCCGGGAAATATTCCTTGATCCAGGCCAACTGCTGGGCGGAGGAACAGGAAAATACAAAATCCGGGTTCTCCTCCATCAATGCCACCACGTTAGAGAACGTACGGGCGCACTTGCGGATGGTTTCACGGACAGGCCACAGCCACGCCGAATCGATGTGCGCGTGTCCGGTGGCCAGAAGTTGGTGGGCCGAAGCGTAAGCCGGTCGGCTGAGAACCTCGGCTAATGCTTCCCGCCCCGCCGCAGCCGTCCCCGCGACGTCGTCCGGGTCCATGACATCAAGCATGTGTTCAAGCGCCCGCAAGATCTCGTGTCGGCGCGGTAGCTCAACGGGAAGCTCGTGCATCAAACCGTTCAGCGTCCAGACGTCCTGGTTCAGTTCCCAGACTGTCTCATTCAGTTCCGCGATGGCGATCCGGCCCAACCGGTATTGGGGCTCCTGGCCGGAGGTTGCCTTGCTGCCCAGTGGTGTGGGAGCGAACGACCACCCCTGTGCGACATCGGGATTTGCCGCGGCCTCCACGTAGAAGTCCACGGACATTCCGCCGCCCAGCAGTTTCAACGGAACATGGTAATTGCGGGGCGAGATGGCCTTGATGATGCTGCCGTCAGCGGACCAGGCCGTGCCTTCGCATTGGAAACCGGGTACGTCGCTGGTGAAGCCCAGATCCACCACGATCTCCACGGCCGTGGCGTCGCTGCTGCCCCATCCCTGAGGAACTTCGCCCTGCAAGCGCAACCATTTGGTACTCCACGCCCTGCCCCACAGCGCTCCGTGCTCCTGCGGACTGAACACCTGCCTGATAGCCTCCGCGGCCGGAACCGGTTCATCGGGCGCCTCCCAGCTACTGAGTCGCAGTGGCACGGACCTGCCGTAGATGGCCGGAAGAAGGCGATCCCTGACAAACCTGTCCAGGCGCTGTTCAGTGATCCGGCGGTCATCGTGCAATGAATTCCCCTTTGGGCATCAGCTTTCGGTCGAGGCTGGCAGCATGTCCCCGCGAGTTGACGCAGGCGGCGTTTCCAACCCGTCCGCGGTTCCAATCGATGGATAAAATCTACGTGGTTACGGCCCCATAACCAAGCAAAGCCAAACGAGCTGGGCCCCCGGTTGGCTTACCCGGCCCGCGTCATTTCGGACCTTCAGCCAAAATCCTTTCCCGGCCGGTGTAGACGTTCAGGCTTGCTCCCCGACTGAATCCGGCCACGGTGATTCCGGACTCTTCGGCAAGCTCCACGGCAAGGCTCGACGGCGCGCTAACGGCGGCCAGTACCGGGACACCGGCCATGGCCGCCTTCTGCACGAGTTCGAATGAGGCCCGGCCGGATACCTGAAGTACCATCCCCCGCAATGGCAACAGGCCCGCACGGAGCGCCCAGCCTACAACCTTGTCCACCGCGTTATGCCGCCCCACATCCTCCCGGAGGCACAGAAGTTCCGCCCCGCCGTCGTCGTGGATCTTGAAAAGGCCGGCGGCGTGGACCCCGCCGGTCTTCGCGAAGACAGCCTGAGCCTCCCGGAGCCTGTCCGGGAGCGAGGCGAGCGTACGCACCGGAACCACCAGCTCATCGTCGGCAGGGCTGTGGTGCGAGGACTTCCGGACCGCCTCGATCGAATCCGTGCCGCAAATCCCGCACGAACTGGAGGTGTATACATTCCGTCCGATGGCCGGCAACGCCACGTCAGGCCTCAGTTGCGCGTCCACCACGTTGAACGTCTGCACCCCGTTCTCGTCTTCTCCTGCGCAGAAACGCTCCGAGATCAACTGCGAAGGTTCCCAGATGATGCCCTCGGAAACGAGGAATCCGGCCACGAGGTCGAAATCGTCCCCCGGCGTCCGCATAGTCACGGAGAAGGACATGTCCCCAAGACGGATCTCCAGGGGTTCTTCCACCGCAAGGACGTCCTCCTTGTAACGGACGGGGTGTTCCAGGGCCTGCGGGGAGCCGTCCAGGACAAATTTGTGCACCTTGCGGCGCTGGGTCACGCGTCCCATGTCACGCTCCGTTCTTCCCTGTTCATGAGTCCATCATGGCAAGCCGCACCACCGCTGGCCACCTCAGTCCAACAAACGCCCTAAGCGTCCAAAGCGCTCCAGTCCACAGGCCCTGCCGGCGCCTTGCCCCTTGCCCGCACCGGCGGCTTGCGGGGTTTCTCCTCGGCAGGCTTGGGCGAAGGAAGCGGTTTACCCCAGGGCAATGCGAAAGCCGGGACCATATCTCCTAGCTGCACGCCGTGCGGCGGGACCACCATGACGCCGTCGGCGCCCGCCAGACCACGCATCATTCCGGCGGCTGAATGACCCGCAGGAGATGCCAACCCGTACAGCAGCTTGAACGGCATGAGACGGGTCCGTCCCGGATCGGGGTCGATCATCGTGCCGCAGGGAACGTCTTGCGCGGTGTCCATGCGACCATGGCCCAAGGCTGCCAGCAGCGGACCGCCGATGGTAAGAAGCGCCATCATGGCAGCCAGCGGGTTGCCCGGCAGGCCGAGTATGAACCGTCCGTCCGGGAGCTCTGCAAGCACCGCGGGATGGCCGGGCCGCATGGCGATGCCGTCGATCAACAACCGGCCGCCCAGCTCGGACACGGCTCGCCGGAGATGGTCCGTCGCCGAGCCGCCCGTCCCGCCCGTGGTGATAACGACGTCGGCAGGAACTTCCGTTTCAACGGCTGCTTCTGTGGGGATGAGTTCTGTGGGGATGATCTCTGCTCCGGCCAAGTTTGGCTCGGGCTCCTGAAGCGCAGCAAGCCACTGGCCGTAATCGTCTCCCACCCTTGTCTGTTCGCCCGCGATACCGCCCAACATTTCGACGACGGCTCCCAGTTGGGGTCCGAAGGTGTCCCGGACCTGCCCCGGCAGTGGGACGCCCGAGGTCACCACTTCCGATCCCGTCAGCAGGAATCTGACCAAGGGCTTGCCGCGCACGTTGAGTTCGTCCAGCCCGGCAAGGGCGGCAAACGCTATATGGGCTGGATTTATCACAGTCCCGGCTTTGATCAACACTTCCCCTGCAGCGGCTTCCTCCCCGGCCTTGCGGATGTGCTGCCCATTGCGGGGCTCACCCGGTTTTGCGGCCCCGCCCAAGACAAGGACGGGCAGCCCGTCATCATCGGTGGTAATGACGCCGCTTTCGCTGCGGAGAACCGCCTTGGCACCGGGCGGGATGAGTCCTCCGGTGACGATGGGGCTGGCTTGGTGCGGCGCCAGCCTGTGGCCCCGCTCGCTCAAGATCCACGGCCCGCTGCCGTTCACTGCCCAGCCATCCATGGCTGACGATGCATAGTGGGGCATGTCCTGGACTGCCAGGACGTCGTTGGCCAGGACGCGCCCGAGGGCTCGCCGGAGCGGAACCGGGCTCGGCGGGATCGGGGTGGCGACCTCAAAGGCACGCTGCCGGGCCTCAGCCCACGTATGTGCCGCGTGGTGGCCCGGGTGGGGGGCCTCCGTCATTCCGCTTCGGTCCCCGGCTCCGTGTAGTCCATGGCAGCTTTCCGGGCCACATCCAAGGCAGCAGCCATGGAGTCGGCGTCGTTTGCCTGGCCAATGCCCCGGGCCATGCCCGCTGCGTAACCGGCGATGAACGTGGTCAGGGGTGCCGCCGGCCGCACCACCGAATGCGCGGCTACCCCTGCTACGGAGAGGACCCCATTGACGTCTACTTCCACACCCTCTAGCTCAAAGGCCTGCAACAGTACGCGGCACCATTCCTCGAGCGTCTCTTCCTGGCTCTTCATGTCCGCCTCCAACTCATCGTCAATGCCCAAGATCCTCAATGCCCAAAGCCGCTGCGTCCGCCCAAGTGTCTACGTCATCGGTGGAACCGGCAGGGACGGCAACAGTCAGCAGGTTCAGCCTAGCAAGGAGCCCGAAAACAGAGGAGTTGGTCAACCTACCCGAATCGCGTGCCGCTTCAACTTCCCGTTGCAGGGCGGCCTTGCTGTACATCCCGAGGAGCGGCTGCTTCCGGCCATCGGCGGCCACCGCCATGGCGCCATCCATGCCCGGCTCGGATTGGAGCCGCTGCACCAAAGGGGCCACGCCACGAACAGCGTGTGGCATGTCGCATGCCAGTACCAACGTCCAAGGCGCGGAAGCACCGTTAGCGCCAAGACGATCCAACCCGGCCGCGATGGCGGCGGCCGGCCCGGCAAAAACGGGTTCTTCCCGCGCCCTGAGGATCCCCTCAGGGACCTCCATGCTGCCCGGTCCCACAACCACCACTTCCCCAGCACCTTCGGCAGCGCGCAGGGCATGGGTCAGGAGGGTGTCGCCGTCGTACCGTAGTTCGTTCTTCGGCGCACCACCCAGCCGCGTGGCCTTGCCGCCAGCGAGAATTACGGCATCGAATTCCATCCGCCCACACTACCGGTCATGGGCGGGACTCACCCTAAGCCGCAATCGCGTACGTCAGGCAGCGGATTCAGGCAACAGGAAGGGATCCCAGTCCGGGGCAGGTTTCTCAAGTTCCTTGATCTGCCACATTGTTCCTTGGGGCACGCCGGGTTTGAAGCGGAGTTTCCAGCCCATTTCCGCCAACGTATGATCGCTCTTGGCGTTATTGCACTTCAGGCACGCCGCAACCAAATTTTCCCAAGAATCCGCGCCGCCCCTGGATTTGGGGTGGACGTGGTCAATAGTGTGTGCTGTTTTGCCGCAATAGGCGCAGCGGTGTCCGTCGCGGCGAAGAACACCGCGCCGGCTCACGGCGGTGACCCGGTTGTACTTGGGACGGATGTAGCGGTTGAGGAGGATCACGGAAGGTCTTCCGAGAATCTCTTGCGGCCCGACGACGGGATCGTCGCCTTCGGCCACCACGCTTGCTTTCCCAGTGAGCACAAGGACCAGCGCCCGGCGGAACGTTACTACCGCCAGCGGTTCATATCCAGCATTCAGAACGAGTGTGCGCATGCACGTACCTCTTCACGGCCGCACCCGTCAGGGGCACGAGGGCCGGCTGCCCTCTGCATGTACGGGCTGTGGATCGACACCATAAGGGTAAGCACTTCTATGCCATATCAACGAATTTATCTGTCGTTTCACGTGCGATGTCGGCAAAAATTTGTGCGGTGTTCAGAATTAGGCGCCCCATGTGCGGCGTTCCAGAGCATCCTCTGCAGGTTAAAGAAGAACACATCGGTTAAAGCAGAACACCCTGCCGGCATGGAGCCAGCAGGGTGTTCGGAAGAGGTGAACTTAGCCGTTGACGCGGATGAAGACCGGGCCGGAGCCTACGTTTACGCTGAACAGCTTGGTGGTGTAGCCGTCCCAGCCACCGTGGACCGCCATGCCGTTGCCTACGTACACGGCAATGTGGGCCTCGCCGGCCAAACCGCCGTTGGCGTAGTAGGCGAGGTCACCGGGCTGTGCTTCTGCTGCACTGACCGTGCGGCCGAGGGAGAGGTAACCAGCAGGCCAGTCGTGGAAGTGGATGCCCACGGCAGCCAGCGAGTTGGTGACCAGCATGGTGCAGTCCTGGTTCACGCCCAACTGCGCGTAGGCGGCTGCAGCAATTGCAGCACCGAGGCCGCTGGAGGCAACCGGAGCCTTGGTAGCGCTGGAGGTGGAGTTCACAGCCAGGGTTGCGTTACCGCCGGTGGTGGCAGTGGTCGCGGGGGCACTGGCCTGAGCAGCTGCCGTCGGCGCAGCTTCCGCCTTGGCAGGAGCCTGCTCAACCACGGGGGCCGGAGCTTCTACCGTGGTGATCACGGGGCTCTCGTAAGAGATGGCAACAGTGGAATCAGCTGCGATCGTTGCCTGTGCTACCGGCTGGACGTCGAGGGTGGACGTGGAGGTCGACTCACGCTGAACGTTCGTATCAGCCGCGTTGGCAGCTACACCGCTGGTCAGGACAAGGCCTGAAGCGGCGGCAATTACTGCGGCTTGGCGGCCGACGCCACCTGCGTTCTCACTGACTGCTTTTGCGATGACGGCAAGCGAGCTCGTCTTGGGAGCTTCCGCGCGGTGCCGTGCAACCTTGTTTGCACTGATCATGATGTTTTTCTCTTTCGTATCCGCGCTATGGGGTTACGCGCGGGTAGTGACCGACCAGCACTTGGGGGAATGCTGCTCAGTCGTGAACTGGGTGTTTTTCTAGCGGAGAGTGAAGAAGGAGGATGTACCCGTGGCAGCTGCTGCATGCAGCAACGTGCCCTGGCTCGGGTTCAAGGCGCTGATCATCATGCCGTTGCCAACGTAGATGCCAACGTGGGCTCCGCCATTCTGCATGACGAGATCGCCAGGAGCAGGAGTGTTGGTGGGCTTCATGACAGTCCAGGCGTTCGTGCGTGGGATGCTGATGCCGGCCTGGGCGTAGACCCACTGAGTGAAGCCGGAGCAGTCCCAACCGTTGGGCGTGGTGCCGCCCCAAACGTAGGGGTGGCCGATGCCGGTGTAGGCGATTGCTGCCAGGCCCGAAGCTGCGGCGCTGGAAACGCCATCCTTGGCTACGGCCGACTGTGCGGTAACAGTTTCCGACGTGCCTGCGTTGTTCGTGGCGCCTGTAGCGGCCTGGGTTGAGGCATCGGGAGTCTCGGCAACTGCCTGGACAACCTTCGGAGCCTCCTGCGTGGCCACAACGGGGCTCTCGAAGGCAACGGTGGCGGTGGGCTCCGCGGTTACCACTGCTGTGGCTACCATCTGCTGGGTACCGGAGGCTTCCGAAGCGGAAACGCCGGTGTCGGCAGCCTGCGCGGGCAAACCAACGCTGAGAATGAGACCGGAGGCTGCTGCCAACACGACGGCCTGGCGGCCTACTGTACCTGCGTTGGAAGAAACAGCCGTAGAAAGAGTGTTCAAGGGGTTCTTACGAACCGCTTGGGCGCGGTGGCGCGCAGGGGTAGTGCGTGATGACACGTAGGTAGCCTCTCCCAATGCCTGCGAGGTGAGCTGTCGGATTCGGATGGGAGTCATCCGGCCGCGCTGCTTCAGAGAAGCTTTGCGACTTAACCCCAAGGCCTTCTTGCGAAGACCAGAAGTGGTTCCCCCGCCCCTGCCAGACGATTTTGCGAACGGAACTCGAGCGGTGGCAGAGCTAGGCAATCCACTCAAGTGCACCGGCCCCCTAAAAAGCCGATGCGTTATGTACGGTACAACAGTTGAACGCGAATGTCACATTCAGGTCACGAGCGGCCTCATGGAATCGAGAGATGGCCATCACGTTGGTCAGAGCCAGCCCATGGGGTCAACGACTTCGCCATTGACCTGGACTTCAAAGTGGAGGTGGCAGCCTGTGGAGGCTCCCGTGGTGCCGCTGAGGGCCACGACGTCGCCGCGGCTGACCGTCTGGCCCACCTTGACGTTGAAGGACGACAGGTGGTTGTAGGTAGTTTCCAAGCCGTTTCCGTGATCTATGACCACACGGTTGCCGCCACCGTACTCGTGCCATCCTGCGAAAGTTACTTTGCCGGCCGCGGCAGCATGGACCGCGGTGCCGCACTGCGCCACGAAGTCTTGGCCGCGGTGGAAGTCACCGGTGCCGCCCGTCAGCGGACTGACGCGGTAACCGAACGGCGATGCGGTGACAAGCGTGTCCAAGGGGGCACCCAAAGTGCCTTGGGACGATGAACGCTGGATGCTGGCCACAGACTGGGCGCTCAGTAGCTGCTTCAGCTTGCCATCGGGATCCGCTGCCGTGGAAACGGCAGCACGGCTGAAGTCGATTTTGGCCGATGCCGCTGCGGATACCTCCGGCTGGGTACCGGCTACAGACAGCGCAGACTCGGTTTGGCCAGAGTCCGAGGTAGCCATCATCGGGCTGGTGCCTGGCAGGCCGACTGTCAGCGCCAAGCCGGTAGCAGCAAGGGCGATGCCGGCTTTCTGACCTACTCCGCTGGCTGCGGCGAAGTCGGCCACTTGACGCAGCGGACCTTTCCGTCGCCGCTGGCGGCTGGCCTCGCGGGGCCGGATTTCCGTAGCAACGCGGGCAGGCCCCACCTCAGCAGCAGGGCCGGATGCGCGACGGCGGCCCCTGACGTTCTGCGATGTCAAACTCTATTCCTCTCTGAAAAGCCTGCGAAGTTAGCTGTCGGATTCGAGTCAGAGAGTTCAAAGACCCGGCCCGCGCTCAGCGCTCACGGCACACAGGTATCCCCAAGAGGACCTGTATCAGTGGGCACTTCTGCTGCGGACTTCACCCCAAGGCTGCTTCTTTAGACAGCCGCTAGTGGTTCCCCCGCCTCTGCCAGTAAGGGGTGGAACACCTGATCCGCTGGCAGAGTTCGGCTCCGGATCAGGTAACGCTTTGGTATCGGCGCCAATAATCAACTATAGGGGATTAAGTCCCCCAGTAATAAATTCGTTATCAACAGGGAAATAGTGATGGCAAGTCCTGCCACAGCAGGAGAATTGCAGCGGCGCTTAATGTTGCCCGGCGTATTAGCCGAGGGAAACAAAGACGTGGCCGGCGACCTCGGGAGGAAGTTCCAAGGCGCCTTCAATGCCGGGGACCCGAACGGAGATGTACTCGCCCACTCGCTCCAGTGACACTAATGCTCCTGGCCGGATTCCACCTTCATCCAACTGGGTCAACAGCTCCGGCTCCACTTGGATAGGTTCGGCGAGGCGGCTGATGAGCACCCGCGAATCGGAGCCGTAACCGTCCATGGCCTGCAGAAGGTTGACATCCGGGCGGTCCGCAGGGACGGCGGCCAAACCACCGATTGCTTCGAGCCCTGGGATCGGATTGCCGTAGGGAGATTCGGTGGGGTGCTCGAGAAGCTCGTAAAGCCTGCGTTCGACGCGTTCGCTCATAACGTGTTCCCAACGGCAGGCTTCGTCATGGACGTAGGCCCAATCCAATCCGATCACATCTGCCAAGAGCCGCTCGGCCAGCCGATGCTTACGCATAACTTCGGTGGCCCGCTTACGGCCCGCTTGGGTCAGTTCCAGGTGGCGGTCATTGGAAACTATGACCAGGCCGTCCCTTTCCATTCGTCCGATGGTCTGTGACACGGTGGGGCCGGAGTGTCGGAGACGCTCGGCAATGCGTGCGCGAAGGGCAACAATGTTCTCTTCTTCAAGCTCCAAAATGGTCCGAAGATACATCTCAGTGGTATCGATCAGATCCGTCATCCCGCTCAGCTCTCCTCGAACGCAGTCTCTTGCGTAGCTCCACCGTACCGCGCCCAACTCGGTGGGCGGGGCTTGATTCGCCCGCCCTTAACGCAAGACCAGCCTAGCTTATTAGGAATTACTCTTGATAATTCCGTCAACGGGGAACGGTTGCATATGCTCTGCGTGCGTTCCACGTGGCGGACTATGACAACTCCAGGTTCCTGCCAAGGAGGGTGTTCGGGCAGAATTGGGGAGTCGAAGGGGCAGTAGATGCCACCTGCCACGACCCCCCTCTAACCGATACCCCATGGAGCCAACGTGAGCGACACCAGCATCACCATTCCCGCCAACCTGCTGCCCAAGGACGGACGGTTCGGCGCAGGACCCTCCAAGGTCCGTCCGGAACAGGTCGAGGCATTGTCTGCCGCAGCCACCACCATTCTGGGCACCTCGCACCGCCAGGCCCCTGTCAAGAACCTGGTGGGCTCGGTCCGCGAAGGCCTCAGCGAGTTCTTCCGTGCCCCGGAGGGCTACGAGGTCGTCTTGGGAGTAGGCGGTTCGACGGCGTTCTGGGACATCGCAGCCTTCGGCTTGGTGGAGAGGAAAGCCCAGCACCTTTCCTTCGGCGAGTTCGGATCCAAGTTCGCCGCGGCCACTGACAAGGCACCTTTCCTGGACGCGTCATCCATTATCAAATCGGAGCCTGGCACCCGTCCCGTCGCCGCAGCCGAGGCAGGCGTGGATGTTTACGCATGGCCGCAGAATGAGACGTCCACCGGCGTCGCCGCTCCTGTCAAGCGCGTTGAAGGTGCCGACGACGGGGCGCTGGTCCTGGTCGATGCAACGTCAGCGGCCGGCGGCTTGGACGTTGACGTTGCCGAGTCGGATGTCTACTACTTCGCGCCCCAAAAGAACTTCGCGTCCGACGGCGGCCTCTGGCTGGGCCTGTTCTCCCCCGCCGCTTTGGAACGCGCGGCCCGCGTCAAGGCGAGCGGCCGCTGGATTCCGGACTTCCTGGATCTGCAGACCGCCATCGACAACTCCAAGCTGAACCAGACATACAACACCCCGTCCCTGTCCACCTTGGTAACGCTGGATGCACAGGTGAAGTGGTTGAACAGCAACGGCGGCCTGGACTTCGCCAGCAAACGCACGGCTGATTCAGCCGGCCGCATTTACTCGTGGGCAGAGGCGTCCGAATATGCCACGCCGTTTGTGGCCAACGCCGAGGACCGCTCCAACGTGATCGCCACCATCGACTTTGACGATTCCATTGACGCTGCCGCCATCGCCAAGGTGCTGCGCGCCAATGGTGTGGTAGACACCGAACCGTACCGCAAGCTTGGCCGGAACCAGCTCCGGATCGCCACCTTCGTGGCCATCGAGCCGGATGATGTCACCGCGCTCCTGGCCAGCATCGACTACGTGGTGGGAGAGCTGAAGAAGTAGCCTCAGGCACGGCTGCCGCGCAGGCATGGGTCGGCGTCGTTCGGGTAGGTCCGGACGGCGCCGATTGCCTCTAACGCCCGGGCGAGGTCCGTCGTCGTCGTGAAGACCTAGCCGGCTCCGTTGTTATCGGAGCTGTCGGACTCGTCCGAGGCAGCACCGGACTCCTCGGCAGTGTCGGAGGCCTCGTCGTCATCCGAGGCGTCGTCATCGGGCGCCGAAGCGTCGTCCTCGTCCGCTTGGACGGACTCCTCGGAGACCTCTTCCACGCTTTCTTCCACCAAGGGCCTCTCATCTTCCGGCCGAACACGCTTGGCCCACGGAACCCATTCGGGCGCCAGGATGGAGTCCTCAGACGGAAGAAGTCCGAGTTCGTTGACGGTCACCACCTTGGACCGCGAATTGCGGGTGACCACCGCGTACCATTGCCAGCCGCCGTAACCGGCAAGCTTGGACTCGAACAAATGGGTTACCACCCGGTCACCTTCTGACTTGGCGCCGATGTGCGCGCCAATTTCACCCGGCTTGGCTATGGTTTCCACGGCCTGGCGGGCGGTATCCACGGCCGCTGCGAGGAATGCGTCCGGCTTTCCCGTGCGCCATGAGGGCAAGCCCGTGCGCCTTCCGGCCTTCACATCCTGTGCGGATTCGGGTGTCATGCGGGGTCCTAGGCTTCCAGCTCGTCGGCGACCTTGCGGAGCGCCATACCGATGGCCTTGGCTTTATTGCCCTCCGGGTACTTCCCCGCAGAAAGCGTGCCGGACAAGTTATCAAGAACCGTCACCAGATCCTGCACCAAGGGCGCGAGGTCCTTGGCTCCCATCCGCTTGGCCTTGGCAACGGACGGCGTCTTTTCAAGGACGCGCAGTCCCAATGCTTGGGCACCCCGACGGCCATCTGCGACGCCGAATTCGACCCGCGTTCCAGCCTTCAGTTCGGTGACGCCGGCAGGCAGCGATGTTTTGGGAAGGAATACTTCCTGCCCGTCTTCGGCCGCGAGGAACCCGAAGCCCTTTTCTTTGTCATACCATTTGACCTTGCCGGTAGGCACGTAATCAACCTTCTTCGTTCTTGCTCTGGGAGACACGCCGGGCCTACACCGCATCCGCAGGATTCTGCGGGATCGAGGGTGGCAGCCCGGTCCGTGTTGGTCTGTTCCTCCAAGGTTATCCTGCCGGACACGCTATTCCCGCTTTGCACGCCCGCGGCGGCTGTGGAGGGCTGCCTCCTCGTGCTAAGGCCCGCGTGCGAATGCTGCTGCTAGCGTTGGGATATGACTTCTCCGGGCCCTCGCCGCCCCCTCATGGTTTTGGCCGCGCTGGTAGCAGCGGTGTCCCTCGCCACCGTCGGGGTTGTCATGGCTGTGGCGTTCGACGGCGGTGTGGCACCGGCGTGGGTCACGTCAACGGCGCTGTACGGACTGCCGCTGGCCTTCGTGCTCGCTGCCCTGGTGATGGTGGGTGCCATCCGGGAACGCCGCCGCCAGTAGAGCGGCATGAACCTGCAATACCGGCGATAACAACCCCCAAGAAAGTCCGCGAACAACCAGCGGCGCTCCAGTGGCGGTAACGTTGGATTGATGTCCCTTATTCGCGCGCTCAGCAAGGAACTGGAAGCGCGCAGCGATGACTCGCTGCGGGCGTTGTTTGCTGCGCGACCGGACTTGATCTCCCCCATGGCACCGGATTTCGCCGCGCTGGCAGCGCGGGCCAGCGCACGTGTCAGTGTGCAACGGGCCTTGGAACGGCTGAATAAACCGGAAATGCAGGTCCTGGAAACACTGCACCTTTGCACCAATACCGATACCGGCCACAGCGTGTCCGCTGCCGGACTGAAGAAAGTCATCGCCGGGTCCACGTTGACGGCCCTGGACCGCATCCTCGCCAAGCTGCAGGAGCTGGCCTTGGTTCACCGTGCTGATCCACCCGCGGGCTCGCCGGCCGCGACGGCGCGGCAACGCTTCTACCTTCCCGTCGGAAGCCTTAAGGACGTGATCGGCATCTACCCCGCGGGGTTGGGTCGTAGTTATACGGAACTGGTCCGGCTCCAGCCCGCTTACGCCCAGCGCGTGGTCCAGCTCGTGGCCGAACTCCACCACAGCGGTGAAGACATACAAGCGGCAAGCACCCCCATGGACGCGGCGCTTGCCCTGCAACGCTGGACGGCAACGCCGGAGAAGGTGCACGCCATTCTGGCCACCGCACCCGAACGTACTCTGGCGTTATTGGAAAAGTTCGGCGACTGGGCCATGGGCGCTGTGCCCCAAGCGCAACGCCGGGCTTCCGTGACCCACGAAAATTCCGACGTCGGACCCATCGATTGGTTACTGGCGCGCAGTCTCTTGGTCCCCCTGGACGCTGGCCATGTGGAGTTGCCCCACAGCGTGGGGCTGGCTCTTCGCGGCGGCTACATCGTGGAGGACTTCACGCTCTCTCCGCCAGTGCCGGAGCTCGGCAGCACCAGCGCCTCCCTGCGCCGCAACGCTGCCATGGGCGCCATCGCCGAGACTCTGCGCTTGGCCGGGGAGTTGCTCTTCGCGGTCCGTGAGCAACCCTTGGCTACGCTTCGCAGCGGTGGGGTGGGCGTCCGTGAGCTACGCCGTTTGGCTGAATCGATCCGTTGCGGCGAACACCAGACCGCCGTGCTGCTTGAGCTGTGCGCTTTGGCCGGACTCGTGCGCCTGGATGTGGACAGTTCGTCGTGGGTACAGCCACCGTCCCTAGAGTGGCTCGGCTTGCCCCGGCAGGAGCAGTGGCTATGGCTTGTCAACGCGTGGTTGGCCAGTGAGCGCGCACCCTCCTTGGTGGGTCAACGGCTCGCTGGTCCCACGTCTGCCTCCCACCCGGGAGGGGCTTCGGCCACCATTAACGTGCTGTCCGCAGAGGCCCAGCGTCCCGACGCCCCGGTGGTCCGGCGGAGGATCTTGGAAATCCTCAACGAACTCACGGCCGAAGCAGCCGCGCCGGACGGCAAGGCGCCTGTCCTGGATGCCCGCGCCGTGCTGCAGCGTGCCGAATGGGCCCAGCCCCGGATGGCCCGTCGGTTCAGCTCGCTGGTCCGCGGGATCCTGGAAGAGGCGGAGATCCTGGGGCTGATGGGCTCGGGCGCGTTCACGCAGTTGGGCTCCGCGATCGCCGCCGGCCAACCTGAGCGCGCACTCGATATTCTCGGCGAACATCTGCCTGCTGCCGTCAACCACATCCTCTTGCAGGCAGACCTCACGGCCGTGGCGCCCGGGTATCTGGCCCCCGAACTCAGCGAGACACTCCTGTTGATGGCCGACGCCGAAGGCCAGGGCCCGGCGTCGATCTACCGATTCTCCCCCACCACCATCCGCCGGGCGCTCGACGCCGGACAAGATGCGGACTCGCTGTTGGCGTTCCTCCGCGAACACTCCGCGACCCCGGTGCCGCAACCACTGGCGTACCTCGTGCAGGACACGGCGTCCAGGCACGGCCGCTTGCGGATCGGCACGAGTGCCAGCTTCATTCAAAGCGACGACGAAACAGCCATCATGGACCTGCTTCGCGAAGCCCGCACGTCCGCCCTGAGCCTGGTGCGTATCGCGCCCACTGTTTTGACCTCTTCGGCCAGCCCGCGCGAAACGGCGCGCGTGCTGCGTGAGCTGGGACTCTCCCCCGCCGTGCAAGAGGCCGAGCCCGCCGTCGTGCGTTTCAAGCGGACGGCGCCGGCTCCCGGCAGTGCCCGCCCCGTCTATACGGCTCCGCGCACAGCTCCCCCTGACGACGACGTCGAGGCGCAGTTGTCGGTTCTGCGGCGCCAACAGCCGGCTCCGGCTGACTCCACCGGTGAAACTGCCACGCAACTGGGGTTGGAAACACTCCAAAAGGCCATCCGGCTTAAGCAGGCTGTCACCATGAATGTGGTGGACAGCTTGGGGAATGCAAACACTGAAACCGTTGTTCCAGTGTCCGTGTCCGGTGGACGTGTGCGCGTATTCGATCCCGCCAAGGAAACAGAGCGTGTGCTGTCAATTCATCGGATTATCGATGTGGAACCCGCAGGAGAAGTGCATTCATGACGGCTGCCTTCGCCCAAGCCGTGCTAGTGAGGAATCAACCGTGACCGACGGTCCCCTGATCGTTCAAAGTGACAAGACCATCCTGCTCGAGGTGGATCATGAGCTGGCCACGGAGGCCAGGCATGCCATCGCCACTTTCGCCGAACTTGAGCGTGCCCCTGAACATATGCACAGCTACCGTTTGACTCCTCTGGGTCTCTGGAACGCGAGGGCTGCCGGATTGGACGCCGAGCAGGTGCTAGACACGCTGCTGAAGTATTCGCGGTTTCCCGTGCCGCACTCGCTGTTGATCGATGTCGAAGAAACCATGTCCCGCTATGGGCGGCTTCGCCTCGAGAAAGACCCCCAGCACGGCTTGGTGATGCGCACCGACGATTACCCAGTCTTGGAGGAGGTCATCCGGGCCAAGAAGATCGCCCCGCTGCTCGGGCCCAGAATCGATGGCGAAACCGTGGTGGTCCATTCCTCCCAGCGTGGTCAGCTGAAGCAACTGCTGCTCAAGCTCGGCTGGCCGGCGGAAGACCTGGCCGGGTACGTCGATGGGCAGCCGCACCTAATCAGGCTTGATGAAAGCAACTGGCAGCTACGCCCCTACCAGAAGGTGGCCACCGAGAATTTCTGGGCCGGCGGAAGCGGCGTCGTGGTACTTCCTTGCGGTGCCGGAAAGACGCTCGTGGGCGCCGCAGCGATGGCAACATCCTCCACCACCACGCTCATTCTCGTGACCAACACGGTCTCGGCCCGGCAGTGGAGGGATGAGCTGCTCAAGCGGACCTCACTCACGGAGGATGAGATTGGCGAGTACTCCGGTGCCGTCAAAGAAGTACGGCCTGTCACCATTGCCACGTACCAGGTGCTTACCACCAAGCGCGGAGGCCTCTATCCGCATTTGGAACTCGTGGACGGCCACGACTGGGGGCTCATCATCTATGACGAGGTCCATCTGCTGCCCGCCCCGATCTTCCGCATGACAGCAGACCTCCAGGCCCGCCGTCGGCTGGGACTAACTGCAACCCTGGTGCGGGAGGATGGCCGTGAAGGCGAGGTTTTCAGCCTGATCGGCCCCAAGAGGTATGACGCCCCGTGGAAGGACATCGAGGCCCAAGGTTATATCGCGCCCGCGGACTGTGTGGAGGTACGGGTGGACCTCCCCAGGGACGAACGGGTGGCCTACGCCATGGCAGACGACGCGGACAAATACCGGCTCTGTGCTACCTCGCAAACCAAGACCGCCCTGGTGGAGGAACTCGTTGACGTGCACAAAGGCGAACAGCTCTTGGTGATCGGGCAGTACATCGACCAACTGGACGAGATCGCCGAGCGTTTGGGTGCCCCGCTTATCAAAGGCGAAACCACGGTCAAGGCACGCCAGAGCCTCTTTGACGCCTTTAGAAGGGGCGAAATCACCACGCTGGTGGTGTCCAAAGTGGCCAACTTTTCCATCGATCTGCCAGAAGCTTCGGTAGCCATCCAAGTCTCCGGTTCCTTCGGCTCACGCCAGGAAGAAGCGCAGCGGCTGGGTCGGCTGCTGCGTCCCAAAAAAGACGGCCGTGCCGCGCGTTTCTACTCGCTGGTGGCCCGGGACACCTTGGACCAGGACTTCGCTGCCAAACGCCAACGCTTCCTGGCTGAGCAAGGCTACGCGTACCGGATCATGGACGCCAAAGACGTTGGGAAGGGCATCGAGCAAGGGCAATAGCCGCGGCAATCCAAGCCCGGGGGTCTTGCGGTTAACCTCCAGCGACTTTACGATTCGAAGTGAAGCTTTCCGCCCTGAAGGGTTGCCCTTGGTCCAGGCAACTTGGCGGCCAGTCGTCGGCGGTGGGGGTAGCCCGTAGCCAGGGAGCCGACGGTTTAAGGGCCTGAAGTCCTGCGATAGTCCCACGAGCACTCCACCCTGCGTAACGCCCGGTGGTCCACGCTTGGATCTGTGATGTACGCGGGAACTATCCGTTGCTTGCTGTCATCAGTGTCTCTTTCCTGCTTTGGTGGCGGGCAGTTGTTGTCTGGCCCGTTGATCGGGCGACCAGCAACCTGCCTCGGACCGCCATCCGCGCGGCTTGGGCCGCGAGAGCCGGTGTTCCGTCATCGCTGAGGACCCGGAACACCGGCTCCAAACTTGATGCGTGCGCAGTTGCCAGGCAACCATGCAGCCGCTGCGCAGCCATTGCAGTTGCTAGGCAACCATCCTGCTGGTGGCCGTGACCTTGACGTGGTCCACGACAGCCCAGCAGTCGGCGTCGCGAAGTTGGGCACTGGCAAAGCGTTCCGCCGCGGCGAGGTCTTGGAAGTCTTCGCGGCGGACCCGGCCGGTATCGGTGTCCAGGTAAGTCACGTGGAACTCGACACCCTCGAGGTCTTGGAGCTGGTGGATGCTTACTGGAGCTGCTGAGTTTGCCATGTTTTAAGTGTGGAACCGGGCACTGACATTTTTAGCAGCATCCGTGGGCGTGTTCTGAATTTCAACGGACCGTGTTTCAGCATCTGAAGCAGGCGTTCAGCGGATCCGGAGCAGATACTGTCCCGAGACCGCCCGCACCGTGTCACTGAGCGCCTCCAGGACCGGGGATGCCGTCTTCCACCGTTGCCAATACAGCGGCACGTCAAAGGGGCGGTCCGGAAAGAGTTCCGTCAGCCGACCCCTGGCAATATCCGGTGCGCATTGGGCCTCGGGGATCAAGCCCCAGCCAAGCCCCAAACGGATGGCGTCCGCGAAGTCCTGGGTTGCCGGAACATAGTGCCGCGGTCCCTTGCCCTCAGGAACCACACCCCCTGTCGCTTTGCCGAGTGCCTGCACATAGGCCCACTGGTATGTGTCTTTCCGATCGAAATCGACCGCCGGTGCTGCGTTGAGGACGTTGGCGTCCATCCCCTGCGGAAACTCGGAGAACCAGCGCTTGACAAAGGAGGGTCGCGCCACGGCCCGGTACCTCATGACCCCGAGGCTCTCCACGCGGCACCCTTGAACAGCCTCAGGTGTTGACGTAACCGCTGCCATGACCGTCCCGGAACGCAGCAGCGAGGTGGAATGCTGTTCGTCGTCGCGATGCAGATCAAAGGTGAGGTTGAGTTCGTCGGGGACCTGGGCCAGGGCCTTCAGAAACCAGACCGCCAAAGAGTCAGCGTTCACCACGATGGGGACAGCAACCTGCGCCCCGTCCAGGCTGAGTCCCAATTCCCGCCCGGCGTCCGCCTCGAGTTGGGCCACCTGCCTCGCCAAACGCAACACCACCTCGCCGGCTTCAGTGGCCTGGGCGGGGTTGCTTCTCTGCAGCAAAACCCTGCCGGCCGACTGCTCCAAGGCCTTCAGGCGCTGCGAAACCGCCGACGGCGTGATGTGCAGTACCCGCGCGGTAGCATCCAATGTGCCCTCCGAGAGGACCGTGGCGAACGTGAGCAACTGCTCGGAGGAGAAACTGGACATAAGGAGATCTTACGCTAACGAAGTTTCTTTAGCTGGTCTAATTTACCCCTCTATCAGTAGCTTGAATGAGTGACCTACCAAGACTTTCTCCACACCGCCGGCCTCGGCCTTGCCACGGGACTGGCCCTCATCGTTGCCATCGGCGCTCAGAACGCCTTCGTTCTACGGCAGGGAATCCGCGGGGAGCACATAATTCCGATTGTTGCGGTCTGCGCCCTGTCCGACGCCGTCCTCATCGCCGCAGGTGTGTTGGGCGTCGGCGCCCTCGTGACGGCGGCGCCTACCGCCGTCGTCGTGCTTCGCTTTGTTGGTGCAGCCTTCCTGGTGACCTACGGTGCCATGGCGGCCAAGCGTGCACTGACTCCGCAATCGCTCAGCGCGGACGCGGCTCCGGTGCCCGGGGAACCCAAGCGGGGCGCGATTACCCTCGTGACTACGATGCTGGCGCTGACGTGGCTTAATCCGCACGTGTACTTGGACATCGCCCTGATTGGTTCACTGGCCAGCGCACAAGGCGCCTCCCTGCAGTGGTGGTTCGGCGCCGGTGCCATGGCCGCAAGTGTCCTCTGGTTCTGCTCCCTGGGATTCGGAGCCCGCTTCCTGCGCGGCTTCTTCGCGCGCCCGCTGTCCTGGCGAATCCTTGACGGCACCATCGCCGTCACGATGGTGGCGTTGGGCCTAGGGCTAATACTCGGCCGGTGACGGCAGCGAATCCATGTGGGGTCCGCTCCACCAGCGGCACCAACGACGACGCGCAGTAAGCACACATGCGGTATCCAGAAAACTCCCAGAAACTGGGAGCATCATGGATGCATGAAAAAGAACGGTCCGGAAGCAAAGCTGCTTGTCGTCGATGACGAACCCAACATTCGCGAGCTGCTGTCCACGTCGCTGCGCTTTGCAGGCTTCGAGGTCGTTGCTGCGTCGAATGGTCGCGAGGCCCTGGCTGCCGCGGAACTCCACGCTCCGGACCTCGCGGTACTGGATGTGATGCTGCCGGATATGGACGGCTTCACCGTCACCCGGCGCCTTCGCGCGGCGGGCAAGCACTTCCCTGTCCTGTTCCTCACTGCCAAGGACGACACCGAGGATAAGGTCACCGGCCTCACGGTGGGCGGCGATGACTACGTCACCAAGCCCTTCAGCCTCGACGAAGTGGTTGCACGTATCAGGGCGGTCCTCCGGCGGACGCAGCCTCTTGAAGATGACGACGCCGTGATCCGGGTTGACGATCTTGAATTGGACGACGACGCCCACGAGGTTCGCCGCGGCGGGACGGTCATCGAGCTCTCGCCGACAGAGTTCAAGCTCCTGCGCTACCTGATGCTCAACCCCAACCGCGTCCTGTCCAAAGCGCAAATCCTCGACCACGTGTGGGAGTATGACTTCAACGGTGACGCGTCGATCGTCGAGTCCTACATCTCCTACCTGCGGCGCAAAGTGGACATCGATCCTGACGCTGCCGCCCTCATCCAGACCAAGCGCGGCGTCGGTTACGTGCTGCGGACGGCAGAGAAGCGCTGACCTTGCTGCAACGCTGGAAGTCGGCGTCCCTGAGGTCGCAGCTCGTGGCGATCATCATGGGTCTGCTGCTGTTGGCGCTGGCAGCCACCGGCGCTGGCACCTTGACCCTCGTCAAGAGCTATCTGCAAGGCCAGGTGGACGACAAGCTCAAGGCCGCGGTAGCGCTGGCCCAGGACCAGCAATCCTTCGACAAGCTGTCTGAGCCCAACACTGCGGTGCCCACCGATTATTCGCTGACCCTTTACGTACCCAACCTTGCACCCTACCCGTTCGGCGGAAGCCAGAACGACCGGCCGGCGATCTCCAACATCACTCCGGCCGAAGCCAAGGATCGTGGCAATGTCCCCTTCCAGGTCAGGGGCACGGCCGGTACCAACTGGCGTGTAGTTGCCGTGGGAGTGGTCGCCAACGGGCAGAGCGGCGTTGTCATCATCGGACTTCCGCTTACCCCTGTGGACAAGGTTATGGAGCACGCCCTCCTGGTGGTGGTGGGCGTTGGCTTGCTGACGCTGGTGCTGGCGTTTTTCATCGCCACCTGGACGGTTGCGCGGTCCTTCCGGCCGCTGGCGCGGGTGGAGAAAACTGCTGCGGCCATTGCTGCGGGTGACCTGTCCCGCCGCGTGGAATTCGACAACCCGCACACCGAGGTGGGCAGGCTGGGCAGGTCACTGAACACCATGCTCTCCCACATTGAGGCCTCGTTCGCTGCGCGTGCGGCGTCCGAGGGCCGCATGCGCCGCTTCGCCGCTGATGCCTCCCATGAGCTCCGCACTCCTTTGGTGACCATCCGTGGTTTCTCCGAGCTGTATCGCCACGGTGCCTTGTCCACCGAGGAAGACGTTGCCATGGCCATGGGGCGCATCGAAAGCGAAGCAAAACGGATGGGCTCCATGGTGGAGGACCTGCTGCTCTTGGCCAGGTTGGATGAGCAACGCCCCTTGCAGCTCAAACCTGTGGACCTGCAACTCCTTGCCCACGACGCCGTGGTCGACACCAAGGCCTCCTGCGGCGACCGCTCCATCACGCTGCAGGGACTTGCCGGCGCTGCACCAACCCCCGCCCCCGTACAGGGCGACGAAGCAAAGCTCCGCCAGGTCATAGGCAACCTCGTTGGAAATGCCCTGCGGTACACGCCGGAGGGAAGTCCCATCGAGCTTGCTGTGGGAGTTCAGCACACCCCAAACGGCGCGGAATCGATCATCGAGATCAGGGACCACGGCCCCGGCATTCCGGAAGATGAAACCAACAAGATCTTTGAGCGCTTTTATCGGGCGGACACGTCCCGCACCCGGGAAACCGGTGGCAGCGGGCTCGGATTGGCAATCGTTGCCGCGATCGTCGGGTCACACGGCGGCTCCGTCCGGGTCAAAGAGACCGACGGCGGCGGCGCCACCATGGTGGTCAGCCTCCCCTTCCACGAAGCGCCGGCCGAGCTTTTGTCCACGTAGCTGTTCCCCCGACCGTTATCCACATAGAGGTGATGGCTGGTACTGCCCAGGGTGCCGGATACCTAGGCTGATTGATGTGGCCACGCAACCCGCCGCATCCAGCGGAACATCTTCGTCGAAAGGCATCCCCTATGAGCGTCATCTCCGTCGATACCGAACTGCTCCAGCTCAAGTCCGCCAACGTCAAGGCAACAGTGGACAGAGTCAGTACCGACGTCCAAGCCATGAGGCGGGGTTTGGAGGAACTCCAAGCCACCTGGAAGGGTTCCGCCGCTACCAATTTCCAAGCCCTCCTCGTGGAGTGGTCCCTGACCCAGAGCAAGGTGGAAGCGTCGCTCGCATCCATCGACGCCGCGCTGTCCTCAGCTGCTACCAGTTACCTTGAGGTGGAACAGGGCAACACCCAGCGCTTCGCTTTCTAGCTTTTCCTCCCACGGCCATCGGCCGAGATGACTCCTGCGGGGCCCCTCTCTTCCCCCTTGAAGGCGGGCCTCGCAGGTCTTAATTGGTCTGGTCCGGGCGGCTAGCGTGCTCCGCTACTGTTCACGTGTCCCTTGATGGAACCTCAGCCGCCATTGGCCCCGGTCCAGCATCCACACGGAACTGCGTAAGGCAGCACCCGCAGGTGCCAGACTGCGATAGTTCAGGAGTATGGTGTCCTCGTTCAGGCGATCTGCGCTCAGGAGCTCTAGCTCAGTGGGTTCACCGGGATCTTCCTCCAGGGCCATCATCATGGCATCCCGGGTCCAAAATCGCCCCGAGCTTCCGATCTCGGCAAAGTCCGGGTGGAGCAGAACGCCAATCCGGCCGATGTCCGCCCGCACCTCCGGCCTGAGCATCTCGCGTTCCAACGCCAAGACCGTGTCTTCGGCCGACAGCGGCACCACCGAAGTTTGTTCGTCGAGCTCGCTGAACAGGTCAGGCTGGCCAAAGATTCCGGACTCCCCGAAAAGGGTCGGCTCCGAATGCGGCCAGGATGTCCGTCCTGTCCGGGACTGCTGGTCACCAGCGGGGGCTTGCTGTCGGGTGCCCTGGGCTAACGAGGCCAGGGCCTGGGGCTGCGCCTCTTGGGGCCGTGCTTCTTGGGGCTGCGCGGCTTGGCTCTGCAGCCCGGCAGGACGGTCCCCAAGCTCGCTACCCACCCCCGCCGGAGCTCCCGGGAAGCCCGGCCCGCTGCGGGGAGCTACGCCCTGCTGATAAGCAACGGCCACCGCGCGTGCACGCTCGTCCGCCGCTTCATTGAGGTCATGCCCGGCATGCCCCTTTACCCATTCAAAGGTGTACTTGCGTCCGGTGATGGCTTGATCGATGTCCTTGAGCAGATCCACGTTCAGGACAGCCTTGCCGTCTGCCTTCCGCCATCCCTTCCGCTTCCAACCCGGCATCCACTTGGTGATGCAGTTGATGACGTACTGGCTATCGCACAGGATCAGCAAATCTTGCTCGGGAACATGCGCCGTGGACCGGAACAAGTCCAGGACAGCCATCAATTCGCCTTGGTTGTTGGTCCCATGCGGCCATCCCCCTGCCCGCCAACAGGAATCGTCAACGTACCAGGCCCAACCGGCCGGCCCAGGATTACCGAGGGCGGACCCGTCGGCGGCAGCAATAATCGTCATGCACTTAATCCTGCCAGACCTTACTGACACTAAAACGCGCAGCTCAAAGAGCGCACATAAGTACTTGGGTACAGCAAAACGGCGGCCCCCACCAAATGGTGGGGACCGCCGTGGTGATGTTCTTTAGTGCAAAGAGCGGGAGGGCTTAGAAGCCGCCCATGCCGCCCATGTCGTCGCCACCGGCAGCCGGGGCGTTCTTTTCGGGCTTGTCAGCAACCACTGCCTCGGTGGTCAGGAACAGACCAGCGATGGAAGCGGCGTTCTGGAGAGCCGAGCGGGTGACCTTTACGGGGTCGTTGACGCCGGCAGCCAGAAGGTCTTCGTAGACGCCCGTGGCAGCGTTCAGGCCGTGACCGGAGGGCAGGCCGCGAACCTTGTCCGCTACAACGCCCGGCTCGAGGCCAGCGTTGAAAGCGATCTGCTTGAGCGGAGCATCGATAGCAACCTTGACGATGTTGGCACCAGTTGCCTCGTCACCTTCGAGGTTGAGGTTGGCGAATGCCTTGGCGCCGGCCTGGATGAGGGCCACGCCACCACCGGCGACGATGCCTTCTTCAACGGCAGCCTTTGCGTTGCGGACAGCGTCCTCAATGCGGTGCTTGCGTTCCTTCAGCTCTACTTCGGTAGCCGCGCCAGCCTTGATGACTGCAACGCCGCCGGCCAGCTTGGCCAGGCGCTCCTGCAGCTTCTCGCGGTCGTAGTCGGAATCGGAGTTCTCGATCTCGGCGCGGATCTGGGCCACGCGGCCAGCGATCTGCTCGGCGTCGCCAGCACCTTCAACGATGGTGGTCTCGTCCTTGGTGACAACGACCTTGCGGGCGGTGCCGAGGAGTTCGAGGCCGGCGTTCTCAAGCTTGAGGCCAACTTCTTCGGAGATGACCTGGCCACCGGTGAGGATGGCGATGTCGGCGAGCTGTGCCTTGCGGCGGTCACCGAAGCCCGGAGCCTTGACGGCAACGGACTTGAAGGTGCCACGGATCTTGTTGACGATCAGGGTGGCCAAGGCCTCGCCCTCGATGTCTTCAGCGATGATCAGCAGCGGCTTGTTCGACTGCATGACCTTCTCCAGGACTGCAACGAGTTCCTTCACGTTGGAGATCTTGGAGTTCACGATCAGGATGTACGGGTCTTCGAGGACCGTTTCCTGGCGCTCAGCGTCGGTGACGAAGTATGCGGAGATGTAACCCTTGTCGAAGCGCATGCCCTCGGTGAGCTCAAGCTCCAAGCCGAAGGTGTTGGATTCCTCGACCGTGATGACGCCTTCCTTGCCCACCTTGTCCAGGGCCTCGGCGATCAGTGCGCCGATTTCCGGGTCGCCGGCGGAGATGGAAGCCGTGGCTGCGATCTCTTCCTTGGTTTCGATTTCCTTGGCCGAGGACAGCAGTTCATTGATGACTGCTTCAACAGCCTTCTCGATGCCGCGCTTGAGGGACAGCGGGTCAGCGCCGGCCGCTACGTTGCGCAGGCCTTCCTTGACCAGTGCCTGGGCAAGAACCGTTGCGGTGGTGGTTCCGTCGCCAGCGACGTCATCCGTCTTCTTGGCAACTTCCTTGACCAGTTCCGCACCGATCTTCTCGTAAGGATCGTCCAGCTCGATCTCCTTGGCGATGGAAACACCATCGTTGGTGATCGTGGGGGCGCCCCACTTCTTTTCGAGGACGACGTTGCGTCCACGCGGACCGAGGGTGACCTTGACGGCGTCTGCGAGGATGTTCAAACCCCGCTCGAGGCCGCGGCGTGCCTCTTCATCAAATGCAATGATCTTGGCCATAACGGCGGTAGTCCTTTCGGGACAGTCGTTAAGAAGGTACCTGTCTGATGGAGTGCCCGCGACGGACGGCCTTTCGCTTGCGGCCTCTGTATGCCGCGCGCTCCGGACCTCACCCCACCAAAAGGTGTTTCTTGATCCCCCGCCGGTTCGCTGGCTTTTGGGCCGGATTAACCGGGCCGCACTTAGCAGTCGAACCGTTGGAGTGCTAACTCAATAATTAGCACTCACCCGGGGAGAGTGCAAGCAGCGGCTCCATGCTGCGCTATAAACGAAAAGGTTCCAGCCGGCGTAGGCAGCCAGTGTCCGTGGCTCAGGCGACGCGTACACTCTCGGCTTGGGGGCCCTTCTGCCCCTCGCCCAATTCGAACTCAACCCTCTGGCCCTCCTCAAGGGCCCGGAATCCGTCCATTTGAAGGGCGGACCAGTGTACAAAAATGTCGTCGCCGGAATCATCCACAGTGATGAAGCCGTAACCCTTTTCGGCGTTGAACCATTTGACGGTTCCCAAAGCCATGATGCCCACTTTCACAGTAGCCAAAGTCCGGTAGCCGGGATCTCCGGGCCGGAGTTAATCCACTGTAACCACTGTGGTCGCAACGCGGTGCCGCGCTGGCGAAGTGCATCGCTTTTGTTATTGAGGCTTAACCGGGATGGTGCCGTGTTTTCCTGGTGACTCGGCGTTTATTGGTGACCCGGCGTTTATTGGTAACCCGGACCTGCGACCACAACGAGCGGCTGCTGGACGTCAGGGGCCTCGACTACTTGCTGGATCCCGAGAAGGGTACCCAACGCTTCGGCATTAGCCTTCTGGGCCGGCGCGTTATAGAAGATGACGGAAGATTTCTGTGGCAGGCCGCCCCAGTTGCCCACCGTACCCAAGGTCCAGCCGCCGCCTTGGACCAAGCCGGCCACCTTGGAGGCCAAACCGGCCGTGCCGGCACCGTTGTAGACAGCCACCGGGGTGGACTTGTCCACGGGAGCCGCCGTTGGGGTCGCGGAGGGAGTTTCCGACGGCGTCGCGCTGGGCGCCGGGGACGCAGCCGGGGCGATGCTCGATGCGCTAGGGGCCGCTGACGGCGGCGCGCTGCTCTGGCGGGGTGCCGACGTCGAAACGCTAGGCGCTGCGCTCGGTGCCACAAACCCAAGGCGCGGAAGGATCAAGAACGCCACCAAGCCAAGCACCAAGGCCACTGCCCCGACGGTGAGGACCGGCCACAAAGCGGGCCGGGACGTTGCTTGGGCGTCGCGGTGGACGCCTTGCCGGGAGCTGTTCTCTGGGACCTGGTCGAACTCGTCCCTGGCATATTTGGTCATGGTGAAGCGTTGTCCTTGCTGGTTGCTGCTGACAGATCAGCCGGGCGTTTTACGCGTCGGACCCCAAGCGGCGCGCAGTCCGCGCGCGCTGGCGGGACGTACGTAGTCTACGCAATCTCTTGACCAGCATGGGATCGTGCGCCAACGCATCTTCGGTATCGATCAACGCATTCAGGATCTGGTAGTAGTGCGTTGCCGAGAGATCGAAGAGCTCACGAATGGCTTGTTCCTTGGCGCCGGAGTACTTCCACCATTGCCTTTCCAGAGACAACATCTGCTGATCGCGCTCACTGAGCGGGGAATCGGGGCGGGTATTTCCGACAAAGTCCGCACGGTCAAAGTGGGTGGCTTGCTGCGCCATCGGATCCGGTGCTGGTTCTGCCATGGCAGGCTCCTTCGACGCTCAGATGGGAAAAGACCTACCCCCATGGTAGGGGCGAATAACAACGCTGTCATTCGCATGGGCGCCGGACGCAGGGGACAATGGCGTGGTGACTGGCGAGGATGCTCTCTTTGATCTTGAACCGGCGGCGGTGCCGGACGTTGGCTTTGCCGAACTGGCGGGCAGGCCGTTGGATGAGTTGATGGCGCCCGACTGGGCGGCTGCCTTGTCTCCCCTGGAAGGACAGTTCCGGGACGTTTTGGCTTTCGTGGCGGGCCAGGCCGACGCCGGTATCCACGTGCTGCCCTCCGCGGACAACCTCCTGCGGGCATTCCGGCGCCCCCTCGCCGATGTCAAGGTACTGATACTCGGTCAGGATCCATATCCGACGCCGGGACACGCCGTCGGACTGTCCTTTGCCGTGGCCAGGCAGACCCGGCCCATCCCGCGAAGCCTGGCGAACATCTACCGCGAGCTCCACGATGACCTTGGCCTGCCGCCCCGTGTCCACGGAGACCTCAGCGCCTGGTCCGATCAAGGCGTCCTGCTCCTGAACAGGGTCCTCAGTGTCTCCGCGGGAGCTGCCGGCTCGCACCGCGGGAAAGGCTGGGAGGCTATCACGACGGCGGCTGTCACGGCGGTGGCGGAACGCACCGACGGCTTGGGCCGGCAGAGCCCGCTGGTGGCGATCCTGTGGGGAAAGGACGCGTTGTCTGTCGAACCCCTGCTGGCAGGTGCCCCGTCCATCTCGTCTCCCCATCCCAGTCCGCTCTCGGCCTCTCGCGGGTTCTTCGGTTCCAAGCCCTTCAGCCAGGCCAATGAGTTGCTGCGCGAGCAGGGCGCCGCCCCGATTGACTGGGAACTTCCGGTCCTCTAAAGGCCTCACGAGTCAAGGCCCCACGAGCTGGAGGGGTCTGAAGGGCGTCGTTTGCTCCGTTGTGGGGCCTGCTCTGCAGGGTTGGAGGGTGATTTAGGCTGCAGAGCGGGCCCCACAACGAGGGGGCGGTTCCGGACAGGCAGTGGCCTAGGCTTGCTTCTATGAACGCCGTACTCCCATCGACATCCTCCGCCACACGCAAAACCCGCCCGCAGGTCAACCTGACGGTGGTGCGTAAAGAGCTCCTTTCGCCCCACATGGTGCGGATTGTGGCGGGCGGAGAGGGCTTCGCGGACTACGAAAACAACGAGCACGTAGACAGATACGTCAAGATCGTTTTCCCGCAGCCCGGCGTCGACTACCAACTGCCGCTGGACTTGTGGGCCATCCGGGAAAGCATGCCCCGCGAGCAGTGGCCGCATACAAGGACCTACACCGTCCGATGGGTCAACATGGAAGCCAAGGAACTGGCCATCGACTTTGTGGTCCACGGCGACGAAGGCTTGGCTGGACCATGGGCCGCCGCCGCCCAACCCGGAGACGACCTGATCTTCACTGGTCCCGGTGGCGCATACAGCCCAGCGCCCGACGTCGACTGGCACCTTTTTGCCGGCGACGACGCGGCCATTCCGGCCATCGCAGCCTGCGTCGAGTCGCTCTCCGAAGAAGCCCGGGGCATGGTGTTCCTGGAGGTGGACAGCGAGGCCGATATTCTCCCGATCGCGGCACCTTCGGGCGTCGAACTCCACTGGCTGTTCCGCCGCGGAGTACCCGCCGGATCCAGCGAGCTGCTGCTTGAGGCGCTCCGCGGCATCGAGTGGTTACCGGGCCAGGTGGACGTGTTCGCCCATGGGGAGCGCGGCTACATGAAGGGTCTCCGCGAAATCTTCTTCAGCCAAAGGGGCTTGGAGCGTTCTCAGGTCTCCCTCTCGGGGTACTGGGCGCAGGGCCGCGTGGAGGAAGTATTCCAAGCCGAGAAGAAATTGCCCGTAGGCAAAATCTAGGCCTTTCCAGGTACTAGCGCCGCCGTACCCGGCGCCGCTCATTGCTGGACAGCCCCTTGGTCAGCGGCCGGGCAAGGTTGTCACCCAGCACAATTCCGGCGGCCACCCCGAGCACAATCGCACCTGCATTCAGCATGCCGCCGGCCCCCACCAGAATGTTGCCACCCTCAACGGTCAAAACATACATGGAGCGGAATATAGTAAGCCCCGGAAGCAGGATCAGGGCCGCCGGAACAGCGACCACCAGCTGCGGGGCGCCCAGTTTGAGCGCGAGGACCCTGGCCAACAAACCGATGACGACGGCGGCAACCGCCGGAGACAGGCGGTCCCCGACACCCCCTTGGCCGACCCCCCACAGGACAAAGAAGCCCACGATACCTACCGCCGCCGTCGGGAGGAGCAATCGCATCTGCGTCTGTTCGGTGACTCCGATGGCCAACACAGCGATGGCTATCAAGACCGCTTTGCCCCACAAAGGGTACGCGTCCGGGAATGTTTGGGTGACGTCCAGCACCGCGCTTCCCATCACCGTTCCCACCACCACGGCGACGGCGATGCCCGCAACGATGGCGCCAAAGGTGAGCAACGTGGAGAGGAACCGTCCCGCGGCCGTGACGGGGAAGCCATTGATGGCGTCCTGCACGGCTGAAACGAGCCGACCTGTAGGCAACAACAGCAAGATGCCGCCAGCAACCACAATCGAAGGCGCGATGTCTACGCCGGCCCATCGAAGCATCAACGCGATAAAGGTCACCAGGAACGCGCACGCCATGGTGACGAAGAAATCCGCGGTCCGCCACTTGGTCAGTTGACGTGCCAGCAAGCTGACCATGAGGTTTGAAGCGAAAGCAACGGCGGACGCTCCCAGGCCTCCACCCAGGACGCCCACGAAGACCGCGGCAAATACTGCGAAGGCCATGGTTACCATCCAGCGTGGAAACGGCTTGGCGCTGCGAATGATGCCGTTCAGGCGACGAACTGCTTCGTCACGGCCTACTCCCCCTGCGATGATGTCGGTCACCAACTGGTGGACTTGGGCGAGCCCCGCATAATTATTCGTCCAGGACCGGACCACGCGAAGAAGCGTAATGGGCGTCTGGTCCTTGGGCGCGTAGTTGATGGCGACAGACTGGTTGGTGATGTCCACTTCAACGTTTTTGAGGCCCAGGGCTGCTGTCACGGCAATCATGCTGGTCTCAACCTCAAGGGCACCGGCACCGTAACGGAACATGACTTCGGCCAGATGCAGGGCGAAGTCGATCGTTTTCCGGGCGGAGGCGTCCACTCCTGCCACCTGGATGGTGGGATTGGCGTAAGGACTTCCCGCAAGCCGGTCCACGATATTCATGGGCGCGGTGGGCGGACTGTCCCCTTGGACCAATCGCATCAGCATGCGTTTTGCGGTGACGTTCTGCCGCACCTGCGATGGGCGCAGCGGCTGGGTCTTGGGCAAGCCATCCATTGGCGGACGGCCGCCGGACCCTTCGGGCCATTCAGTCACGCAGCGATCCTCCCCTTTGCCTCTTTGATCAGCGATTCCCCCGGAGTTTCCTCAGTACGGGCAACTTCTCTACTGGTAATCTTCCCAGAACGGTCTGGACAGTCCCTGCAAGCTTCCTGGCCGTCCGGTACGCGGTGAAGGCCACGGGATTCACGGGCGCCACGAAATCGCCAATCAGCTGGACAACTTCACCGCCGAACCCCTTCTTGAATTCGTAACCGCCGTGGCCAGTCTCGTCCTGGCCCTGGATTCCGAACGTGCCATAGAAGTTGTAACGGGAGTACCCGTTGTTCAGCGCATGGAGCATCATGCCCCAGTAAAGGGATGTTGCGCCGTTGAAATAGATGTAGTCCTGGACGGTTCCACCTATGACGCACACCAGTTCATCACCTGAGCATGCGAAGTGAATGGCGGCAACGGTGGCCACGCCCACCGAGTCCGGGAATCGTTCGATGTCCTTCAGGCTCCGCTCGTAGCTGTCCACGAGGTCCTGTACAACCTTGATCCGGTTGGCCTTCTTTTTGCTGCCGGTTTCTTCGACCTCGCGCTTGAGTTCGGCCAACGTCTTGGATTCAGCTTCCAGGCGCTCGGTGATGGACGCCCGATACTCAGGGATGTTGATCTTGGCCATCATGAGCTTGGTGAACTCATCGGAGGTGTTGCGGAGAAGTTGCTCGTAGTACTCGCGTTCGCGGTAGGTGAAGCCCTTCTCATCCCCTGCCGTGCTGAGGGCGTTGTAGAAGTCGTCCAGTGTTTCCAGGGTGGCCTGTTCGAGGTAGACGCCGTTCTTCTCGGCTTTACGGATGGCCTTACGCGTCCGATAGTTCATACCCATGATGAGTTCCTCGGAATCCGCGATCCCGTCGAGCTGCTTCACGAACATCCAGTTGATGTTGGCAAAGTTCATATCGAAACCCTGATGCTGGAATCCAAGGCCCTCCAATTCCTTCATCAGAGGCCGGTTGTCCTCAATCTCCGGGTGTTCCGCGCCTTCCTCATCCCGTGCGATGTACCGGACGTTGGGTGAGATCCGCAGTTCAGCAGCTTTCTTGGTAGCCGCGTGCTTCTTCAACTGCTCGACGACGAAGCGCACCGCCGCGGCGTCGGAATAATCCATCAGCGGGCCCTTGGCGCAGTCCACGGTCTTGTAGCCGAAGCGATTGGACGCGTAGACGAGTTTCCCGGCAGCGATGAGGCTTCCACCCCTGGTAACCCCGAAGAGCTCCACTTCCTGCCCGCGTGCGCGCTGGAACCTCGTCAGATCCATGGATTGGATGAAGCTACCCTGAGGGTGTCCTTTGGCGAACGTCTCGTAATCAGTGTCGCTGAGAATCACGAATTCCATTTCGGTTCCAGCCTGAATCGGTGTCAAAGAAATTACCTCACCTAAAAGTAGATTTTGCACCCGTGAGTAGCCGGGGCGGGCCTTGCTTGCTGGCTGTTCTTACGCGCTCAGTAGAACTGGCCGCCGGTACGCATTGTTTCGAGTCGACGGAAGACCTTCTCGGCACCCTTGAGCCACAGCTTGTAGCGGAGCGGGCTCAGGACCATGTCGTAGCACCCGACGAAATCCGTGACGGTCTTGGTGAAGCTCGTCTTGAAGGATCCAAGGCCGTACAGGGGGTGGGATTTGTCTTTGATGCGGGCAGCCGGAGGGGTCCCGCAGAAATCGTACTCAACACAGCCGAGTTCCTGCATCCGCTGGATGGCTGCCCATTGGACCAAGTGCGAGTCGCCGTACTGCTTGCGGTTCTGCGTGGAGCCGCCGTCCTTGTACGTCGCCTTGGAACCGTAATTGATGACGAAAGCGCCCACGCTTGGTGCGCCGTCCTCGTAGACGAAGAAAAAGTGTCCCTGGCCGCGGCTGCAGAACTCGCCCCAGAAAGTGGCGTAGTACTCGTAGCTGCGTAGCGGCATGGCGCCTTTGGCGTTCACGGTGTTCTGCATCAGCGCATAGAGCTTGCGGTAGCTGTCCTCGCCCGGCTCGGCCTGCAGAACCTCGCATCCCTCGCGTTCAGCCCTGCGGACGGCGTTCCGCGCCCGTGATGAGATGCTCCGGAGCACTTCATTGGCCGGTGCCGCGATGTTCAGGATCGCCGTGAAGTCGTTCGACTGGATGTTCGGAGCCTTGACCAAACCGGCTGCGCGCAGTTGCGCTGTCACCTCAGGCGACTCGACGACGTCGGGCTCTATCTTGATGGTGAAGACGTTTAGCTTTTGATCCTTCGCCAGGGCCGCCACGGCCGTGAGCATGGGCTTGATGTCCTCGACAGAGGCGGCGTCTGGTCCCTTGATGAGGTACCAGAGGCGGCCGAGGACCGGGAACTTCTTCTCGAGCAACAGGTTGTAGCTGGTGTAGTCGGCAGTCTCCACCACCAGGCGGCGGACCAGCCAACCGTTGCCGTCCTTGACTGCCGCATAGGCGTCCGACTGCAGCATGTTGCCGCCGTTGGGATTCGCCGTGATGTGCTTGTCCCAGTTATCGGTTTCCTCGGCGGTGGCAAAGCGGGCGGTAAATTCTCGCAAGGTGGCCGTGTCCAATCTCAGGGTTTGGTGCCGTGTTGAGCGTAGGTGTTCAGAGTGGAGCGTGCATGCGGACATGCAGGACCCAGTCTATCGGGATCAAAAAATCAGGCGGTTGCGCTCAGCATTCGACGACGTTGACGGCGAGGCCGCCCATCGCGGTTTCCTTGTACTTGTCGGACATGTCCTTGCCCGTTTCCCGCATGGTCACGATCACCTCATCCAGGGACACCCGGTGTGTACCGTCACCCCACAACGCCATTTTCGCGGCATTGATCGCCTTCGCCGCAGCAATAGCGTTCCGCTCAATACACGGAATCTGCACCAACCCCCCGATCGGATCACACGTGAGCCCCAGGTTGTGTTCCATCGCGATCTCCGCCGCGTTCTCCACTTGACCCGGCGTACCACCCATCACCTCAGCCAACCCGGCAGCAGCCATCGACGACGCCGACCCCACCTCGCCCTGACACCCCACCTCGGCACCCGAAATGGACGCCTGCTCCTTATACAACACGCCCACAGCACCGGCAGCGAGCAAGAACTTCACCACCACGTCATCGCGGTCCCGCTGGGTGGCGTTCTCCATACCGGGGGCGTAGTGCAGCGCGTAATACAACACCGCGGGAATGATCCCCGCAGCACCATTCGTGGGAGCCGTCACCACCCGGCCGCCGGAGGCGTTCTCCTCATTAACCGCCAACGCGATCAGGTTCACCCACTCCTGCCAGTACTTCGGATCATTGCGGTCCTTGTCTTCCTTCAGGAGCCGCTCCAACCAATCAGGAGCACGACGCCGGACCCGCAACCCCCCGGGCAACACACCCTCACGCTTCAACGAAGTCTCAACACAGGCCTCCATCACGGCCCAAATATGCAGCAAACCCTCCCGGATCTCCTCCTCAGACCGGGACGCCCGCTCATTGATGAACATGATGTCGCTGATTCCCAACCCCTTCGAGGCACACCGGCCCAGCAACTCGGCCGCCGTCCGGAACGGCAGCGGCAACTCCTTCCTCGACTCCTCCAACTCAGCCCGGGCCGCGTTCTCCTCACCCTCACGGACAATGAACCCGCCACCCACCGAGAAAAACGTCGCCTCCTTGAGAACGTTCCCCTCAGCATCAGAAACCGCGAACCTCATCCCGTTCGTATGCCGCGGCAACACAGTCAACGGATGCAGCACCATATCCTCCACCGCATACGGCAACTGCACACCCCCACCCGAAGCACCAGCCAGGTTCAACAACCCGGTCTCAGCGATCGCCGCGAGACGCTCCTCCACCTCATCGGGCAGGATCAACTCGGGCTGAAACCCCTCCAACCCCAACAACGTCGCCGTCATGGTCCCGTGCCCACGACCCGTCGCAGCCAACGACCCATACAAATCCACGCGCAAACCCGCAACGTCCCCCAGCACGCCGCTGTCCACAAGCTCCCGGGCAAACACCGCGCCAGCCCGCATCGGCCCTACCGTATGCGAACTCGACGGACCAATACCCACCGTGAACAAATCAAAAACACCAACAGCCATAGCCGTGATTCCTTCATAAAACTTGAGGCGTTCCGGCAGATGGTCCTGCCGGATGGCCACTCCCGCTCGTGACGGAAGGCGACCGAAGCACGACGCCGGACGGCCCCCAAAGGCGGCAATCCGGCGTCGCAAGTTATTCAGTTACTGCATTCAACGCTACGCCCATCCGCGCCCGTTTCGGGGCCTCGCTGCGGATCGTGCCGAGCGTACGGCGTCCTGCGCAGCGGGCCCACGAAATGGCGGGCACAGAGATCAGGAAAGGTCTCCACCGTTCTTGGAGGCGTACTCCTGGGCCGAAAGCAACGGGCCCTCGGACTCAGCGGCTACCTTGAAGAGCCACCCCGCGCCGTAGGGGTCGTTGTTGATCAGGGCCGGATCGCTGACAACGGCGTCGTTGATCTCGGTGACCTCGCCGGTGACAGGCGAGTACAGGTCCGAGACGGACTTGGTGGACTCCACCTCTCCGCAGGTCTGGCCAGCGGTTACGGCAGATCCGACCTCGGGCAAGTCAACGTAGACGATGTCGCCCAGCGCGTCGGTGGCAACCTCGGAAATCCCAACGGACACCGAGTTTCCCTCGCCGCGGGAAACCCACTCGTGCTCGTCGGAGTACTGCAGTTCGGGCGCTACTTTGGGCATTCTGTTTCCTTTACGTGTGGTGACTACAACTAAAACCGGCGGGTTACTTTTGGCGCTTGTAGAACGGCAGTGCTACGACTTCGAACGGCTCGCTCTTCCCCCGGAGATCGATGTCCAGCGGGGTGCCAACCTCGGAGAGTTCGACGTCGACATAAGCCAACGCTACCGGGTAGCCGAGCGTCGGGCTCGGCTGGCCCGAGGTCACCTCACCGACCACTGCGCCGTCCTTCAAGACCGGGTAATGCCCGCGTCCAGCGCGACGCCCCAGGCCTTTGAGGCCCACGAGCCTACGCCCGCTGGTAGAGCCGGCGCCGTCTGCCTTCAAGGCCGCGAGTGCATCCTTGCCGACGAAGTCGCCTTCCTTGGACAGGGCCACCACAGGCCCGAGCCCTGCAGCGAACGGGTCCCCTTCGCGGGAGAGCTCATTGCCGTAGAGGGGCATTCCGGCTTCCAGGCGCAGGGAGTCGCGCGAAGCCAAGCCCGCCGGGACGAGCTCTCCGTCTTCTGCGACCTCGGTGATCGCCTGCCAGAGCGCAGCGGCGGATTCGTTGGGCACGAAGATCTCGAAGCCGTCCTCACCGGTGTATCCGGTGCGGGCGAGCAGCAGGTCCTGGGTTCCGCCGTCGAACGTGAACGGAACCTCGACGGCGGCGTAGTACTTCAGGTCCTGGACCAGCGCGTGCTGTTCGGCCGGCACCAGGCGAAGGAGGATGGCTTCCGCGTTCGGGCCCTGGACCGCAATCAGTGAAGTCGACGCGGAGGCGTCCTCCACGACAACGTCGAAGCCGGCAGCGCGTTCCAGCAGCTCGGCGGCCACAACCTTGGCGTTGCCGGCGTTGGGGACTACGAGGAACTTGTCCTCGCCCTCCACAGGTGACGGGCGGCGGTAGGTGATGAGGTCATCGATGATGCCGCCGTCAGCGTCGCAGATCAGCGAGTACTTTGCCTTGCCCTGGGCCATGGCGGAAATCTTGCCCACCAGGGCGTAGTCCAGGAACGCGGCAGCCTCGGGGCCGGTGACCCAGACTTCGCCCATGTGGGAGAGGTCGAACAGGCCTGCGGACTTACGGACGGCGTGGTGCTCGGCCAGCTCGGAGGAGTACTTCAGCGGCATCTGCCAACCACCGAAGTCCGTGAAGGACGCGCCGAGCTTCTTGTGCTCTTCGTAGAGAGCGGTGTAATTCTCAGTCATTGCAGGAACCCCTTAGTTCTCGAAGTCTTCGATCGGAGGGCAGGAGCACACGAGGTTCCGGTCACCGGCTGCGCCGTCGATCCGGCCGACCGGCGGGAAGTACTTGTCCTGCTTGAGGTGGTGGACGGGGAACGCGGCCTGCTCACGCGGGTACGCGCGGTCCCAATCGGAACTGACGACGGCGGCTGCCGTGTGCGGTGCGCGGCGGAGAGGGGAATCCTGCACGGAGAAGTCCCCGGCGGCGACTTGGTCGATCTCGGCACGGATGGTGATCATCGCCTCGATGAACCGGTCGATCTCGGCCAGGTCCTCGGACTCGGTGGGCTCCACCATCAGGGTGCCCGCCACCGGGAACGCCAGGGTGGGGGCGTGGAAGCCGAAGTCGATGAGGCGCTTGGCCACGTCCTCAGCGGTAACACCCGTTGTGGCCGTCAGTTCGCGAAGGTCCAGGATGCATTCGTGGGCAACGAGTCCGCCCTCGCCCGTGTAGAGGACCGGGAAGTGGTCGTTGAGGCGGGACGCGATGTAGTTCGCGGCCAGCAGCGCGGACTTGGTGGCATCGGTCAGGCCCTGGCCGCCCATGAGCTTCACGTACGCCCAGGAAATCGGCAGGACACCGGCCGAACCGAAACGGGACGCCGAGATCGGGACGCCGTTGCCTTCGGTCCAGGACGTGGCATCGCCGGGCATGAACGGTGCCAGGTGTGCTTTCGCTGCGACCGGGCCAACACCGGGTCCGCCGCCGCCGTGCGGGATGCAGAAGGTCTTGTGCAGGTTCAGGTGCGAAACGTCCCCGCCGAACTTGCCCGGCTGGGCAAGGCCCACGAGTGCGTTGAGGTTCGCGCCGTCGATGTACACCTGGCCGCCGGCCTCGTGGATCGCGTCGCACACCTCACGGACGTCGGCGTCGTAGACGCCATGCGTGGACGGGTAAGTGATCATGATGGCCGAGAGCGCGTCCCGGTGGGCCTCGATCTTGTTCTTCAGGTCCACGTGGTCGATGGTGCCGTCCGGTGCGGTGGCCACAACAACAACCTTCATCCCGGCCAGCACGGCCGACGCCGCGTTGGTGCCGTGCGCCGACGCTGGGATCAGGCACACGTTGCGCTGGTCATCGCCGTTGGAGCGGTGGTACCCGCGGATCGCGAGCAGACCGGCGAGCTCACCCTGGGAACCGGCGTTCGGCTGGATGGACACCTGGTCATAACCGGTGATCTCGGTCAGCTGCGCCTCAAGGTCGCTGATCAGTTCACGCCACCCCTCGGTCTGGGACTCCGGCGCGAACGGGTGGATGGAGGCGAACTCCGGCCACGAAATCGCTTCCATCTCAGCGGTCGCGTTCAGCTTCATGGTGCACGAACCCAGCGGAATCATGGTGCGGTCCAACGCCAGATCCCGGTCAGAGAGCTTACGGATATAACGGAGAAGCTGGGTCTCGGAACGGTGCGTGTTGAACACCGGGTGCTGCATGAAGTCACTCGTACGCTCCACGGACCCCTCCAGTGCGAAGCCCTCCGTAGACTCGGCAACCGAAGCGCCGAACACCGACGCAACGTCGGCCACTACCGCCGTCGTGGTGGTTTCATCAACCGAGATGCCAACCGTGTCGGGGTCGATGCCGCGGAGGTTGATGCCCTTGGCCTCGGCGTCGGCCACGATCTCTGCAGCGCGGCCCGGTACGCGGACGGTGACGGTGTCAAAGAAGGAACCGTGAAGGACCTCGACGCCGGCAGCCTTCAGGGAGGCCGCGAGGGTACGGGCGTGGTTGTGAGCCGTCTCAGCGATCGCTTTCAGGCCGTCGGGGCCGTGGTACACCGCGTACATCGAAGCAACAATCGCGAGCAGCGCCTGTGCCGTGCAGATGTTGGACGTGGCCTTCTCACGGCGGATGTGCTGCTCACGGGTCTGCAGCGCCAAGCGGTAGGCCGGGACACCGGCGTCATCCTTGGAAACACCCACCAAGCGGCCCGGCATGGAACGCTCCAGGCCCTTCTGGACAGCCATGTACGCCGCGTGCGGGCCGCCGAAGAACAGCGGCACACCAAGGCGCTGCGCGGAACCAACCGCAATGTCAGCGCCCTGCTCACCGGGAGGGGTGATGAGCGTCAGGGACAGAAGGTCGGCAGCAACCGTGACCAACGCACCGCGTTCCTTGGCCTCAGCGATCACAGCAGAGTGATCGAACACGCGGCCCGAAACACCGGGCTGCTGCAGCACAACACCGTTGATGGCACCCTCGGGAAGCCCGAGCGAGAGGTCCGCGACCTCAACCTCGAAACCCAACGCCTCGGCGCGGCCCTTGACCACGGCGATGGTCTGCGGGAGGCAGTCGGCGTCGAGGACGGTCTTGCCATCACGCGCAGCTGCGGACTTGTTCGCCCGGCGCATCATCAGGACGGCTTCGGCAACGGCCGTGGCTTCGTCCAACAACGACGCGTTGGCGATCGGGAGGCCAACCAGGTCCTGGACCATGGTCTGGAAGTTCAAGAGAGCTTCGAGGCGGCCCTGCGAAATTTCCGGCTGATACGGCGTGTACGCGGTATACCAGGCCGGCGACTCAAGGATGTTGCGGCGAATCACCGGGGGCGTGACGGTGTCGTAATAACCCTGCCCGATCATCTGCACAGCGGTCTTGTTCTTGGACGCCAGCTTGCGGAGCTCAGCGAGAACCTGCACTTCGCTCAACGCGTCCTGGAGCGTGAGTGCAACGTCCTGACGAATATCTTTGGGAACAGCGGTGTCAACCAGGGCATCGACCGTGTCATAGCCGACGGAGGCGAGCATAGTGTCGACGTCGGCTTGGCGTCGTGCGCCGATATGCCGATCGACGAAGGTGGTGGAGGCAGAACTAACCGTCACGGGGAACTCCATTACTTGGGCGGCGTTTGTGTACGCCACAGCGGCTGGGTCCCTCCCCACTCTGTATTGGACCTGAGAGTTTCCGCGCGTTGTGGACAATCATCGCTTGCACCGTCGGTGAGCACGGCAGCCTGCCCGGAGTTGGGCCGATTGCTGTGCTGCTTTCCAGAGTTGCCTCGCCGCGGCGGTGCATGGGCCTGAGAGATTCCTGGGGAGGATTTGCTCCTACGGCGCCTGCACCTCTTGCTTGCAGGACTCTCCCGCCGCAGATCAAAGGCATGTTCAGTTGTGTATGGGCACCTTGACAGGCACGCCACAAATGTTAATTGTCCTATGCGGCGCCGCTGCCCGCAAATGATGACCCGTTAGTTCCGCAGCCGGTCCAAGACACTGAGAAGAATCTCGACGTCGGCCGCCCGCCCGGCGTTGCCATTGTCCTGCCCGCCCTCGAACATCGCGTTGAAATACAGGCCGTCGCCCATATAGCTCACGGCCTTGGCGACGTCCGGCCCCACGTCCTCCGCCAAGACATCGAGCCACATCTGCTGGATTGCGGCAAACCTGAGCCTCGTTTCTTCATGAGCCACTTCGGCAAGGCGGGTCGCAGCCACGAAGGCGCGGTCCATGGGCGTGTCAGCCCATAGTGAGGAACGAATGAAGTGCACAGCAGCTCCTTCAGGAGCTGCCTTCATCCTTTCCGTGTCCTCTTCCGCGAGCTGGTCCAAACGCGCCAGCAAAGCAGTGATCAAAGATTCCTTGTTCGGGAAGTGATACAGCAACCCGCCCTTGGACACGCCTGCCCGCTTGGCGACGGCGTCGAGGGTGGCGGCGCGCTCCCCGACCTCAATGAGCAGTGCTTCGTAAGCGTCCAGGACGGCGTCCCGGGCAACTGGTTTTCGTGGCATGACTACATCATTCCCTAAAGGATCGGTTGATCTGAATTGAAACTATACCGTCTGGACGGTATAGTAAGTGCCATGTTCACTCCGTCCGCAACTCAGGCTCCCCGCTCCGTTCGGCCCGCTCTGGGCAGGACAGCGCCGTGGCGCGATTGGGCGGCGCTGGGACTGCTGATGTTCCCGGTGTTGCTGGTCGCCGTCGACAACACCGCGCTGACCTTCGCGCTGCCGCAGATCGCCCGATCCCTTGATGTGGGCGGCGTGCAGCTGCTGTGGATTATCGACGCCTACCCCCTGGTGTTGGCAGCCTTGCTGGTTTCCATGGGCAACCTGGGCGACAGGATCGGCCGACGGCGGTTGCTAATGATCGGCAGCACAGGCTTCGCAGCGGTTTCGGCTGCTACGGCATTTGCCCCTTCGGCGGAGTGGCTCATCGCCGGTCGCGCCGCCCTTGGCATCTTCGGAGCCATGCTGATGCCTTCCACGCTGTCTTTGATCCGGAACATCTTCACCGATCCCAACCGGCGTCGGCTTGCCATCGCCGTATGGGCAGCGGGTTTTTCCGGTGGGGCGGCCCTTGGCCCCATCTTCGGTGGTTGGCTGGTGGAGCACTTCTGGTGGGGCGCAGTCTTCCTGGTGGCCGCTTTCCTGTTGCTGCCGCTCTTGGCCTTCGGGAGGGTGCTCATCCCCGAGTCCAGGGACGCGAACCCCGGACGGGTTGATCCGCCAAGCATCGTGTTGTCCATCGTGACGATGGCCCCGTTCGTTTACGGCATCAAGGAATCCGCAATCCATGGTTTTGGAGCCATGCCTGCCGGTTTCCTCGTTTTTGGCCTGGTGATGGGCGTTCTCTTTGTTCGCCGCCAGCAGAGGATCGACAGCCCGATGCTCGATGTCAGCCTCTTCAAGAACAAGGTGTTCAGTACGGCCATTGCGGCCAATGTGTTGTCGCTGTTCTCCATGACGGGTTTCATCTATTTCTTCGCCCAGCATCTGCAACTCGTTGAAGGCCGTTCCCCTATGGAGGCCGGGATCGCCATGATTCCCGCCCTCTTGGCGACCGTGATGGCCGGCATGCTGGTGGTGCCGCTGGTTAAGCGCGTACGGCCCGGCTTCGTGGTTGCCGGTGGCCTGACCCTCAGCGCGGCGGGCTACCTCATAGCCGTGCTCGGGAACCACAGTGAGGGCCCAGTGTTCCTCTTGTCGGCATTGACCGTACTGGCGGTAGGTGTTGGTGCGGCGGAAACCATCTCCAACGACCTCATCCTTGGTTCTGTTCCGGCGGACAAGTCGGGGGCAGCCTCGGCCATCTCCGAGACGGGGTATGAACTCGGTTCGCTGCTGGGCACCGCCGTTCTCGGGTCCATCCTGACCGCGTCCTATCAGCACAACTTGGTCATCCCCGCAGGCGTCTCTTCGCAGGTTGCCGGAAAGGCCTCGGAGACGTTGGCCGGCGCGGTTGACGCCGCGGGCACCCTGCCTGAGCCGACGTCGGCGGCATTGCTGACCGCTGCCCGGGTCGCGTTCGACTCCGGCGTCCACATCACCGCGGCGATTGGGCTGGTTCTGATGGCTGGAGCGGCGGTGCTTGCCGGCGTCGTTCTGCGTCGCGTACCGAAGGCGCAATAACCGTTGTGTGGCCCGCTCTGCATGCTTCCCGCCGGGAATAGCCAGCAGAGCGGGCCTCACAACGCCTCTGTTGGCGCCGCCTTTGCGTCTACGCTGGCCGTGATCCCGTCGATCCGCTCCAGCGCCTCGGTGAGCCTGCCCACGGTCCCCCACAGTTCCGGGTGCTGTTCCCTGACCTTCGCCAAGGGAGTACCGGCCGAGGTCAGGGAGGCCAGATCGAAGCTCACGTTGGTACGGGCGCCGGCGATCGCGGCCCGGAGTGCTCCGAAGGCAACCACCACATCGGCGATCAACGCAGGATTCCCATGCTTGGCAAGCCACGCAAGATCCTCGGTGGCTTCCATGGCACGCTCACCCAGGCTTGCTGACGATTTCGCGGCCTCTATGGAGGCGCGGCGGATTGCCTCAGCGCGTTCCGGACCCGGGTCCAGGCGGAAGGCAGCGCCAAAAGCGTCGGAGGCAACGGCGTCGTCGTCAGCTAATTTCAGCGCCGCTTCGCGCATCTCCTTGGCTCTTCCCCGGATCCCTGCAAGCGCATCGCGATTCTCGCCGTCGGCGTCCGTATACCCGGCCACCATGGACGTCAGCGCTGCTGAAATAGCGAGCATGACGCCGGTGCCGGCTCCGCCCCCGGGGGAGCCAGTGGACTCGGCGAGCGTCTTGGTCCATTCCTCAACAGTGGATTGCTGCGTTGTGATTGAGTCGGATTTCGTCATGTCATCCAGTGTGCTCCGCGACCGGCCACCTACGCAGTTGTTGAAGCAGCGCGGCGTGGTGCAGTGGATAAGCTGTGGGCATGGACCTCCAAGAGCTGTACCGCGACCTGCACACGCATCCGGAATTGTCGTTCCAGGAAGTCCGAACGGCCGGGATTGTGGCCGGCCATCTTGAGCAACTGGGCCTCAGGGTGCATCGAGGCGTCGGGAAAACCGGTGTTGTGGGTGTGCTTGAGAACGGGGCGGGACCGGTGGTCATGGTGCGTGCTGACATGGACGGATTGCCGGTCAAGGAAGCCACGGGCTTGGACTATGCCAGTACAGAAGTTGGCATTGATCCGGAGGGCAACGAAGTTCCCGTGATGCATGCCTGCGGACATGATGTGCATGTGAGCTGCTTGCTCGGGGCCGTGGAATCTTTGTCCTCCGCGCGGCAGGAATGGCGGGGAACACTGATTGCGGTTTTCCAACCCGCGGAAGAATGGGGCGGCGGCGCTGAGGCAATGGTGAATGACGGACTGTACGGTTTGGTGCCAAAGCCCGACGTCGTCCTTGGCCAGCACGTAGCTCCGTTCCCGGCCGGCTGGTTGGGCCTCCGGGCCGGCGCCGCCATGGCTTCCGCGGACTCCCTGACCATCACCTTGCATGGTCAAGGTGGCCACGGATCCCGACCCGAAACAACTGTCGATCCGGTCCTCATGGCAGCTGCCGCAACGGTGCGGCTTCAGGGCATCGTTGCCCGCGAGCTTGCCGCCAGCGATTCCGCGGTGGTCACGGTGGGGCAGATCCATTCAGGGACCAAGAACAACATCATCCCCGAAACGGCCACGCTGGGGTTGAGCGTGCGTTCATTCGACGACGCCACGCGGGGCAAGGTGTTGGGCTCCATTGAGCGGGTGGTCCGCAGCGAAGCCGCTGCTTCCGGGGCTCCCCGGGAGCCCGAGTTCAGCTATGAGGACCACTTTCCGTTGACGTTCAATGATGAGGCGGCCGCAGGTCGGGTGACCGAAGCGTTCCAAGCGAAGTTCGGCGCCGGCCACATCATCGACCCAGGCCCGGTGTCGGGCAGCGAGGATGTGGGCGCCTTGGCAAAGGGTGCCGGGGCTCCGTTGGTCTTCTGGTTCCTCGGCGGCGCTGATCCGGCGTTATTCCAGGAATGGGCGACGACGGGACGCCTTCCGGAAGACATCCCGTCGAACCACTCCCCGCATTTTGCACCTGTCATCGAGCCGACGTTGACTCATGGCACCGAGGCACTGGTGACAGCTGCGCGGGAATTCCTCGCCACTAACTGACGGAACCTCGCCACCAGCGGACGGAACTAGGCGTTCTGGCGGACACGCTCCGTTGCTGGCTCGGTTACCTCGGATTCACGACGACGGCGGACCAGGAACGACCACGGCGATCCTTCTGCCTGCGGGGGCTTCCTTGGCGGAGCCTGCGGCTCCTGTTCCACCTTTGCCTCAGTTGGGTGCATCTCGGGCTTGCGCGCGGAGTCCTTCTTCGTGCGCCGCTCGAAGTTGTCATAGTACGCGTAGCACATGACCAACCTCCTTCCACGGCTGTCCTTTAATGTTCCTCGCAGCTGGACCGGATGTCGACTTGTTTTTAACACTGCCGGTCTATAACACTGCCGGCGTCAGTTCAACTGGTCCGGATGTTGATTTGCGCCCACACTAATATGGCCGGGATAGTTATTGGACGCTTGACGATAGGTGCCGCATGATCGAGATCCTTAGCCCCAACGAATTGCTGCGAGCCAAGGCAGCAGGTGCTTTGGTTGCGGACATTCTGCAGGCACTCAAGGAACGGTGCGCAGTAGGCACGAACCTCCTGGAGATCAATCAGTGGGCCAAGTCGATGATCCTCGGCGCAGGTGCTGAATCGTGTTACGTCGACTATGCCCCGTCGTTTGGTCGTGGACCGTTTGGCCACTACATCTGCACCGGAGTCAATGACGCAGTCCTGCATGGGAAGCCGCACGACTACAACCTTGCAGACGGTGACCTGCTGACGCTCGATCTCGCAGTGACCCTCCGTGGTATAGCCGCCGATGCAGCCATCAGCTTCATCGTTGGAGATTCCCGGCCAGCCGAGAGCGTGGCGCTGATAGAAACAACCCGCCGCGCCTTGGACGCGGGGATCGCCGCAGCCCGGCCAGGGGCCCGCATCGGCGACCTTTCCTACGCCATCGGCGCCGTTCTCTCCGAGGCCGGATACCCGGTCAACGTTGATTTCGGCGGCCATGGCATCGGTTCGACCATGCATCAGGATCCCCACGTACCCAACGCCGGCCGGCCCGGCCGCGGATTCCAACTGCAGCCCGGCCTGCTGCTGGCACTGGAACCGTGGGTCATGGCGGATACGGCCGAACTCGTCACCGACGCCGACGGCTGGACGCTCCGCAGCGCGACGGGTTGCCGGACTGCCCATACTGAGCACACCATCGCAATCACCGAAACCGGAGCAGAAATCCTCACGTTGCCGTCAAAGGGCTGACTCACGGACAGCAATAACTGACACGCCCTGCGACGTCGGAATCAACCGACGGCGGACGCCGCCCAGACGCGTAACAAGAAGCCTGGGAACAGGCGCCCCCTTGCACTTAGGCGTGACAGCGGCCATACTAAATGAACGCTATTCATTTAGTGATCGTCGTCTCACGGAGTAAACGCCCCACATGATTGAACTTTCCTGCCTCGAAGCCCCACGCTCGCGGGCTCGCACCCGGGACGGCGGTATCGACTTCCCCACCCAACAGCAACCGGCTTCTTCAAGAACAGGTCACTGACATGAGCCAAATCATCGGCCGCAAGAACGGCGCTTCCCTCCCCAATGACGGGGCAGACGCCGCCGGAACAGAACATGGTATTAGCGGCAAAGGACTCAAGAGCGGCCAACTGGGCCTCCTCGCCGTCGTCGTCCTCGGTATTTCCTCCGTTGCCCCGGCCTATAGCCTCACGAGCTCACTGGGTCCGGCCGTAGGCGCCGTCGGGGTACAACTGCCTGCAATCTTTATCGTCGCCTTCATCCCCATGATCCTCGTAGCGTTCGCTTACCGTGAGCTGAATGCGGATTCCCCGGACAGCGGCACTACGTTTACGTGGGCCACCAAGGCGTTCGGTCCTTTCGTCGGCTGGATGGGAGGCTGGGGGTTGCTCGCGGCCAACATCATCGTGCTGTCCAACCTCGCTGGCGTGGCGGTGGATTTCTTCTACCTCTTCCTGGCGCAGGTCTTCAACGATCCCGGCCTGGCGGACCTGACTTCCAACAAAGCCTTGAATATCCTCACCTGCCTGGTGTTCGTGGCACTTGCCGTATGGGTGAGCTACCGCGGCCTGCACGCAACCAAACTGGTGCAATTCAGCATGGTCGGGTTCCAGATCGTCGTCTTGGCGCTTTTCATCGTCATGGCCCTCACCCATGCCGCATCCGGTGATTCACCTACCGCTATCGCCTTCAGCTGGGATTGGTTCAACCCCGCCAAGATCAGCAGTTTTGACCAGTTCGCGGCCGGCATGTCCCTCGCCGTCTTTGTGTACTGGGGTTGGGACGTCTGCCTCACGGTGAACGAGGAGACGAAGGGCGGAAAGGGAACTGCCGGTAAAGCCGGAACCACCACCGCAATCGCGGTCTTGGGCCTGTACATCGCAGTCATCGTGGCCACCATGATGGTGGCAGGCGTTGGCGGGGACGGCATCGGACTGAACAACCCTGACAACCAGCAGAATGTGTTCGCCGCCCTGGCCTCCCCCGTCATGGGTCCCCTCGCTATCTTGATGTCGCTGGCCGTACTGTCCGGCACTGCTTCATCGCTGCAATCCACCATGGCTTCCCCGGCCCGGAGCTTGCTGGCCATGGGCCACTACCGCGCCTTGCCGCCCCGTTTTGCCTCGGTCAGCCCCCGTTTCGGCTCCCCGGGCTTCGCCACGATCATGGCCGGCGCGATCTCCGGCGGGTTCTACGCCATCATGAAGGTGGTCAGCGAAAACGTCCTCAACGACACCATCTTGGCCCTTGGCCTCATGATCTGCTTCTACTACGCCATGACCGCCTTCGCCTGCACATGGTATTTCCGGCACAGCTTGTTCTCCAGCGTCCGGAACGTGTTCATGCGCCTGCTCTTCCCGGTGATCGGAGGCGTTGTGCTTACCGTGGTGTTCTTCCAGACGGCAGTGGACAGTTGGTCGCCGGACTTTGGCAGCGGCTCCGAGGTCTTCGGCGTGGGCTTGGTGTTCATCATCGGGATCGGAATCCTTGCCCTTGGCGTTGTGGTCATGCTGATCACGGCGCGGCGACACCCGGGCTTCTTCCGCGGCGAGACCATCCGCAAGGATACCCCTGCCTTGGTGGTGCCTGAGTAGGCTTCCCAGTTCGAGAAAAAGCGGCCGGTCCGCATGGAAATTCCATGCGGACCGGCCGCTTTGGTATGCCCTCCCGTTCGCTGCGGGATCAGTTACCAGTGATGGGCGACGTCGACCACCAGCCGGGAGCCGCCGTCGGGCCCTGCAAGGGTGAAGACCCGGAACGGAAGCCGGGCGCGGACACCCAGCCCCAACGTGGTGGTACCTTCGAAGCTCCCCGCGTATGCCACCTGACGAAACGTCTGGTAACCGGTGACGTTAGCGAGATCCGTGGCGGACGACGGCGTGAAAGTCGGCTGACCACTTGGACCATACGACGGCGCATTCACCACCACACGAAGGGCGGCATCGCCCCTCAACGGCACCGGCATCCCGGACCCGTCCTGAACCACCGCGGGAACATACTGCACCGAATACCCGGCCACTGTTCCCGTAAGGTCAACCACCAACCGGTCAAAACATGCCTGCTGGCCTGTCCGGACGTTGGTGACCTGCGCGGAACTCATGGTGGGATCGGCCTTGGCCAAAGAACCCCACGTGATCCCGCAATATGCCGCTGCCGAGGCTGGCCCCGGCGCCATCAGGCCGAATGCTGCGGCTACGAACACCGCTGCTAAACCGGCCCTGAATTTCCTCATTTTTTGCCCCCTTCAGGCAAGATTGACAACTCAATCGTAGGAGGGCAGGGAGGGTTCAGAGCGGAAAATTGCTGCTTCGGCGCTCAACCGTTAGGGATGCACAGCGAAAGTGACGGCTCCGTGACTTTCTCAGCCTTCGCAGTCCTTGCAGTACTTAAAGCCGTTCTTTTCCAGGGCCACTTGGGAACGGTGGCGGACCAGGAAGCAAGAGGCGCAAGTGAACTCGTCCGACTGCTCGGGGACCACCACAACGGTCAGTTCTTCCCCGGACAGATCCGCCCCCGGGAGGTCGATTCCTTCGGCGGTATCGTTCTCGTCAAGGTCGATGACAGCAGTCTGGGCGCTCGGCACGCGGGAGGCCTGGAGGGCTTCAAGTGAGTCAGCCGGAGACTCTTCCTCAGTCTTGCGCGGAGCGTCGTAATCAGTAGCCATTAAGGGTTCGCTTTCGTCGCTGCAGGGCGCCCATACCGGCACCTCAGTGAAGCAGTTTAGGGCATGTGCTGCGGTAACAGTGAATAGTGTGCTGAAGGCAACATTCAGTCCTGCAATGCCTGCTCCACGATGTACTCCGCAATGGCGAGCGACGACGTTGCCCCCGGCGACGGCGCGTTTCGCACCAAAACCATGTTGCGGCGTCGTGCGATCACAAAGTCGTCCACCAGTGAACCGTCACTATTCATCGCTTGGGCGCGAACGCCCCTGGTTCCGGGCAAAATATCCGCGCCATCCAGTGATGGAACAAAACGCATGGCTTCGCGGATAAACCTCTTCTTGCTGACGACGGTTCTGAATTCGCGGATGGCGGACGGGACATTATGTCCGGCAAAATTCCAGAACCCCGGGAACAGGGCGTAATTGGCGATGTCACGGACACTCACGCGGTTCCATGTGTACGATTCGCGTCCGAAGGAGATGAAAGCATTCGGTCCAAGCATCATTTCGCCGTCGATGCGCTTGGTCAGGTGGACGCCGAGAAACGGGTGCTTGGGATCGGGAACCGGGTAAATCAGCCCTTTGACCTGATCCCGGGATTCCGGTCCGAGCAGGAAATACTGTCCAAAAAACGGGACGATTCGAGGGGTGCCCGGTTCCCCTGCTGCATGCGCCAGCCTGTCTGACTGCAGACCGGCACAGGCCACCACCAAGTCATGGATTTCCTCGCCGCCTTTTGTGCGCACTACCACTCCGGCCCCGCGATGCTCCAGCGAGGTAACCTCCTGGCCCAGCCGGATGGTGCCGCCCTGCTTGCGTACGTCCTCGGCCAAGGCGTTGGTGATGGCCGCGTAATCAACAATCGCCGTTTCCGGGGAATGCAAAGCGGAAAGCCCGACGGCGTTCGGCTCAACCTCGCTAATCTGCTCACCCGTGAGCATCCGTGCACCCGGAACTCCGTTGGCCAGAGCGCGGGCAAAGATGGCTTCCAAGCGCTTGTTTTCTGTTGCCGTCTGGGCGATCACCAGCTTGCCGCAGGCCTCGTAAGGGAGGTTTTTGGCGGCACAGAAATCCTGCAACAAGTCCACCCCCCGGCGGCATAGTCTCCCCTTCAAGCCGCCGGGTTCGTAGTAAAGGCCAGCATGGACCACGCCCGAGTTATGCCCAGTCTGGTGCGCGGCCAGGCGGTCTTCCTTCTCATAGATGGTGACCTGGACGCCGTCGAGCTTGTTGGCCAACTCCCGGGCTACGGCGACGCCGATGATTCCGCCCCCGATGACGGCGCATCGCTTGATCGTTGCGGCAGACATGGCACTCCTCACCGTTGGGGTCCAACTCACTCCACAGCATCGCACGAACGGCACGCGAAAGGGCGGCATGCGAAAGGGGCGGCACAAAAAGTGCGCCGCCCCTTCTTTGCGGGTACTGCTAGCCGGCTGTGGGCCGGTCGAAGCGCTGGCCGGCCGGGTTGGACGGCAAGAGCGAGAGCACAAGTACTGCCAGTGCGCCGAGGAAAGGCACAAGCACCAGCAGCGCCAGCCAGCCGCTGAAGTTACCGTCGTGCAGACGGCGGACCAGCAGCGCCAAGGACGGGATGATCGTCGCAAGGCCCCAGATGACGAGAAGGATGTAGAACGGGATGGCCCCAGCACCCGGAACCGTAGCACCGGAATCGGAGACCGTTGCTCCGGCCGCACCGATAACTGAGGCGAGGATGTTCAGGACCGTGCTGACGATGAACGAAACCAAAGTCCACCACCAGTATTCACTGCGGCTCGCCCGTCCCGTGAAGGCCGTGTACTTCTTGAAGAAACGCTTCACTGCGGCACCAATGGGGGCGCCATAGTAGGGAGCCCAAAGCGGCGGCTCGCCGGCCTGTGCTGAATAAGGTTGTGTCTATTGCGGTTGCTGCGGGTAGCTCATTGGTATATCCCCCGGGGCTAGTGTTGATAAGTCATACTCAGGATGAGTCGTGCTTATCGTAGTGCCCGCAGCAGCGGTAAAGGCATATTGAAAGAAACATTTAACGTCGAATTACCTTAATAGGACGTTATTCGGTCCGGCCCACCCGAAATTTAACCTTAAGTTGCGAACTGACGGCGCAGGTCCATTTTGCGGATTTTTCCACTGGCCGTCCGGGGCATCTCCTCGACAAACACCACGGATTTTGGAATCTTGTACCGTGCCAAGCGACCGTCCAAATGCGAGCGCAACTGCTCTTCCGTGAGCGACTGGCCCTCCCGGAGAGTAACGATCGCCCGTGGAACTTCACCCCATTTATCATCAGCTACGCCAATCACGGCAACACTCGCAACAGCGGACAGTTCCGCGATAGCTGCCTCCACTTCGGCCGGGTAGACATTTTCACCTCCGGAAATGATCATGTCCTTGATCCGATCGGACACGAACAGGAAGCCTTCATCATCCTGGCAGCCCATGTCACCCGAACGGAACCAGGACGAATCCGCGTAGCTTTCCGCCGTGGCTTGCGGCCTGTTCCAATACTGTTTGATGACGTTTGGCCCGGAAATTTGAATCTCCCCTACTGAGCCCGCGGGGGCCGGTCCACCCAGGGGATCGGCGATACGGATGTCAGTAAAAAAGTGTGGCAACCCGGCAGAGCCTGCTTTGTCCTTGGAGCGGGAGACGGGCAACATGGTGGCTCCGGGGGCTGTTTCCGTCATTCCGTAGCAGTTCGTGAAGCCGACGCCCCGCTGTTCATAGGCATCGAGCACGCGGGCCGGAACCGCGGATCCTCCGCAGGTGAGCTTGTCCAAGGAGCTGAGGTCCGCCGTCGACCAGTCCGGATGGTCGCACAGCATCTGGAACGTGGTGGGAACTCCGTTGAGAGTGGTGACTTTGTGGCGACCCACCAACTCCAGCACCCTTCCGGCGTCGAATTTGGACTCCAGCACCACCGTTGCTCCCTTGAGCAGCATCGGCAGCAAACCCATGTCCAAGGAGGCCACATGGAACAGCGGCGAAATCATGAGGGCAACATCGTTCCGGTTCAGGTCCATGTCCACCACGGTGTTGATGCAATTCCACGTGATGTTGCCGTGGGTCAGCAGCGCACCTTTTGGCTTGCCTGTGGTGCCCGAGGTGTACAGGATCATGGCACCGTCGTCGAGGGTCACCGGCTCATCCGTGGGCGCGCCTGCGGCGGCGCTGATCGCTGCATCGTAATGCTCGACGCCGGCCGGCAGCTCAGGGACGACAGCCACGGAGCTGCCGACGTCGGATGCCACCACGAGGCGGTGGGTTACCGCAGTGTCCACCAAGGACGCCGCCGCCACGTTGTCCAGGGCTGCCGCGTTGACCATGAGCCGCGCCCCCGAGTCCTGGAGCTGGAACTGGAGTTCATGCGCAGTCAACCGGGTATTCAAGGGGACGAAGATGGCGCCGAGCAGTCCACAAGCGAAGAACGTTTCCACGAATGAAGGGTGGTTCTCGCCGAGGTAGGCAACCCGGTCTCCTTTCCTCACTCCCCTGTTGTGGAGTGCGTCGGCCAGCCGGTCTGCCCTGTCCGCGAGTTCTGCGTAGCTCAGGGTCCGCTCGCCTGAGATGAGCGCCACCTTTGCCGCGGATTTGATGCGTCGGCGATGCAGCCACGAGCCAACTCCGTTGTTGTCCATGGTGAGTCCTCCTAACTGACCGTGGTGAGGTCGTTGTTCTTAGATTCCCGTGTCAGCAGGATGAAGACAATGGAGACCACTGACATGACCGCCAGGAACACCACCACGGGGACGATGCTCTGGCCGCCGTCCTTGTACAAGCCGGCCACGATGCCCGGCGTGAAGCCGGCACCGATCAGGGTGGCCAGTTGGTACCCCACAGCAGCACCTGTATACCGGTTGGTGGTCCCGAATTGTTCGGAGACAAAGGCGGCGAGCGGCCCGTACAGGGATGAATGCAGGATCAAGGCCACCGTGAATGCCAGGAAGATCAAGCCGATGTTGCCCGAACCGAGCATGCCGAACATTGGGAAGAGATAAAGCACGAACAGTGCCAGTCCTGTCACCATGACCGGCCTGCGTCCGAATCGATCCGACATCCTGCCGCCGAGTAGGACGAAGAGGATGGAAATGGCGGAGGCTCCCGCGAATGCATAGAGCACACCCTGCTGTGGCGCTCCTTTGGACACTGCAAACGTGACAGAGAATGTGGGCAGGACAACCTGGAGGCCGAAGCCTGCCGCTCCAGCAAACATGATCATGAGCAATGCCTTGGGCCTGCGGAGGACTTCCAGCAGCGGGATCTTGCGCTTGGTGCCTTGGGAGTTTTCCTTTGCCACGGCTTCGGCGAAGATCGGGCTTTCAGAAACCCGGAGCCGGACAAACATGCCAACCACCAGGAGCACAAAGGACAGGAGGAAGGGCACGCGCCACCCCCACGCGAGGAAAGCGCCCTGCGGGAGGGCCGAGAAGATTCCCATCACCACAGTGCCCAAGACCGCACCTGTCGGCGCGCCGGCGTTCACGAACGATGCCGCGAAGCCACGGCGCTTCGGGTCCGAATGCTCCAAGGCCATGAGCGCGGCCCCACCCCATTCACCGCCGACGGCGATGCCCTGGCAGACCCGTAAGAACACCAGTATCACTGCGCCCCACGGCCCAATAACACTGATTCCGGGCACTACGCCGATCAAGGTCGAGGCGATACCCATCATGGCCATGGAGATGATCAACATCCCCTTACGGCCAATCCTGTCACCGAAATGCCCGAAGATAATTCCTCCGAGCGGGCGCGCTACGTACCCGGCGGCAAACGTGGCGTAGGCGGCTACGACGCCCACCCACTCGTCGGTTCCCGCAAAGAAGACTTTCGGAAAGGCAACTGCCGCGGCGGTTGCGTACAGCAGGAAGTCGTAGAACTCGATGGTGCTGCCCAGATAGCTGGACAAGATGACCGTACGCGCCTCTTTGCGCTTGGTGGCCGTGCTCGACTGAGAGAGAGCAGTGCGTCCTGACATGGCTGTTCCTTGGGAGAGGAGGGAGGGTTGGGTTTGTTTATTTGTAGAAGCGGGCGAGGAATTCGGCGACGACGGCCGGGCGTTCCTGCCCTTCTATTTCGATGGTGGCGTTGACCTTGATTTGGGCGCCGCCCTTGACCTCGGTGACTTCGGCGATGGAGCCGTTCATGCGGACTTTGGAGCCCACTTTGACCGGGGAGGTGAAGCGGACTTTGTCCAGTCCGTAGTTGACTTTGGTGGTAACGCCGTCGACGTCGAACAGCTCACCCCAGAACGGGATGATCAGGGACAGGGTCAGGAACCCGTGCGCGATCGGGGCGCCGAAGGGGCCGTCCTTGGCGCGTTCGGGGTCAACGTGGATCCACTGCTGATCATCAGTGGCGTCGGCGAACAGGTTGATCTGTTGCTGGGTGATTTCACGGTAGTCAGTGGTGCCGAGGTCCTTGCCGGACATGGTGAGCAGCGTGTCGAAATCGACGACGAGATTGGGCATCATTGCCTCCTGGTAGTGGTTGTTTGTGGAAAGTTGTCCGTAAAAAGCGACCGGGTTAGCGGGTGAAGGCACTCTCGCCCGTAAGCGCCCGGCCGATGATGAGGGCGTTGATCTCGTGGGTCCCCTCGTACGAATAGACGGCTTCGGCGTCGGCGTGGAAACGCCCGACGTCGGCGGCGAGCGTAATGCCGTTGCCGCCCACCACTTCGCGGGCCAGGGCGACGGTCTCCCGCATCAGAAGGCTCGTCTGCATCTTGGCCAAGGCCGAGTCTTGGTCCCGGTAGATCCCCCGGCCCTGCTGTTCGGTCAGGCGCACCACCAGAGAGAGCGACGCGGTGATGTTTCCGAGCATGCGGGCCAGTTTTTCCTGGACCAGTTGGAAGGACCCCACCGGGCGGCCGAACTGTTGGCGCTCTTTGACGTAAGACAATGCGGCCTCGAAAGCCCCGGCTTGGATGCCGGTAGCGATCCAGGCTACGTCGGAGCGCATGGCCCGAAGCATCGCTGCGACGTCCTTGAACGAGTTCACGTTGTGCAGGCGCATGGCCTCGGGAACGCGCACGCCGTCGAGGGTGATATGGGCGTTCTGCATCATCCGCAAGGAGGTTTTGCCTTGGATCTTTTCCAAGCCCACCCCGGGAGCCTGCCGGTCCACGAGGAACGCTTTGACCTGACCGTCGGCGACGTCCCGGGCGAATACACACAGCACATCCGCCGTGGTGGCACCCCCGATCCACCGCTTGGCGCCGTCCACAACCCAAGCACCTCCGCCGCCCCCGCCGTCGACTCCCGGTTCGAAGCGAGCCGTGGTGGCGAGCCCGCCGGCGATGTCCGAGCCGTGCTCCGGTTCGGTCAGCGAGAACACGCCCTTGAGCAAGAAATCCACCACGCGGGGCATCCACTCTTTTTGCTGCTCCTCGGAGGCACCAACCCGGATGGCCGTCCGGAACAGCCCGGCTTGGGCTGTGTACCAGGTGGCCAGTGAGGCATCCGTTCGAGCCAGCTCGAAGATCCGGAAGCCATGGTAAATACCCCGGGCCGGGCCGTTGGTGGTCAGCGCGGCAGGTTCCATCAGGTCCAGATCAATAAGCGGCTGCGCCAGCTGATCCGGGAATTCGCCCCGTTCCCAGTACTCGGCCAGCAGCGGTTTCGCCTCGGCGTCAAGGAAATTCCGTAACCGCGCCAGCACGGCACATTCCTCGGTGGTGAGAAGAGCTTCGGCGTCGTACCAGTCCGCCGTCGGGTAAAGCCGCTCATCGGCAACTGTCGTGCTCATCTCAACCGCCCAGCCCGAGCAGCCGGACAGCGTTGTCCTTGAGGATCTTCGGCCTGACCTCGTCCTTCAGCGGGAGATCCGCGAACGCGCCCAGCCATTTCTGCGGCGTGATCAACGGGAAGTCCGTGCCGAACAACACCTTGTCCTGCAACACGGAGTTGGACAGACGGACGAGAGATTCCGGGAAGTACTTGGGCGACCAGCCCGAGAGATCAATGAACACGTTGGACTTGTGCGTCGCGATCGAGTTCGCTTCGTCCTGCCACGGCACCGAGGGGTGGGCCATGATGATCTGCAATCCCGGGAAATCGGCGGCCACTGCGTCCAGCAGCAACGGATTCGAGTACGCCAGCTTGATTCCAAACCCACCGGGAAGACCTGCCCCCATGCCGTTCTGGCCAGTGTGGAAGATACACGGCAGGCCCAGTTCCTGCAGGGTTTCCCACAACGGATAGAACTGTTCACTGGACGGGTCAAAGCCCTGGAGGGACGGGTGGAACTTGAAACCCCGGGCGCCCAGCTCAATGGCCTGGTGCTTCGCCCCCGCGATTGCGTCCTCCCCCGTGCGCGGGTCCACGCTGCCGAACGGAATCAACACATCGTTGTGCTTCGCGGCCCCGGCGATCAGCTCCGGGATGCTGTTGGGCTCATGCTTGAGCTGCGTCCGGGCGTCGACGGTAAAAACGACGGCGGCCATCTTCAGTTCGCGGTACACCTCCGCGATCCGATCCAGCGACGGAGTGCGGTCTGCGGCCTTGAAATACTTCGCAGAAGCCTCCGTCAGGGCTTCGGGAAGCGAGCCATGTCCGCAGCTGTCCACCTCGAGATGGACGTGCATGTCGATCGCATCGAGTTTCGCGGCGTCGATGCCGAGTTCGTAACGGTCGGACATGGTCAGCGGGCCTGTGCGGGTTCGGGCTTGGCGGGTTCAGGCTGCAGATCCTCAGGCAACGGCAGGAATTCCTCACCGTAGCCCTGCAGGTTTGCCGCGCTGAACAGGGTATCCGCATTCGCGGCCAGCGCCTCGTAGCTCCATCCGCCCTCCCGGTATTCGGTGGTGGCCGCCGTCGGATGCGTCCAAACCTGCAGCCGGTCCCCACCGGCACCGATCGCCTGGCCGGTGATCCCGGCAGCGGAGTCGGAGGCGAGGAACGCGATCAGCCCGGCAACGTCGTCGGCCGTTCCAAAACCAAGGTCATGCCGGAAGAAGGACGGCATCGCCTCACCGCGTTCATCAGCCTCTACGGCCTTCTGGAAGTAAGGGACCGTCTTAGTCATGGCCGTTGCTGCCACGGGGATCACCGAGTTAACCGTCACACCGGCCTTCTTCATTTCCAGCGCCCACGTGCGGACCATGCCCACGATGCCCGCCTTGGCCGCGGCATAATTCGTCTGACCGAAATTGCCGCGCTGACCGGTGGGCGAACCAATGGTGATGATGCGGCCGGGGATGTTGTTTTCCTTGAAGTACGCATATGCCTCACGGACACAGGTGAACGTGCCCTTCAGGTGAACGTTGATGACCAGGTCGAAGTCCTCGTCAGTCATCTTCAACAGGCTCTTGTCCCTCAGGATCCCGGCGTTCGTCACCAGGATGTCCAGCTGGCCAAATGCCTCCACTGCACCGGCCACAAGGGCCTTGGCAGCCTCGGTGGTGCCCACCGGAACCACCACGGCGGTGGCCCGTCCGCCGTCGGCCTCTATCTGGGCGACTGCTTCCGCAGCGGTCTGGGCGTTCACGTCATTGATCACGACGGCGGCACCCTGGCGGGCGAGCTCCCTCGCGTAAGCGAGGCCAAGACCCTGCCCACTCCCGGTAACGATTGCAACCTTGCCGTTCAAACTCATGGCGCTCCTTCGCATGCAGTAACCGGTCGGGACCGGTGGGGACGATCCCACTGCATCGTGAGATCCTTGTCATGATCAATGAGAATACGGATCATTGAAAAAGTCAACGATTGTTTTTCATTACTATTGGAGTTGCCATGGGTCCGCAAAGCACCGACGTCGAAAAGCCGCGCCTGGCCGCGGCAAAAATCGGCAACGACGTGGGCCTGTTGCTCGCCAAGTTGCACGCCACAGGGTCGGTTCTCAACAACCGTGCCCTCAGCGATTACGGCCTCCGCGAGCGCTCGTTCTCGGTCCTTACTCTTGCCTGCAGCGGACTGGAACCCACCCAACGCGAACTGGCCGACTTCCTCAGCCTGGACCCCAGCCAAGTGGTTAGCCTCGTGGACGATCTTGAACACCGGGGCTTGGTGGAACGCGCGCAAGGAAAGCAGGACAGGCGCGCGAAAATCATCGTGTCAACCGCTGAGGGACGCCGAATTCACGCCAAGGCCCGCATCGCCCTGGATGCGTGCGAAGAAACCCAGCTGGCTCGCCTGACCGAGGGCGAAAACGCTGAACTCAGAGCGCTGCTGAAGAAAGCTTTGTGGGGGTAGCCGGGACCTTTGGTTGCTGGCCGGTGCGCGTCACGGCAAGGATCATGCCGATACCCGCCAGCGACGAAACCATGGCAGAACCGCCATAGGAGATGAACGGCAACGGGACGCCGATTACCGGTAGCAACCCGCTGACCATGGCGATATTGATCAGGGCCTGCCCCAAGAGCCAGGTGATCACGCTGCAGGAGAGTACCCGGGCGAAAGTATCCGTGGTCCGGGCAATGACGGTGAAGATCGCTACGGCCAGGACGGCGAAGAGGCCAAGGACCAGCAACGTCCCGGCCAACCCCAGCTCCTCGCCCAAGATGCTGAAGATGAAGTCGTTATGGGCTTCCGGGATCCAGTTCCATTTTTCCCGGCTCTGCCCCAAACCGACCCCAAACCAGCGCCCCGACGCGAGCGCATATTGGCCATTGAGGGCTTGGTAACCGACGCCTTGTGCGTCCTCCGCTGAGCCTGCTCCAAGCCAGGAAAAGATCCGGCCCATGCGGTTTCCGCTGCTGGCCGCGAGCACCAAGGCTGCCGCCGCGCATGCCGCCGCCGCGGCGCCGAAGACTTTCATGGGGACCCCGCCGAAGAACAGCGTGGCACCCAGGATCAGCATGACGATCATGGTGGTTCCCAAGTCATGGCCAAGGGCAACCAGTGCCATGATCATGCCGCCGGCAGGCAGCAAGGGGATCACCGCATGCTTCCATTGGCCCAGCAGATGCTGCTTGCGGGACAGAACGGATGCGGCCCAGACGATCAGGGCCAGCTTGGCGAATTCCGAGGGCTGCGCGGTGAATCCGCCCACGTTGAGCCAGTTCCGGTTGCCGTTGACTGTCATTCCCAGGGGCGTGAACACCAAGCCCAAAGCAACCACGGAAACCATCAGCATTGGCCAGGCCAGCTTGCGGATGAGGCGGGCAGGCAATCCGGCCAGGACCAACATCAACGCGACGCCGGCGAGGGTCCACATGCCCTGCTTCAGAGGCAGATCGTAGGGGTTCACCCCGGACGCGACCGACTCCACGGACGACGCGGACGCAACTTCCACGAGGCCGATCGCAGCCAGCGTCAGGACGACGGCGAGGATGACGGGACGTTGCCGGTCCACGCCTTCCTGCGTAAACCATCGACGCACTGCACCCAGCCGGCCGCGGAGTTGATTCTGAGGAGGCATGGGTGTCTTGGTGGTAGCTGTCATCGTCATGCTTTCCTGGCTTTGGTCCGGCTAGTCCGGCTCTACTCCCGTTCGGCCATTCGTCTGGAGAACCGCAACACAAAGACGATATGCCCACGACGCCCCTTAACCCTCCATACGCACCCTTCGTGCGTGTCGGCAGGGCCGGTGAAGGTGCAGATCCGCACTCGCGACGACTACCATCCCAAACATGGCCATCCACATCGGAACATCGGGCTGGAGCTACGATCACTGGGAGAACGTGCTCTATCCGCCAGGCTTGCCTACGGCAAAGCGTCTGGCCCACTACGTGGCACGGTTCAATACCGTGGAACTCAATGCGAGTTTCTATCGCTGGCCGCGGGACACCACGTTCGCCGGCTGGCGAACCCGGCTTCCCCAAGGTTTTGCCATGTCCGTCAAGGCACCCAGGGGTCTGACCCACGGGAAAAAGTTGTACGGTCCCGAAGTTTGGATCGAAAGGATTTCCCGCTGCTGGCACGAATTGGGCGACAAGAGGGCTGTCCTACTGGTCCAACTCCCGCCCGGTCTTGCCCGCGATGATGCCCGGCTTGATTACTTCCTCGCCGCACTGCCGCAGTGGATCCGGGTCGCCGTCGAGTTTCGCCACGATAGCTGGGACCACCCCGAGGTCTATGCGCTCTTGGAACGCCACAACGCCGCTTACTGCATCATGAGCGGGGCCAATCTGCCGTGCATACTCCGCGCGACAGCTTCGTTTGTCTACATTCGGCTTCATGGGCCCGATCATGAACACCTTTACGGGGGCTCGTACTCGGATGCGGACCTCGGCTGGTGGGCTGACCGGATCCGCGAGTGGAGCGACGGCGGCCGGGACGTCTTCGCCTACTTCAACAACGACGGCGGAGGCCACGCGGTGCGTAATGCGGACACCCTGCGGGCTTTCCTGGGCACCGGCTGACCCCTGCCCGTGGACGGATTCGTCCGGTCCGCGAAAACCCCTTGCGGACTAAATAATCAGCATGCTTAGCTTATCCTACTGCTGGTATCCCGGTCGTAGGGGGAACCGCTGGACCGGCAATTCACATCAGGTTGCCATAGCGTTCAGGAGGGATCACCATGCCGCTATCCGAACGGGAGCAAAGGGTTCTGCAAAGACTCGAACGGGAACTCTTTATCCAAGACCCCAGACTTGCCCGGCAGCTGGAATCGGGCATCCCCGTCCGTGGTCCTATCCAGCCCCGGCTCCGGGACGTGCTCGCGGCGGCTGGCGCTTTGGTACTGATCTTGCTGGCTATCCCCCTGCACGCATTTCTGCTGGCAGTAGCCGGGCTTCTGCTGTTGTTCTCTGCGGTGCGGGCGGACAGGGCTCACCGCGCGAGGGTTGCCCGGATATCAGTAGATCGTGGGCGCCCCAGCTGACCCCGACTCCTCTGAGCACACTCCGCCCGGGTTAGCACTCACACGCAAATGACTTCGCAGCCTTGGTCGCGAATCTGCTGCACCACCCCTTCGGGTGCCCTGGTGTCCGTGATGAGCACATCGACTTCGGCCATGGCGCAAACGGGTGCCAATGCGATTCTGGAAATTTTCGTTGCGTCGGCGAGGACTATTGTCGTGCGTGAGCGCTGCTGCAGGGCACGGTTGACACGGGCACCCATCGGGTCATAGTTCGTGCAACCGGCGTCGGGGTCAACGCCGTCGACACCTAGAAACGCTACGTCGATGTTGTAGTCCGTCAGGAACTGCTCGGCTATCGGACCCACGGTCTCCTGGCTGCTGGCCCTGGCTTCGCCGCCGGCAATGAAGACCCTCAGTCCGGGGTTGGCCAGCAAGCTGGTTGCGATGTTGAGCGCGTTCGTGACGATGCTGAGATGCTCCCTACCCATGAGCATGCGGGCGAATTCGCTCACCGTCGTCCCGCCGGTCATCCCAACAACCCGTGAGCCGTTCAGATAGGTCAGGGCATGCTCTGCGATGCGACGCTTCTCGGGGAGGTCTTGGGCCGTCTTATAGTTCAAGGGCAGATCGTTGAAAGCGGCGTTAGTTGAGGCACCCCCTCGGGTGCGGGTCACGAGCCGCTGCTCTTCCAGTAACTCCAGATCGCGCCTAATGGTCGCCTCCGACACGGTGAAGAGTTCGGCAAGCGTCGGGACATCGATGTTGCCGGCTTCGAGCACGGCTCCCACGATCTGGTTCAGTCTCTGTTTTCTGGCCACCATCCAAGATTAACGCCTTTGCGCATTTATTTGCAAGAAACGCGCACTTTGCGCCTCAACTCTGCGCGTTCGAACGATTCGATCAATAATCGGTGCATATTTATTGCGCGTAATGCACATCACATGCAATACTTGCTCAGAGTTACGGAAATGAGCAGTTTTAGCATCGTTATGCACAGTTTGATGAAAGGTCGACCATGATTTCCAAGCGAAACCGCCTGCGAGGCACCGCTCTGGTCGCGGGAGCAGCGGCGCTCAGCGTCCTTGCGACAGCTTGTACAGGAGGCGCAGGAGCCTCCTCCTCACAGACGAAGGATGTCACGATCACCGTGGCGTTGTTCGGCGCCCCACCTCCCCAGAAGTCACTGGACGCGTTCACAAAGAGCACCGGCATCACGGTCAAGTGGTCGACGATCGACTGGGACAGCCTGCAGACAAAGATCGCCGCCGCGTCGACCTCCAACACCTACTTCGCTGACGCGACCGACGTCGACTGGTCGCGGGTCGGTCAGGAAAGTAAGCTCGGCTGGTTCTTGCCGATGGAGAAGTACATCGACCAAAAGGCCTACGCAGCAGACATGCCGCAGCTGAGTTCCTTCACGTCCAACGGCCACATTGTGGGGGTCCCTTTCGATGCCTCCTATCTGGTGACCACGGTCAACAAAGCGATGTTCGCCAAGGCCGGAATTTCCGCCATGCCCACCACCATTGATGAGTACACCCAGGACCTCCAGAAGGTAAAAGCTGCGGGCGTCGCTCAAAACCCACTCAACATCCCGTTTGCCGCTGCCGAAGGCTTGTCTACCTACTGGTATGAGACAACCCAGGCATTCGGCGGCAAGATTCTGGACGAAAGCGGAAAGCCGCAGTTCAGCTCTCCGGACTCAGCCGGGTACAAGGCGGCTCAGTGGATGGTTGACGCGATCAAGAATGGCCTCGTTCCTGCCGGCAATATCAACGTCAGCGACAGCGAGAGCCAGCAGACGCTGATGGCCAAGGGCGTCACCGCCAGCACATTCGCGGACTACTCAGGCAACGTCGGCAGCTTGTACGACGTCCCCGCTTCATCCTCTGTCAACGGTGCAGTGCAGTACATCCCGACGCCGGGCATGACCGGCGCAACCGCGAACGTCAGCAACCCGGATGGCATCGGCATCCTGAAGACGGCTAAATACCCCGAAGCAGCGGCGAAATTTATCGAATGGTTCACCTCCGCGGAGAACCAAGCGGACTTCGCCGGCGCCAACGGGCCGGACAAAGTGATGCCCGGATACTTCCTTCCCTCCAGGCTGACAGGACTCGAAAAGCTCACAGCGGCCAAGGGGCTCGCTGGAGGGCAGGAACTGACCACAATGCTCAAGAGCAGCAAGCCCGTCTTTCCCGCGGGAGCACCGGTCTGGTACCCCCAGTTCTCCAATTCCGTCTACACCAACCTGCACGCAGCAGCGGCCGGCAGCATGACCGTCGACGCCGCGATCAAAGCCATCTCGGATTCGGCAACCAAATTGGCCGGGCAGTAGGAAACCGATGAGCACGAGCCTGCGCCTCAAGCAAAAGCCGCCAGCTCGGGGTGGACAAGTTCCGGACGCCGCACGCCGTGGGCGGCGCCTGGACTTGCTCCCCTACGCGTTGGTGACACCGCTGACACTCTTCATCGTCGGCCTGGCCCTGATACCGGCCGGGTTCACCCTCGTCGAAGCGTTCTTCCGCGTTCAGCCGTTGAACCCACCGGATGAGTTCAACGGATTGGACAATTTCCGGCAGCTCTTCGCTGACCCGGCCATCACTGCGAGCATGGGCAACACTGCCCTGTACGTCATCATCGGCGTGCTTCTCTCCACTGTGCTCGCCATTGCCATGGCCATAACGCTGCAGAAACAATTCAGAGGACGCTCGGTCCTGATCGCAGTGCTCATTCTGCCCTGGGCGCTCCCTGGAGTCGTGGAGGGAATCGTTTGGGGAAGCATCTGGGATAGCAACACCGGACTCTTGAACAGCATTTTGAGCTCATTCCACCTCATCGATCACTATTTGGTGTTCCTGGGCCAGAACCATTTCCTCACCATCCTTGGCATAGAACTGGTGCAGGTGTGGCAGATTACCCCACTGTCGACGTTGCTGGTCTTGGCCGCGCTTCAGAACATCCCGGCCGACCTTTATGAGGCATCCACACTCGACGGATGCTCGGCATGGACCACGTTCAGCAGGATCACCCTCCCGCTCGCGCGGCCAGGGATCACCATCGCCATGGTTCAGGGCATCATCGCAACCCTGAACGTCTTCGACCAGCCCTACATCCTCAACGGATCAGCCGCGACGGGCGCCTCGGTGACCATGCAGACCTACTTCATCAGTTTCCAAAACCTGAACTTCGGTGAGGGCTATGCCCTCTCCCTGCTCATCACCCTGGCAACCCTCGCGTCCTCGCTACTCGTTTTGAAATTTGTCTATCGACCGGTGGAATTCTGATGAAACAACGCACACCCCTCATGCGCCGACTTGGCATTGCGTTCATCCTGCTCTGGTCATTGGTTCCCCTTTACTGGGCCCTGAACATCAGTCTCCAGACCGATGCCCAAGCCGGATCGAAGCCATCCAACTATTTGCCGCCTACCCCCTCCCTGGACAACTACAGCTCCCTCTTGTCCGGCGGAAGCGACTTGGCGCAGTCAGTACAGCAATCGTCGATCAATATCTTCATTGAATGTGCCGCAGCCACGGTGATCACACTCATTCTGGCTACGTTGGCGGCCTACGCATTTGCCCGCATACAGTTCAAGGGCCGGCGCGTGCTCTTCTACGCCGTGCTGGCCACGATGGCCTTTCCCGCCTACACCACGCTCATTCCGCTGTACCAGATCCTCACGGCCTTCGGCCTGGTGAACACCTATACGGGAATCGTGCTTGTCTACGTTTCGGGTTTCCTTCCCCTCGCAACGTGGATCCTTCATAACTACATGGCTAGCCTGCCGATCGCCCTCGAAGAAGCCGGAAACATCGATGGCGCCAGCCGGATGCAGGTCCTTTGGCACATAGTCCTCCCGCTCGCACGGCCCGGACTCATCTCGACGGCGATCATCACTTTCCTCTTTGCCTGGGGTCAGTTCCTCTTCCCGTTGGTCCTCTCCAGCGACCTGTCCACGCAGCCGCTCACAGTGGTCATCGCGTCCTTGCAGGGCCGGCACCTTGTGCCGTACACGCTCCTGAACGCCGCCGGCGTCGTTGCCCTCGCCGTCCCTGCCGGCATCGCCCTTGTCCTCAACCGCTACATCGTCAGCGGCATGCTCGCGGGAAGCGTCAAATGACCGGAGAGCACCCGCACCGCATCCCCTCTGAGCGGCCCACAGGACCGGGGACGGCGCTGCCAGGCTTCACTACCGGGGAGTTGACGGTCGCCCTCGACGTCGGGGGTACGGCAATGAAAGGCGCCGTCCTCTCCGGGTCAGAAGCCATCTCCTATCACCGGTGGCCCACACCCAGGGAAGAAGGCCCGGACGCCGTGGTCAAAGCCGTCATCAGCGCCGTTGACGAACTTCTGGGACACGCGCCCGGCGCCCGCGCCATCGGACTGGTTGTCCCGGGCCTGGTGGATGACCGGACCGGGACCGCACTGTACTCCGAAAATATTGGCTGGCGGGATGTTCCTTTCGTCAAGATCATCAATGAGCACACCGGGCTGCCTGTTGGATTCGGCCACGACGTAAGAGCGGGCGGACTGGCAGAGCGCGAACTCGGCGCGGCCCGAGGACATGACGACGTGCTTTTTATGCCAATCGGAACCGGGATCTCCGGGGCCATGTTCGTCGAAGGTCACGCCATCGCCAACAAGTACGCCGGCGAAATCGGCCACCTGGACGTCGGTTCCGGTGAACTCTGCGCCTGCGGCGCCATCGGTTGCTTGGAAACAGTCTCGACAGGCCCCTCCATCGCGCGGCGCTACAACCGGCTGACCGGGGCGAACGTTCAGGGCGCGAAGCCGGTAGTAGAACGCATGCATGCCGGGGACCCCGCAGGCCTGAGCGTCTGGGCGGAAGCAACCGAGAGCATCGCACGCGCACTCGCAGCTTACGTAAGCCTGCTCGCCCCTGGCCTGATCGTCATCGGCGGCGGCCTGAGCTCCGCCGGGGACACCCTCCTCGAACCCGTTGCAAAGGAACTCCGCCGCATCCTCGTATGGCAACAGCAACCGAAGCTGGTCACCGCCTCCCTCGGCGACAACGCCGCCTGCCTCGGGGCCGGCATCCTGGCACGGAAGGCCCTCTCATGAGATCCGCTGCCGCCCACGCCCCAGCCTGCCGGACGGCGTGGTTCGCCGGCCCATGACCCCCGCGGCACCCCTACACGGGCCGCGCACCTACACTTCGTCCCAACTCAAGGAGACACGACTTGTCCAGCACGACCAACACCCACATGAATCACACGGCAGGATCAGAGGCAACGGCACGCGAAATCGCCCAGCAGCCGGACGTCTGGCGTGGTGTCGCCAAGCTCATCGAAGACCAACGCGAGAACCTCGATTCGTTCCTTTCGCCACTGCTTGAAAGGCCAAACCTGCGCATCATCCTCGCAGGCGCGGGTACATCGGCCTTCGCGGGACGGATCGCAGCCCCTTCACTCGCACGGCAACTCCAGCGGCGCGTGGATGCCGTCGCCACGACAGACATTGTCTCCAACCCGCACGAGTGCTTCGCTGAGGACGTACCGACGCTCCTTATCTCCTTCGCCCGGTCCGGCAACAGCCCTGAGAGCAGCGCTGCGACCATCCTCGCGGATGAAATTCTCACCGACGTAAGCCACCTGGTCATCACCTGCGACAGGCAAGGAAATCTCTTCAAGATCCACCAGGGCCGTGACAAATCATTCGCAATTCTGATGCCCGAACGCGCGAACGACCAAGGGTTCGCAATGACTTCGAGCTTCACCTCCATGCTGCTCGCCTGCCTCCTGATCCTCCGTGGTGCGGATAACACCGCCGTGAACGCACTCGCCGGAGCCGCCGAACGCATCCTGGGCCCGCAGGAGATGATGGAGAAGCTGGCCCTCAAGGGTTACGACAGGGTCGTCTACCTCGGCAGCGGCCCCCTTGCAGGCCTCGCGCAGGAATGCGCGCTCAAACTCCTGGAACTGACCGCCGGCAAAGTCATCGCGTACCACGACTCATCGCTCGGCTTCCGTCATGGACCCAAATCCGTCCTGACCGACAAGACACTGGTGATCGTTTTCGTATCATCGGACGCCTACACCCGCAATTACGACCTGGACATCCTTGCTGAGCTGCGGTCAGGTATCGCCGCGGAAAACACCGTTGCAGTCTCGGTCCACCCCGAAGCTGACATTTCCGGCCAGTCATGGGTTTTCCCGGAACTTTCCGCTCTGGATGACGCCCTTCTGGCACCGGCATATGTGCTTTTCGCTCAACTCTTAGCGCTGCTTGCTTCCCTGCAGCTTGGCCTGACCCCTGACAACCCTTTCCCGTCCGGAGACGTCAACCGCGTGGTGCAAGGCGTCCGAATTCACCCGCTCGAGCGGACCGAAACTTACTAGTCGGTTAGGGTCCTCGGCCTTCCCCACGCACGCAACCCTGCCGAAGGCCGCCCCGTCCTCCCTGACCGAAAGGAATACTTTGTGATCTCTTCGACCGCCCGCGACGGCCGAAAAATCGTGACCGTGACTCCCAACCCCGCTCTCGACATCACGTACGGCCTTCCCGCGATCCACCTGGGACAAACCCACCGGGTCGACGCACCTCTCCAACGGGCAGGTGGCAAGGGGCTGAACGTCGCGCGTGTGGCTCACCAGACGGGTTCAGCTGTCCTGGCCATTGCTCCCGTGGGCGGTGCCACCGGCGCCCTGTTTCGCGCCGAACTTGAACAGTCCGGGCTTCCACACCTCCTCATACCAGCGAGTACGGAGACCCGCAGGAGTATCGCTTTCGTCGATGAAGAACACCTCCAGACCAGCATCTTCAACGAACGCGGCGAAGAGCTGCCCTCAACAATCTGGGACGAAATCCTGGCGGCTGTGGAGGCTGTTCTCGATAGGAAGGAAGCTTCCGTCCTAGCCGCTTCGGGCAGCCTGCCGCCCAACGCACCCGGTAGCTTCTACCAAGACATGATCGCCCTCGCACATCACCACAAAGTCCCGGTCATTGTCGACACCTCAGGGCCGCCACTGCTCGACGCCGCCAAGGCGGGCGCGGACCTGCTCAAACCCAACCATCATGAGCTGATCGAAGCCACCGGAGAGCAGCATCTGCCTACGGCGGCCCGGCGGCTTCTTCAACTCGGGGCCCGCACGGTAATCGTCAGTACCGGAGAGAAAGGCATGCTCGCGTTCACCCGCGATCAGCCCGAGGCGCACTGGGCCGCCTCGCCCGGCCGCACCCTTACGGGCAACCCCACTGGAGCAGGTGATGCAGCAGTGGCTGCTGCCGCCGTGTGCCTGAGCGACGGCGCTGACCTCCCGACACTCCTGCGCACTGCCTCTGCCTGGGGCTCGGCCGCGGTTCTCACCACCGGTGCAGGCGAAATCGCAGCGAACTATTCAGACCTCCAAAAAGAAGTACTCGTCACCCTGCAAAAGGACATCCCATGCCACTGACTCCCACGGCAGACATCATGGCCGACGCCGTTGCCTCCCGGACCGGACAAGGTGCCTTCAACGTTATTCACCTTGAAACCGTCGAAGGACTCATCACAGGAGCCGAGCTTGCGGGGTTGCCGCTCATTCTGCAAATCTCACAGAACTGCGCAAACTACCACGGAGGCCTGGAGCCGCTTGCGTTGGCCTGCATGTCACTCGCACGGGAAGCCAATGTCCCCATCGCCCTGCACCTCGATCACGCCGAAGACGCGAGCCTCGCCATCCAGGCCGTGGACCTGGGCTTCGGTTCAGTCATGTACGACGGCGCCCATCTTCCCTACGAAGCAAACCTCGAAACGACGGCAAAAGTCACGGAATACGCCCACTCGATGGGCGTCTATGTCGAAGCGGAACTCGGGAAAGTCGGCGGCAAAGGAGGTGCCCACGCCCCCGGCGTGCGAACCGATCCGGAGGAAGCCGCCGACTTCGTCCGGAGAACCGGAGTCGATGCCTTGGCGGTCGCAGTGGGGTCCTCCCACGCAATGACAGAACGGAACGCAGCCCTTGACCTGACCTTGATCCGCCGCTTGAGGGACAGTCTCAACGTTCCCCTCGTCCTCCACGGATCATCGGGGGTGCCGGACGAAACAATCTCGGAGGCGATCACCGCGGGCATGAGCAAGATTAACGTGTCCACACACCTGAATGGATTCTTCACCCGTGCAGTCCGCGACTATCTGGACTCGCATCCAACCGTTGTCGACTCCCGTAAGTACCTGGGCGCCGGCCGTGACGCACTGGTGCCCGAAGTATCGCGGCTCCTGAGGTTGTTCGCAGGCACCGCCCGTTCGAATGAGGCGTAGCCCCCGCGGGTAACTCCGGGCTGAAGGCATCGCCGTGACCGGGCCGCCGACTACGGGTTGTCTGCGGCGGGAGGGTCAGATTCCTTCTCGAACGGGCCACTGACAACCACCTGCGCGGGGCTGTGGAGGAGGTACCCGTTGAGCCAGGAAAACAAGGCTCGGACTTTTTGTTGTGTCCCGGACAACAAGGCAAGGTGCACCAAGAGCCACGACAAAAACGCAAAGGGGCCCTGCAACTGGAGTCGTTTGCGTCCGAGCTCCGCTACGGCTGCACCGCGCCCGACCATCGCCATGTACCCCTTGTCAACGTAGTGGAATGGTTTCCGTTCGTCCCCGTTCAGGTCAGCGATGATGTTGGCCGCGGCCCACTTGCCGGCCTGCTGCGCCACCGAACCCAGCTGGGGCAGCTTTGCGCCGGTCGAGTCGGTAATGTTCGCGGCGTCCCCAATAACGTAAACGCCGTCGACGTCGGGAGCTGTCAGGTCCGGTTGAACATCGATCCGGCCGCCCCGGCCCTGCGACAGGCCTGATCCGGCGATCAGGTCCCCTGCCTTCAAACCGCCGGCCCACACCACGATCCGTGCAGGCACAAAGCTTTCGTCTGCAAGCTTTACCCCGTCGGCCCGCACTTCGGTGACACCGACTCCCATATGCAACTGGACACCGACTTTTTGCAGGTGCTCAGCGGCATACTTTTGGGATTTCGGGGAGAACACGTTCAGGACGCTGGGAACCATATCCACCAGGTGAACCCGGCAGCGGGCTGCGAGTTCGGGCGAGAAATACTTTCCCACTACGTACTTGACGTTCTCGGCCATGGCACCAGCGGTCTCGACGCCGGTGGGACCGCCTCCCACCACCACCACGTCCACCGCTGCATCGAGACTTCTGTCCGCCTGATCAAGAAGCCGGGTGAGACCGGAGCCCAGGCGGGTGGCATCAGTGACCGAGTACAGCGGGTATGCGAACTCTTCAGCCCCGGGAGTGTTGAAGAAGTTGGGCACGGCGCCCACGGCGATAACCAGGATCTCTGCCCGCCATACCCTGCCGTCCGCGGTGGTGACGGACTTTTGGTGCACATCGACCGATGACACCTTCGCCGTCAACACCCTGACACTGCTCAACCTGCGGAAAACGGACCGCAATGGACGGGCGATGGCCGAAACGCCGATCTGGGACGTGGCAACCTGATACAGGAGCGGTTGGAATTGGTGGTAACTGTTTGAGTCGATCAGCAGGACGCGTATACCTTTGCGGCCCAGCTCCTTGGCTGCTGCGACCCCTGCAAATCCGGCTCCGACCACAATGACTTGGTATGTGTCCTCCATCTCAGCAACATACTTCACCTGCCGTCCCGGCAACAGGGGGTCTGCGGCAGGCCGGCGTCGCCCGTTTACTTTTCGGACCGGTGGGTACGCACGAGGATAGTAAACCGAAGCATGCGGGCATTCGAAGGGGTGGTCACTCTTGGAGGAGATCGGGATTTCAGACGTAGCGCATGGGGCGGGCCCTGTTGAGTTGCTGCTTGTCAGGCATGGAGAGAGTGAAGGCAATGTCGCGGCCACTGAGGCCCGCCTCGCCGGAGCAGAGGTCATCGACGTACCTGCCCGGGACCCGGACGTGCACCTGTCCGACGTCGGGCAAGAGCAGGCCAAAGCCCTCGGAGTTGCTTTGTCCCGCATCTCCCCCGAGCTCTGTCCCGACGTCGTGATCTCATCGCCCTACGCGCGGGCACAGCAAACGGCCCGCATCGCCGTCGAAGTCGCAGGCTGGCCGGTCACCGTCACCACAGACGAGCGGCTCCGCGACCGGGAACTGGGCATCCTCGACCGGCTCACGGGGCGCGGCGTCGACAAGCGGTACCCCGAGGAGGCCGAGCGGCGGCTTTGGCTTGGCAAGCTGTACTACCGGCCGCCAGGGGGCGAGTCGTGGGCTGATGTTGCCCTCCGGCTGCGCTCCATCCTGAACGAACTGGATAATCCAGCCCGTGGTCAACGGCTGATGCTCGTGTGCCACGATGCTCTGATCCTGCTGGTTCGATACGTCCTTGAGGGCATGTCTGAGAAGGAAATCCTGGACCTCGCATCGAGCACGTCTGTGTTAAATGCATCCGTTACGCGTTTCGTGCGGCCGTCCGGAGTCGGCCCTTGGACACTGGAAAGCTTCAACGTTGCCGACCACCTGACCGAGCAGAACGTGGCGGTCACCGAGCACGGAGGGGATGCCAATGTCCACCCCCAGTAGCCAGCCCACGCTCGTAACGCCGTCACTGCTTCGGGACTGGGACTTGCCGGCTCCGGGAAGTGACAAGTACTCGCGCGGCTCGGTGTTGGTCCTTGGCGGAGCCCGGGCGACACCTGGGGCAGCGTTGCTCGCCGGCACGGCAGCCCTTCGCGCAGGGGCCGGGAAGCTGACCATGGCTGTCGCCGGTTCCGTGGCGGTCCATGTGGGAGTTGCCCTGCCCGAATGCGGAGCCATGGCCATGCCGGAAACAGCAGAGGGGTCGTTGACCGGCGAAGGGTTGGAGTCCATAGCTTCCTATGTTGACCGAGCCGACGCACTATTGATCGGTCCGGGACTCGATGACTTGGACCTGACCGAAGTACTCCTGAGAGGCCTGCTGGAACGCGAAGAGGGCGACGGCGGGGACGGCCCTGCGATCCTACTGGACGCCTACGCATTGGCCGGACTCACGAGGGTGGAGGACATGATCGGGCCTTGGCGGGGCCGGCTCATCCTCACGCCGAATCCCACAGAGGCCGGTGTTCTCCTGGGCAGGGATGTCGAGGACCTGGAAGCGGATGTGGCTGCAATCGCCCGCCGCTTCGATGCCGTGGTGAGCTGCCAGGGCATCATCGCCGGAACGGTGAGCCGAGGCTCCGTGGAGTCAGCAGGCCCGGAGGAGTCAGCGGGCTCCCCGGAATTGTGGAAGATCACCACCGGGCACGGCGGGCTGGGAACCTCGGGCAGCGGGGACGTCCTAGCAGGCGCCATCGCAGGGCTGCGCGCGCGGGGAACCAGCGGCGTGCAGGCAGCCTGTTGGGGGACGCATCTTCACGCTGCCGCGGCCGACCGATTGGCGAGCAAGCTCGGACCCCTCGGTTTCCTGGCCCGCGAGCTTGCCGATGAGATTCCGGCCCTCATGTTGGAGCTTAACTAAGCGGGTTTCAGCAGTTCTTTCTCCACGACGGCGGTTCGAGACAGGGTCTTATAGCCCTCCTGCTCGAACAGGACGGTCATGACGTCGTCCTCGTGACGCATGACCAAACCCGGACCCCACTCCTTGTGGATCACGGATGATTGCACCGGGAACTGCTCGTCCGCCACGGCGTCGTCGGTGCCCTCCTCACTATGGTGGGACGCGTCGCCGCCACGGTTGGCCGCATCGGAGCAAGCATCGCAGTGACCGCAGGGCTCGGGCATGTCTTCCCCGAAGTAGCCCAGCAAGAACTGCCGGCGGCAGGTGTCGGTCTCGGCATAACCGCGGATCATCATCAGCCGCGACTGGTCGATGCGCTGGCGGGCCTGGCCAAGTTCAATCGCGCGGTCCACCAGTGTGGACAATTTGGACGTGGACTTTAGCCGGACCCCCCGTTTCCCTAATACGACGGCGCCGGCTTCTTCGAGTTGGTTCACGAGGCCCGTGACCTTCCTGGGCGGGAACCCCGTCAGCTCAGCCAAGGCACTCTTCGTAGCCGGCGCGCCGGCTGACTTCAGGACTTTCAGCAGGGCCGTGAGGGCCTCCGCATCCGGAGCGTGGGTGCCAAAGAATTTTCGAAGTCCCAGGTCCTCGGCGCGATAGTGCAGGATTGCTGTGGCCGGTTCGCCGTCGCGACCTGCCCTGCCGATCTCCTGGTAGTAGGCGTCCAAGGACTCCGGAATATCGGCATGGACAACGAACCTGACATTCGGCTTGTCAATGCCCATGCCGAAGGCTGTGGTGGCAACGACGACGTCGAACTGATCCTGCAGGAACCCCTCATGGATGCTTTCCCGCTCGGCTGGCGACCGTCCCGCGTGGTAGGCGGCGGCCCGTAGGCCGGCCTTAGCCAACTTCTCCGCGTACTTCTCAGTGTCCTTGCGGGTGGCGGCGTACACCAAGCCGATCCCGCCCGCCGCGGCGAGTTCGGAGACTTGTTCCACCACCTTCCGCCTCTTTGCCTTGTCCTCGTGGTGCCGGACCACCTCCAAAGAGATGTTGGGCCGGTCGAACCCGCGGACAATCAGGAGCGGATTCGTCATCCCCAGCCGCTCCACGATCTCATCACGCACAGGGGGCGAGGCAGTGGCGGTGAGCGCAGCTACCGGCGGGTTGCCCAAACGCTCCCGAACATGTCCCAGGTTGAGGTAATCGGGCCGGAAATCGTGGCCCCATGAGGACACACAATGGGCTTCATCGACCACGAATAGTGTGATGCCCAGCTTGGCGAGGCGATCAACGGTTTCCTGCTTGGCCAGTTGCTCGGGTGCGAGGAAGAGATAAGTGACCTCCCCGGACTCCGCTGCCTGCCACGCGGCCTCCACCTCCGAATCGCTGTGCGAGGAATTGATGGCGACGGCTGCCCCACCGCCAAGATCCTCCTCCAGCCCGTCCAGCTGGTCTTCCTGCAACGCGATCAAAGGCGAAACCACGACGGCGGGGCGTCCAGTGGCGTTGTGAAGATACCGGGCCGCCACTTGGTAGGTGGCGGATTTTCCGTACCCTGTGGGCATCACGGCGAGCACATCGCGGCCTTCGACGAGGGCGGTCATGCCCTTGAGTTGACCATCGCGCAACGACGGTAGTGAGAAGGAGGACGCTGCAAGCGCGCCCAAGGCAAGATCGTCGGACATTGAATGGCTCCGCTTGGTTGGACCTGCGGCCACTTGCTTCAGCCGACCCCTCCAGCCTAGCGCGCCGCCGGCCCGCGGGCGTTCTCCGGACCCCTGCCTGTGGAAAACGCCGAACGCTCGTCAGTCAATCCCCGGTTGCTCAGGGAAGGAAAAAACCCCTCAGTTCTTCCGCGATGGCCTTGGCAGACACCTGATGGGTCTGGCCATCGAGAGTGCGGTGAACCGCTCGGGGGACAGCGGCAGCGATCGCTCGCTGGGCGGCGGACATTGCCGGGGCTGCCTTGCTACCCACCATCACCAGCGTAGGAACGCCTACCGCCGCGAGCCTTTGGACAGGCGCCGTGAAGTTGTTGCAGACTTCGACCTCGTAGGGCAAAGTGTTGGCCGCACTCTTTTGGCTTGCCCACACCTTGGGCATCAGCCGGAGCATGATGGGGACGAAGGCGGGCACACCGATCATCTTCACGAGGAAGTAGGACACCATGGCACCTCTTTTGTTTTCGGCCAGGAGTTCCTTGAGGTGGGCGGCATGGTCCACGGGAGAGTCTGCGTGGGAGCCCACCCCGGTGTAGGGAGCCTCGTATGTGGCTAGCCCCCGCATAGGCACCCCCGCTGCAGCGGTTTCGAGGGCCAGCGCCGCCCCGGATGAGATGCCGTACACGAAAGCGTTGCCACCTGCGTGTTGGAGTACGGCCGCGAGGTCCTCGACCTCCCGTTCCACGGCGTACGGTGCGGTATCAGTGCTGTCTCCACGGCCACGGCGATCGTAAAAATACACCGTGTAGGATTCTGCCAGCGCGTTGGCGAGGGCTCTGGAGGGGCCGAAGGACCTGCCGCAAAAAGCTCCATCGACCAACACCAAAGCCGGGCCACTGCCCAGATGTTCCACTGAAATGGTGGTGCCATCGACGGAGGTGATGGCTTCCACCAGGGAGCTGGGGGTCGTTGTTGTCATGAGGCGTACCTTTCGAGGATGGTGTCGAGCGTGGAGAATGCTAGGACCCATCCGGCCAGCGTCATGTCCCGGAGCTCTTCGCTGAATGGGCCTTGGTGCAGGGTCATACGTGTCTTGTGTCCGTGATCATGGAACTCAAGCCGAAGGACTACGCCGTCGACTGCTCCCACTGACGTTTCAGCCGACATCTGGATCTCGAGGAACTCGGGCGCCTGCCAATGAAGGATGCGGCCGCGGATCGGGTGCACGCTTCCGTTTGCCGGGTCCTGCATATCGAGTTCCCATCGTCCGCCTTCCGCAAGTTCTACCACGACGCTCTCCGCGGCCACAGTGACTCCGGACGGGCCAAACCAACTCGTCAGCAATTCGGGTTCGGTCCAGAAGCGCCACACCACGTCCCTTGGAGCATTGAAAGAGCGTGAGACGAACACGTCACGGTCGGTAACTTCACGTTGGTGGTATTCAGGCATCACGGCCGCTCCCGTCGTTGTCTTCATTGTTGTCGCCAATCCCGTTCTGCAATGCCGCCAGGGCGTCGTCGAGCTTGTCGAACGATTCATCCCAGAACTTCTTGTACCGCTCCATGTAATCAGTGGCTTCCTTGAGCGGTTGGCCTTCAAGGTGGCTCAGCCGGGAGGTCGCTATCCGCCTCCGGGAGATCAGCCCCGCATCCTCAAGGACCTTGAGGTGCTTTGAAATGGCCGGCTGGCTGATCTGGAAAGGTGCGGCCAAATCGGAAACCTGGGCATCACCCTGGGAAAGCCGCTGCAGGATCGCCCGTCGCGTGGGATCAGCTAAGGCGCCAAAGACTGCACTAAGTTGATCGACCATACCGAACCATTACCCTTCATAACTCTAAAGTTATATAACCGTATGGTTTACATTAGACCCTTGGCATCCTTTGTCAAGCCTTTTCCATCAGCCCCGACGGGATTCCTGAGCAAGTCTTGAGGGTTTGCTGCAGGGCACCTTGATCCAGCCAATCGAGACTTGAGAAAGCAGAGGACGAGCACTACAACAAAGGATGGCCCCAGATGACTACGCTGACAAGCATCACCGACGGCACCCTCCCCGGCCGCCGTTCCGCCTCCAGCGAGCGCGCAGCAGGTACCGCGACCCCCGCAGCCCCGGCAAGAAGCCTCGGGACTTTCCGTCGCCTTGTCAGGGCCATCGCGAAGGTCATCGGCGTCAGCATGCTCATCCTTGCGGCCCTCGCATTCCTGCTTCTTGCCCTCGGCCCACGCGTGCTCGGCTACCACACCTCCACTATGCTCACCGGTTCCATGGCGCCCCTGATCAACCCGGGCGACGTGGTGGTCACCGTCCCGACCCCGATCAAGGACGTCAAGGTTGGAGACATCATCACCTATCACATCCCTGTTGAAGATCAACGCGTCGAGACCCACCGCATCACCGACATCACCACCACGGCCACCGGCGGCACCACTGTACAGACCAAGGGGGACGCCAACAATGGCGTTGACCCCTGGGTTGCGACGCTGCAAGGCACAACCGTGGACAAAGAAGTCCTCACTATCCCGTACCTTGGCGCCGCTATCCGTGCCCTGCGCGCACCGATTGTCATGAATATCCTCCTTTACGGGGCGCCGGCCGTCCTTGTCATCGGCATGCTCACCTCTATCTGGACCAAGAAGCCCGGCAAAACCACCACGCCCGCAGCAGCGGACAAGCCCTAACGATTTCCCAGAACAACAACGAATCAGACCACGGAAGGAGCGCAGCGAAATGTCAATCCGTCGCCGCCTCCCCCGTTTGGCTGCCATCGGCGTCGCCGTCGTCGTCGCCCTGTTCTCGGCACCAGCCGCCGCCCTTGCGTCGTTTACCTCTAACGACGCCGCCAATCCCCAGTATTCGGCGGCTAGACTCGCCGCACCTGCGAGCGCGAACGTCTCCATGAGTTGTACTGCCAACAATCGCCGCGCCACCGTTACGGTGAACTCATTCAGCACGGTGACATATGCCAATTACCACGAGATCAAGGTTTATAACCGATCACATGTTTTGGAATTCACCGGGGATCTCAGCACCGCCGCCGGGAAAACATACACCTCCGGCTTGGAGACCATCGGCACGTGGACCTACGAGATCCGCGGTTACTACAAGATCCCCGGGACCTCGCGAATGTGGACAGGCACGGCGCTTACTGGATCCCTCATCTGCTAGTCCTGCTGAGCCCGGCGTCGTAGACTGATACCGGACTTTCAAGGAGGACCATGACGCCGCTCCGCACTTGCCTTGTCATTGAAGATGATGAGGACATCGGTGGTTTGCTTGAGGCGATCCTCTCCTCCGCCGGCTTTTCCGTCAGCGTTGAGGAAACCGGCACTGACGGGCTTTTGGCGGCGGCTGCCACGGCGCCGTCGATGATAACGCTCGACGTCGGACTTCCCGACATGGACGGCCGTGAAGTAGCGCGGGCCCTCAGGAAGTTCACCCAGGTTCCCATCATCATGATCACGGCATTTGCACAACCTGGGGACGAGCTGGACGGGATTGCAGCCGGCGCCACAGCCTATCTTTCCAAACCGTTCCGCCCTGCGGCCTTGCGGGACCTGGTGCAGAAATTGTTCCCTTCGGATTCGGACGTTGCTGTGGCTACGCCTGCCGTTTCTCCCATCCCCCACCCCCTCACGCAAGGGCCCCTGCCTTAACGCCTTTCCGGAGAGCTTGCTCTTGGCACTCATCCGGTCGCCTGCTCTCGCCATCGGCTTGGCACAGGCCGTCTCCATGATTAGGCTGGAAACCGTAAGCTTGCTTATCATCTTGGTGATGCCCGTGCGCATTACCCCCGGATAGCTTGCCCGTGTTCCAGACCTAACTATCAGGAGGACCACCATGACTGATCAGTACACCTTCCGGAACCCCGTCACCGCATATGAGCAAATCTCCCCGCCGAAACAGCACCAGCCCGAGCCCGGCCTCGACGCCGAACTGACCCCTAAGGCAGACCTCGGCGAAGACACATACCGCGGTACCGGACGACTGGAGGGCCGCAAGGCCATTGTTACCGGCGCCGATTCCGGTATTGGCGCTGCGACGGCGATCGCGTTCGCCCGCGAGGGGGCCGACGTCGTGCTTTCATACCTCCCCGAAGAGGAAGAGGACGCATCGCGCATTGCAGGGCTCATCGAAGCCGCCGGCCGCAAGGCGGTAAAAGTGCCCGGCGACCTCAAGGACCCTGCCGTTTGCCGTGAAGTGGTGGACACCGCCGTCGCGGTCTTGGGTGGCCTGGACATCCTGGTGAATAATGCCGGCAAACAGGTGGCCCAGGAAGACCTCGCCGAGATTTCCGACGAACAGTTCGACCACACATTGAAGACCAACGTTTACGCGATGTTTTGGCTGACCAAGGCAGCACTACCCCACCTGCCGGCAGGTTCCACCATCATCAACACAACATCCATCCAGGCCTACAACCCGTCGCCGACTCTGGTGGACTACGCCACCACCAAGGCCAGCATCAACAACTTCACCAAGGGGTTGGCACAACAACTGGCACCCAAGGGAATCCGCGTTAATGCCGTGGCGCCGGGGCCCATCTGGACACCGTTGCAGGTCAGCAGTGGCCAACCGAAGGAGGAGTTGCCCGAGTTCGGGCAGTCGACGCCGCTCGGCCGCGCCGGCCAACCGGCTGAGCTCGCACCCGCCTACGTCTTCCTGGCGTCCCCGGAGTCGAGCTACGTGGTGGGCGAAACCCTCAACGTCAACGGCGGCAACCCGACTCCGTAACCCAAGCCGTTGGTTGACGACGGCGGCGCACCCCGGTGGTTTCCCGGGCGCGCCGCCGTCGTGGGTTGCGGCAAGGGCGCGCAGCGAGGGTTGCAGCAAAAACGGGCGGCGCTACCGCGTGGCCGTCACCAGGTAGGTGCGGAGATTTGCCGGGCCCACCCGCTCCGCACCGGTCCCCCGCGGAAACCGGCCGTAGTTCGCTTCGGGCTGGCCGGGCTGAACCGTCGTCGCGTCAGTCCAGCCCCGGTCCGTAAACAGGGCTTGGGGTGCATCCGTGCAAAATGGCAGCGGCTTTCCGGAGCTTTTCCGGGCTGCTACCAGCGGCCCCATGGATTCCAACTCCAACAGGCCGGTGCCGAACGTGTCCGCCAGGAACTGCGAGCCGGGGGCGGAGAGCGCTCCCGTATCACGGACCAACGTCTCGACATCGGGCGCCGCCAAATAAAACAGGAGCCCCTCGGCAACCCAAATCGTGCGGCGTTGTTGATCGAAGCCGGCGTCCAGAAGTGCCTCTCGCCACGGCCCCGACAAGTCAGCGTAAACGCACTTGCGCTCGCACCCCGGTGGCGTTCCCTGCAGGATGCTCTCCTTCTCATCGAACGCTTCGGCATGGTCGATCTCGTAAACCGTGGAATCCGGCGGTAGTGGCAGCCGGAATGCCCGCGTATCCATGCCGGCTCCCAAGAGGACGATCTGTGCCCCCGGCCGGGCCGCGCTGGTCATCAGATCGTCAAAATATCTGGTCCTGACCGGCAGGTACGGGTTGTAGGGGGCGGCGTCCAGGCTCGCCCGACCACTTTCGCCTGCCAGGACGCCAGCCCAAGGATCGTTAAAAAGACGATCCGCGCGGGCGCTTTCCTGTGCTCTCGCCGCAGCTATCCAGCGGCCGGTCCCCACCACCGCCTTGTGAGCTTGCCGGTCATCGGGCGACGTCGAATCTGTCATGGCCGCAATGTAGCATCTGGCGCGAGTTTTATTTGTTGTATAACATATATAACAAAGAGGAGGTGGATGCGGTGATCCTTACCGTGGACCTGGATAACGAGGTGCCGATCTACCAGCAACTCCGGGATCAAGTAGTGGAGGCGATCGCCGTCGGCGAGCTTCGCCCAGGCAGTCCACTTCCAGCCACGCGGGCACTTGCCGCCGACTCCGGCATCAACTTCCATACGGTGAACAAGGCGTACGACCTCCTGCGGCGGGAAGGCCTTATCCGCCTCAACCGGAAGACCGGTGCGGTGGTCACGGTGCCGGACCCGCATCCGTCCTTCCCAGCGGACTGGGCGGCGCGAGCCAAGACCCTGCTGGCTGAAGCAGTCGCCAAAGGCATGCCCACGGAGGAGCTCCTCGCCACGTGCAGATCCGTCATTGATTCATTCGCGAACAACGAGTTGGAGGACAACTCATGAGCATTGGCATAATTCTGAGCCTCCTGTTGCTGGGATTGGTCCTCCTATTTGCCTTCGTTTTGCCGTCGGTGACCAGCCGTACCGTCCCTTTTGGTGTGCGGATACCAGCCCACCATGCGGCAGATCCCGTAGTAGCAGGCCAAGCCCGGATCTACCGCTGGCGCGTGTTGGTCAGCGGCATCGTCGTAACGGTCTTGGGGGTGGGAACCTTCACCCTGACGGGACAACCCTTACTGCTGCCCGTGTCCGTGCTGGTTCTGATCGGCGTTTGGTACTGGTGCTTTTTCATGGCCAACCAAGGCATCCGGTCCGCCAAAGCCGCGGGAGGCTGGTACGAGGGGGTTCACCAAGGCATTGCGATAGACACCGGACTCCGGACCAATCCACCCCGGTACCCCTGGGTTTGGCTGGCTGGCGCGCTGGCCGTCGTCGTGGTTACAACGGCGCTGGGTGCGCTGATGTATCCTGCCATGCCAAGCGTGCTTGCAGTGCACTATGGCGCCAATGGTGTTCCGAACCGAGTGGTCACGAAGTCTGTTGGCGCAGCCTTCTCCTTGGTCTTTGTGCAGCTTGGAATCAGCGCGTTACTGGGAGGTGCCGCGTTCGCCATTGCCCGCAGCCGGCCGGACATTGACCCGGCACATCCTGCGAGCTCGGCTCGGTGGTCGCGGGAATACATGACGCTTGGCGCGAAAGTGCTACTCGGGCTGCTGACGACGATCAATCTTGCGATGCTCGGCTCGTCATTATTGATGTGGACCGGCACAGTCACCGCGTGGGCTCCGTTGGTGGTGGCGTTGCCCATCCTTGCTGCAGTGGCCGTCACCATTGCGGTTCTTGCCCGAAAGAGCCTCGGACGGGACACCCCCGGGGTGGATACCGGCTTGGCTCACCGCGATGATGACAAGTTCTGGCGCAGTGGCTTGTTCTACATCAACAAGGAAGACCATGCCCTGCTTGTTCCGCGTCGGTTTGGTATCGGGTGGACCGTGAACTTGGGCAATCCCAGAGCGGCCTTCCTCTTGGCCGGTATTTTGGCAGTAATCAGCCTGATCCTCATCCTCCGCTTCGACTCCTAACGTTCGTACCGCACGACACGACCCGCAGTCTGCCTACCCGCCGATCCGCCTCAAGTCGTGTTTGACTAGGCGTTTGTGGCCGGAAGCGGCTGACTGACGTCAATTTCGGGGGATATATGTGTTTTGGGACTGATCGAACCACGAAACCGCACGAGGAACCCGCGGGGGCACCGAGGCGCTAAAGGTGAGTTCATTAACCGCATTCCCCTGGCAAGACGGCGTCGCGGCCCTTGATCCGCTCTCTGTGCAGGTGTGCTTGGGCATTGTCACGGTGACACTCCTGATTCTTTCCGGGGCTTCGTACCGCCGAACGCGGTCAGCCTCTGCAGGGTGGTGGTGCGTGTCCCTGCTCCTTTTCATGGCCGGGCGCTCCACGCTACTCTTCTGCGACCCCACATGGCTGGCTTGGGCTTGCCACGTCGGAATGGCCTTGATGGTTGCAGGTGTGTTCTGCATCTGGGCCGGCGCCCGAGCCGTCTGCGGCCGCGAGGGCCACCCCTGGCCCATCCCTGTGGCAGCCGGAATCGCCGCCGTCTGCTCCTTCCTCGAAAACCCCTTCACCGATCTTTGGTCCGGCGGCTTCGCGTATCTGGGCCTCATGCTGGCGGGCATGACTATGGCAACAGTGGAATTCTGGTTCGCCCCCTCAGAACGTGCGCGGGCCACCAGGCTTGTTGCCACCACCGCCGGACTGACGGCCGCATACTTCCTTGCCCGCTGGCTGAGCTATGCAGCAGAGGGAGCCGCCGGCGAAGATTTTAAGCGCTATTTCGGTCCTGCTCCGGCAGGCGTGGTCTTTTTGGTACTCCTCATTACGGCGTCCTTCAGCATGAGCAACCTCAGCCATGAGCAACTGCACGATAAGCTGCGCCGACGGGCGGAGAAGGACCATCTGACGGGGCTCCTCAACCGGGGAGCCTTCCTGGACCTGGCCGGTGCTGTGCTGAGTCGGGCCGAGACAAAAGCATCCGGAGCGGCGCTGATCCTGGCGGACCTGGACCACTTCAAGGCCATCAACGATGACTACGGGCACGCGGCTGGAGACGCAGCGCTGAAGGCGTTCGCCAAGGCCTGCTCAGCATCGGTCCGTTCCTCTGACGTGCTTGGCCGGTACGGGGGCGAAGAGTTCATCGCACTGTTGCCGGGCGCATCGCAGCAGCGCGCAGAGGAGATCGCCTCGGAGATCAGCGACAGGTTGGCCGCCACGGAAGGACCGAACGGCATGCCATTGCCGACCGTCAGCTACGGAGTCACGTCCAGCACCGGCGGCTGGGTGGACCTCGCGTTCATGATCAGCGTGGCGGACGCGGCCTTGTATAGCGCCAAGGCGCAAGGGCGGGACAGGGTGGTCGGCGACCGAGCGCCCCATGCAGCGCCGGATTCCCTGGCCCGCGAGGGCCAGCCCTAACAAAACCAGGCAACCGTGAATGAAAAGCCTCTCCGTCCCGGGCAAAATCGCCGGAACGGAGGGGTTCATGGAGCCCCCTGTCGGATTCGAACTGACAGGATCGTGTCTAGGAGGTCAGGTGCTCCGCGAGAGCTACATGCCCTTCCGGGATGGGGACAAGCCGACTCAGCTGCGTCACGTGGCGTGGTTCGAGTTCGTCGAGCGAGGAGACACCGAGCAGGCTCATCGTGCGTTCTATCTCACTGCGAAGAATCTCGATCATCCGGTCCACCCCGTCGCGCCCACCAGCCATGAGGCCGTAGAGGTAGGCTCGGCCGACGAGCGTGAACTTCGCCCCGAGCGCGACAGCGGCGACGATGTCTGCGCCGTTCATGATTCCGGTGTCGATCATCACTGTGGCGTCACGGCCCACCTCGCGTACTACTTGGGGCAGCAGGTGGAACGGCACGGGGGCGCGGTCGAGTTGGCGGCCACCGTGGTTCGAGAGGACGATGCCGTCCACGCCACGATCAATCAGCTTGACCGCGTCAGGGACGTTCTGCACACCCTTGACGACGAGTTTCCCGGGCCAAAGCTGGCGGATTATCTCAAGGTCCTCGTACGAAATCGTCGGATCCATTGCGGAGTTCAGCAGGTCACCCACGGTACCTCCGGTCGAGGACAGCGAGGCAAATTCCAGCTTTGGAGTGGTTAGGAAATCCATCCACCACCATGGGCGGGGTATGGCGTTCATGACCGTACCGGCGGTGAGCTGGGGAGGGATTGAAAATCCATTGCGTTTGTCGCGCATCCGAAACCCCGCGACAGGGACATCGACTGTGAACATCAGCGTGTCGAAGCCAGCACGCGCAGCGCGTTCAACAAGGCCGTAGGAGATCTCGCGCTCACGCATGACGTAGAGCTGGAACCAGTTGCGGCCGCCGGGATTAGCGGCTTTGACCTGTTCGATCGATGTTGTCCCCAGCGTGGACAAGGTGAAGGGAATGCCGGCAGCCCCGGCGGCTCCAGCTCCTGCAACCTCACCCTCGGTTTGCATGAGACGTGTGAACCCGGTTGGAGCGATGCCAAAAGGCAGCGCGGAGAGGCCGCCGAGGACCTCGGTCGAAGTGTCGACGTGCTGTGCCGGCTTGAGGATATCGGGGTGAAACTCAATATCCTCGAACGCCTGGCGGGCACGCCGCATTGATATCTCGCCCTCAGCTCCGCCGTCGGTGTAGTCGAAGGCAGCGGCCGGTGTGCGTCGTTTGGCTATGCGCCGTAAATCCTGTGTGGTGAGTGCGGCGTCCAGACGGCGCTTCTTGCCGTTGAACTCGGGCTTCTTGAACTGGAGAAGTTCAAGGACCTCAGAGGGCTTGGGAAGCTGGCGGTTCAACGTACAGATCCTTTCTGAGAACGGGAGTAGTCCGAAGACGCGGCAACCGGAGGCACCACCGGGCCTTCGCCGTGGGCGACGCGCTTGATAAAGAAGGAAGCCACAATCGAAATCACTGCGCAGCCGGCGACATACGCTGCGATAGGCCACCACTGCCCGCCGCTGACTTCGAAGAGCCCTGCCGCGATGATCGGAGCGGTGCCGCCGAAGATCGCTGCACCGAGCTGGTAACCGAGTGAAGCGCCGGTGTAGCGGACCTCGGGAGCGAAGTTCTCCGCGATCAACGTGCCCAGAATCGCGTTGACACTGCCCCACAAAAGGCCGAATCCGACAATGGTGGCGACGAACAGCGCCCAGGTCGCACCGGTGTTGAGCACCAAGTAGTAGGGCACCACTAAAGCGAGTGTTGCCGTAGCCGACCAGCGGTAAAGCACCGCACGTGAAAACCTGTCGGAGATACGCCCGAAGACCGGCATCCAGATTGTTGCCACCAGCGCAGCCGCGGCAACTGCGAGGAGAACGACGTTCCCGCGTGCTCCCAGAACGTTAGTGGCGTAGGCAATGACATAGGTGCCGAAGATGTAGAACGGGCCCGTCTCCGCGGCCTTCGCACCGATCGACACAAGCACGGCACCCCAGTGCTTTGTGACGACCTCTTTGATGGGCAGACGCAGTTGCGCTCCCGCCTCTCGAATGCGCTTGAACTCGGGGGTCTCATCCAAGCCATTTCGGATCCAGAGCCCGATGAAGACGAGCACAACGCTGGCTATGAATGGAATCCGCCAGCCCCAGACAAGGAACTGTCCATTCGGAAGGAGAGTAAGGAGACCGACAACGCCGGCAGCGAGCAGCATGCCCAGGCTGATGCCCATCTGCGGCACGGCACCATAAAGGCCGCGACGGTTTTTTGGCGCGTACTCGTAGGCGAGAAGGAGCGCCCCGCCCCATTCGCCGCCGATACCAAGCCCTTGAAGGATGCGGCACAGAAAGAGCAGGATCGGGGCAGCCATGCCGATTGCGGCGTAGTCAGGCAGTAGCCCGACGGCGACCGTTCCGCCTCCCATCAGCATGAGGGTGATGAAGAGAGTCTTCTTTCGGCCGATGCGGTCGCCGATGTGAGAGAAAATGATGCCGCCCAAAGGACGGAAGAAGAAGGTAAGCGAGAACGAGATGTAGGCAAGCAAAGTCGACACGAAGGCGTTGTCGCTCGGGAAGAAGAGCTTGTTGAAGACCAGGGCGGCAACGGTGCCGTACACAAGGAAGTCGAACCACTCGATGACGCTGCCGCTGAGGCTGCCCAAGAGTACCCGGTAGTTCAGCTTCTCTGCGCTCTTTGTCTCTTCTGAGGATGTAGTGACCGTCAAAGATCTTTCCTTAAAGTCGAAGGAGGTGTGGCCCTACCACATGGTCCGACCACAGGAAACTGTAGACTGTGACCATCGCCACGTCAAGATTCGATGGACCTGGAAGATGTCTGGATGCCGACACGCCGGTGCGATGGCTCAGTGCCTACTAGGAGAGGCGTCTGGTTGAATCACTTCGCTCCGGCGCACCGCACTGACCGAGAAGAAGCCGCCTAAGTGCACTACCGGACGGCCGGCCGGCCGAACTTAGTTTGCGGTCTCCATGTAATACCCGCGAATGTGCTGGCGGACAAGTTCAGCAGCTGCTGCCCGGTCACCGCGGCGGAGCGCGTCCAAGATTGCATGGTGTTCGGAACGCAGGCGTGTGACGGTGCTGTCCCAGTCCGGGAGCGCTTGGGCGCGGGCGAGTGTGTGATCTGCAATGGAAGCGCGGAGGGCATCCATGAGCGTGCTAATGAGGGGATTTCCGGCGGCGCGCGAAACTGTTACGTGGAACTCGGCGTCGAGAAGAAGGAAATCCTGGATAGGAGTAGCGGAGTCGTCCATGAGCTTAAGCAGCCGCTCAGCAGCGTCCCAGTCTCCCCCATCAGGATTCGAGTGCTCCGCAGCCCATGTCTCAAGCAGCAATCGCACCTCATACACGTGTGAGTGCTCTACGTGGCTCGTCGCTAACTGCAGGTTCAGCGCCAGTGCCAACGCCTGCTCGGGTGCCGCAGTCACGACGGTGCCCGAACGCGGCCCGGAACCAGTGGTCGCCTGAATTGTTCCAAGGGCCTCAAGAACCCTTAATGCCTCACGCAACGAGCTCCGAGAGACTTGCAACGTTTCAGCCAGCGCCCGTTCACTCGGAAGGTGGTCGCCGATTCGAAGACGACCGCTCGACAGTTCTGCGGTCACCCAGTTCATCACTGCTTCGTGCGCTTTCATCTCCATCGATTATTGCAGGTCAAGCACACCACCACTCGACATCCCGGTGGTGAGCACGGTGACGGGAACCCGCTTGGCCCGGCACGGGTATCGGTCCGCCGCGGCCTCCGCCCGTTAGTCCGCTGGTGTCGTGCGGCTTCCTGAAAGCGTGTCGTAAGCGTGTAGTGCCCTTTTTTCGCACATAGAAAACCCCTCCGTCTCGGCAAAATCACCGGAACGGAGGGGTTCATGGAGCCCCCTGTCGGATTCGAACCGACGACCCCCGCTTTACAAGAGCGGTGCTCTGGCCAACTGAGCTAAGGAGGCGAAACCGCGCGGCATTCGTGGGGCAACAGCAGTGACCCCTGCCAACAAAACGGCGCTAGATAAGGGTAGCCCAGACAAACCCCGCACGGAAATTCGGCGATCGGACACTAGCCGGAACCGCAACGGTCCCACCAAGTGCCCGATCGCCGTCGTGCTTTGACCGAATTTACTTCTTGGCGTCAATCGCGGCTTGGACCACAGCGTTGAAGTCGCTGGTACCGTCCCACTGCTTGCCGTCAACGAACACCGTCGGGGTGCCGGAGACTCCGATGGCGGCGGCCTCTTGCGTTGCCACCTTCACGAAGGGCCGGAATTGTTTGCTGTCCACGCAGGAGTCGATGTTCGCCGCACCTACTTCTGTGGCCATCGACTTCAGGTCCTTGTCCGCGATGCCTGCGCTGCCTTCAGCCGGCTGACGGGAGTAAAGGAGGTTGAAGTAGTCTGCATACTTATCCGGGGATACGTTGGCAACGCACGCCGCTGCATTGGCCGCGCGGGACGAGTAATTGGTGGTGGAGGAGGCGTCCAGGAAGCCGATCGGCCTGTACTCCAGGGAGATCTTGCCGTCGTTACGGAACTTGGTCAGCGCATCGCTGTAAGTCGTTTCAAATTTCTTGCAGATGGGGCAGATAAAGTCGACGTACGCGATGACCTTCACAGGCTTACCGGCCTCAGGAGCGCCGCCAGGAACTGCAATGGTGGTTGGCTTGGTGGCCGGGGCGGAGGGAACATCGGCGACGTTGACCGTAGTGGGGTCCACCTTGACCACGTTGCTGTTTGCCAGGAGGGTGACGCCGCCGTGAGCGTTGGCGTTGGCCGGCGTCGGGCCCTTGTCAGCGATGGGAGCGTTCTGCTGGACGCTGTTCAAGACGACCAAGGCGATGACGGTGATGATCGCGACAACGGCTACCACGATGCCCCAACCGATGAGGAGTTTGTTGCGCTTGTCCTTCTTCACCTGCGCTTCGCGGATCTGGCGCGCTCTTTCCCGGGCCTGGGCGGTCTTCTCAGCCTTGGACAGGCGGGGTTCGTTTGCGGGACTCATCAATTCCTCGGGTTACTCGACGTCGTACGGATAGCTAGGGCAACGGGGACAGTTTACGGGAGCCAACCCGGAGCTTGACCGCACCTTGCCGACTCCCGTTGTTGAACGATCAACTGCCGCAGAAGATTCCGCTAGTAGGCTGGAAGGTGAGTCACAGCAACCCCAGGGAGCATTAATGCAGGAACCGGCAAGCCAAAAACTCACAACCGAGCAAAGCGGCAAGACGCCACACGCTCAACAGCCGTCTGCCAACTCGTTCGATTTCATGGTGGTCTCCAACAGGCTGCCGGTCGATCGCTGCAGCACCGACGGCAATGACGACGGCGGCGACGGCTGGCGCAGGTCCCCCGGCGGGCTCGTCACTGCGCTCGCGCCCATGATGACCAAGTCCGACGGCGCGTGGGTGGGATGGCACGGGGCTCCTGATGAGACCGTTGATCCGTTCAGCCACGAAGGAATGGACCTGGTCCCGGTTCAGCTGAGCAGCCACGAAGTTGAGCTTTATTACGAGGGCTTCTCCAACGCGACTATTTGGCCTTTGTACCATGACGTCATCGCGCCTCCGGAATTCCACCGAACATGGTGGGACTCGTACCGTCAGGTCAACAGGAAATTCGCCGACGCCGTCCTTCACCACGCCGCCGACGGTGCCACGGTGTGGGTCCAGGACTATCAACTCCAACTGGTTCCCCGCATGCTGCGTGAACCACGCCCGGACCTGAAGATCGGCTTCTTCAACCACATACCGTTCCCGCCCCCGGAGATCTTCGCGCAGCTTCCTTGGCGCCGCGAAATCATTGACGGGCTGCTGGGCGCTGACCTTTTGGGCTTCCAACGTCCAAGCGACGCCGGCAACTTCATGCGTTCCGCGCGGCGGTTCCTCGGTGCGAGCGTCAAGCAACAGCAGATCCACGTCAAGGGTCCCGACGGCAAGGTCACCCACATTGCCCGGGCACAAGCCTTCCCGATCTCCATCGACGTGGATCAGATCAGGGAGCTCGCTGCCAAGCCCGAGATCATTGAGCGCGCCCGGCAGATCCGGAGGGATCTGGGCGACCCCAAGACGGTCCTTCTTGGCGTGGACCGACTGGACTACACCAAGGGCATCGGGCACCGGCTCAAAGCCTTCGAGGAACTCCTGCGCGATGGGAGCATCAAAGTTGAAGATGCCACCCTCATCCAAGTGGCGAGTCCCAGCCGTGAGCGCGTGGAACAGTACAGGCTTCTGCGCGAGGAAATCGAAGGAACCGTGGGCCACATCAACGGCACCTACGACACCATCCAAAACACGGCCGTCCGGTACCTTCACCACAGCTACCCGGTGGAGGAGATGGTGGCCCTTTACCTCGCCGCCGACGTCATGTTGGTAACTGCCCTCCGTGATGGCATGAACCTGGTCGCCAAGGAATACGTCACGGCCCGGTCTGAGGACGACGGCGCACTGGTCCTGAGCGAGTTCGCCGGCGCCGCGGACCAGTTGAAGCAGGCACTCCTCATTAACCCCCACGACATCGACGGCCTGAAGTCCGCCATTTTGAAGGCAATCAATCTGCCTCCCAGGGAAGCGCGCCGCCGCATGAAGCTCATGCGCAAGCAGATCCTTGACCACGACGTCGACTACTGGTCCGCGGAGTTCCTAGCCGCGCTTGAGGAGAAAGTGGTTCGTGATGACAGCTGAGCAGTCATTGACGCTTGCCCCCGAACTCTTGGACGCCATCCGCAAGATTGCCGCTACGGACCACCTCTTGGTGGCTTTGGACTTTGACGGCACGCTGTCTCCGCTGGTTGACCGCGCGGAGGATGCGCGTCCCCTGCCGCGCTCGGCAGCAGCTTTTGCTGACCTCGCCGAGCTTCCCCGCACGACGACGGCACTCATTTCGGGCCGGGCATTGGACAGTTTGCGGCTGGTCGCCTCGCCTCCCGCGAACACGTTGCTGATCGGTAGCCACGGAGCTGAAGTGTGGCTGGGCGAGGGGTCGGTCGGCCTGGAGTTGGACGAGGACCAACGCGCAAGGCTGTCGGCGGTCCGCGAGGTTCTCGCGGACATCGTCAAGCAAGCTCCGGGGACGGTGCTCGAAGACAAGCCAGCCGGCGTCGTCCTCCACACCAGAATGGCGGACGACGACGTTGCCGAAGACGCCGTCGAAGCCGCTACACGTGTGCTCAGCGACCATCCCGGCGTCTACCTCAAGACGGGTAAACGGGTCTTGGAGACCTCGGTAGTCCAGGCATCAAAGGGTGAGGCCGTGGAGTTCCTGCGGCAAGCCACGGGAGCTACCGCCATTCTGTTCGCCGGAGATGACGTGACTGATGAGGACGCGCTCGGCAGGCTCAGTGGCGATGATCTGGGCGTCAAGGTGGGCCTCGATTTCACCCAGGCCCAGTACCGCGTCGAGGCTCCGATACATGTTGCCGAATTGCTGGAAGCCCTACTTCGGGAGCGCCGCCGTCTTACAACAGAAGGCTAGTGCGTGACCAGTCACACATGTGACGTTCGTAACGTTTAGGTAGTTCATGCATAAATCTGACATACTCTTGAGTGTGATGTGACGCACAGTACCGTGCGGCGTCACACGATCCTCCCCGGCCCTCGGCCGGGGAGTTCAACTGAAGAAAATGAACCATTCACAACGGATCGTCCGGCACGTACCTGCCGGTGAAGGGATTGATAACTGTGGCTACAGTTACTTTTGATAACGCTACGCGTCTGTACCCGGGCACAGATAAGCCCGCCGTCGATAAGCTCAACATCGACATCGCCGATGGCGAATTCCTGGTCCTCGTTGGACCCTCCGGTTGCGGTAAATCCACCTCGCTGCGCATGCTCGCAGGCCTTGAGGATGTCAACGCCGGCCGCATCCTGATTGGTGACCGCGACGTCACCGATGTTCCGCCGAAGGATCGCGATATCGCGATGGTTTTCCAGAACTACGCTCTGTACCCGCACATGACCGTCGCTGACAACATGGGCTTCGCACTGAAGATCGCGGGCGTTTCCAAGGAAGAGCGCGCAGAGCGTGTCCGCGAAGCCGCCAAGCTTCTGGACCTTGAGCAGTACCTGGACCGCAAGCCGAAGGCACTCTCCGGTGGCCAGCGCCAGCGTGTTGCCATGGGCCGTGCAATCGTCCGTAACCCGCAGGTCTTCCTCATGGATGAGCCGCTTTCCAACCTTGACGCCAAGCTCCGCGTTCAGACCCGCACGCAGATCGCTTCCCTGACACGGCGTCTCGGCGTTACCACCGTCTACGTGACCCACGACCAAGTCGAGGCCATGACCATGGGTGACCGCGTGGCAGTCCTGAAGGATGGCCTCCTCCAGCAGGTCGACACGCCGCGCAACCTGTACGACCGCCCGGTGAACGTCTTTGTTGCAGGCTTCATCGGCTCCCCCGCCATGAACCTCTTGGAACTTCCCGTGGTTGACGGCGGCGTTCAGTTCGGCGGTACAGTCTACCCCGTGCCGCGCAATGTGCTCGAAGAAGCTCACGGACAGACGGTCACCGTCGGTTCCCGTCCGGAAGACCTCGAGACCGTCGGGAACGGCGAAGGACTCCAGGTTGAGGTCGACGTCGTCGAAGAACTCGGCGCGGACGCCTACGTTTACGGTCACACCATGCTCGACGGCAAGAGCTACGACATCGTGGCACGCGTCGACGGCCGCCGCCCCCCGATGAAGGGCGAGTCCATCTTCGTTCGTCCGCAGTCCGGCCACGTGCACCTGTTCGACACCAAGACAGGCCTGCGTTTGGGCGACTAGCGGATCCGCAGTGTGATAGCGGCCCGACCCCTCCAGGTCGGGCCGCTCTCGCTTTAACCTTCTCCCAGGAAGCACGGCATGAACACGACGGATAACCTGATTCCCCGGCCTTCGCACGTTGAGTTCTCCGATCGGCAGGCCTTCATCCTTTCGCCGACGGCACGGATCATTGCGTATGGCGGCTCCCCACCGGCCGCTGAACAGCTTGCCTCACAGCTTCGACGCGGTACCGGCTTCGCCTTGCCCCTGGCCGAAGACCGCAAAAGCGGTGACATCATCCTCGCGTTGGAGGAAAAGTTCGACGGCGGCCCTGAGGCTTACACACTCTCCGTCACCGAAGACACGGTCCTCATCACAGCAGCCACTGGCGCCGGGCTTTTCAACGGAGTCCAAACCCTACGGCAACTCTTCCCACCCGCATTCGAAGGAAGCCACCCGAGCGCCGGCCACACCACCGCCACCTGGGAAATTCCCGCCGTCGAGATCGCAGACACCCCACGCTTCGCCTACCGCGGCCTGATGCTTGATGTTGCACGCAGCTTCCTCTCCGTGGAGGAGCTGAAGGAGCAGATCGACATCATGGCCCAGTTCAAACTCAACGCCCTCCATCTGCACCTCACGGACGATCAGGCGTGGCGGATCGAAATTCTTGAGCCAGCGGAGAATCCGTCCGGACTGGACTACCGCCAGCTCACAGCGGTGGGCGGGGCCGGTGCCGTTGAGGTAGCCACAGCGGTTCCTCCCCGCGGTAAGTCCGGCTTCTACACCCAGCAAGACTTCAGGGACATCCAGGCCTACGCGGCCAGTAAGAACGTCCTGGTGGTGCCGGAAATCGACCTACCGGGGCACGTCAACGCCGCCCTCGCGGCGATCCCCCAGCTGAACCCGGACGGTAAAGCCAAGCCCATGAGCACCACGGCGGAGGTGGGTTGGTCAACCATGACCGCGGATTTGCCTGCCACCTACGAATTCGTCCGTGAGGTCCTCCGCCAGCTTGCAGAGATCACAACAGGGCCCTACCTACACATCGGTGGCGATGAAGCCCACGTCACCGGCCATGACGACTACGTCGCGATGGTGCAGCAATTTGTTCGCATTGCTGCTGAGACCGGAAAGGCGGTGATGGGCTGGAACGAGTTCGCCGCCGTCGAGCTGCCAGAACAGGCCGTGGTCCAGTATTGGCACGGCGACTTCGATCCTGTACTCCAGCAGGTTGGGACGAACGGCGTCAAGGTCCTAATGTCTCCGGCCGCGACCACCTACTTGGACCAAAAGTACGGGCCTGACAGCCCGATCGGCCTTTCCTGGGTAGAAGGCGGCCCCTTCACGTGGTCCGAGTACTACAACTGGGATCCCGCCCAGGGCGGTCTGCACGATCAGCACATCCTCGGCGTCGAAGGCCCCTTGTGGTCCGAAACCGTCCGCACCAACCAGCAGGCACAGTGGCTCCTGTACCCGCGAGCCATTTCCTTGGCGGAAGTCGGGTGGACCGGGCAGGAGATGCGCAACGCAGGCGACTTCCGACGTCGTTTGGGTGCCATGGGCGAGCGGCTCACCAGGCAGGGAGTCGCCTTCCAGGAAGCGCCCGACGTCGACTGGTCGGCCAGGCCTGAGTGGCCCTTCACGGACAGTTCGGCATACCCCACGGGAGAATACGGAAGAATTGAAGCATGAGCGAGTACAACGAGGCCCAGTGGCACGACGAACCCACCGACTACGGGCAGATCGGCAAGCTCCCCAGGACAAGCTCGGCCAGCGGCCAGGACACCAGTCCGCCGGCGAGCGTCATCGGTTCCCTTAACATCACGGCGGCAGCAGCGGACCCGGAACTGTTGGACCTGCCGTGGCACATCGCCTTGGAAGATTGGCCCGCCGACAACCTCGCAGCCCTCCCCCGCGGTATCTCCCGTCATATCGTGCGTTTCGCTCACTTGGGCGGTTCAGTGATCGCCATCAAGGAAACGTCCGAGCACGTGGCCCGCCACGAATACCACATGCTGCGGAAGCTCGCCCGGTTGGATGTCCCGTGCGTCGAACCAGTGGCGGTCATTACAGGCCGCACTACTGTGGACGGCAGGCCGTTGAACCCTGTCCTCGTGACGCGCCACCTGAAATTCTCCATGCCGTACCGCGCACTGTTCTCCCAAATGTTGCGCAAGGACACCCTGACGCGGCTCATCGACGCCCAAGCGTTGCTCCTGGTCCGGCTGCATCTGATCGGTTTCTACTGGGGTGACGTCTCGCTGTCCAACACGTTGTTCCGCCGGGATGCCGGCGCCTTTGCGGCCTACCTGGTCGATGCTGAAACGGGCGAGCTCTACCCGGATCTGTCCATGGGCCAGCGTGAGTACGACCTCGAGATTGCCCGCGTGAACATTGCCGGAGAACTGATGGACCTGCTGGACGGCGGGCTCATCGAGGAAAAGGTGGACCCGGTGGCCACCAGTGAACTGATCATGGGCAGTTACCGCCGCCTCTGGACCGAGCTCACGGAGAAGGAGTCCTTTGAGCTCGGCGAACGTTGGCGCGTCGGTGCCCGCATCAGGCGTCTGAACGAGCTCGGCTTCGACGTCGGGGAATACGCCATCAAGACGACGGCGGACGGCTCCACCATCCAGCTCCAGCCAAAGGTTGTCGACGCCGGCCACCACCAACGGCGGCTACTGCGGCTTACCGGCTTGGACGCCCAAGAGAACCAGGCTCGCAGGCTCCTCAACGACATGGACCAGTTCCGGGCCGACAACAATCCGGATCTTGACGAGGAAATCAGCGCCCATGCCTGGGTCAGCCAGATCTTCGAGCCGATCGTACGTTCCATCCCCCGGCATCTGGCCGGGAAGCTGGAGCCAGCCGAGGTGGTGCACGAAGTATTAGAGCACCGTTGGTACATGAGCCAGAAGCAGGACAGGTACGTTCCCCTGGCCGAGACCGTGCAGTCCTATCTGGACACCGTGCTCCAGCACCGGCGCGACGAAGCGGCCATCATGCTCAACCCGGACACCGAAATGCTCAAGATCCTCGAGGTCGAAGTCGAGGAGTCCGGGCGCTACGACGACGAAGCTGAAGAGGAATACCCGGACTCCGACGACTGAAGGCCTGGGGCCGTAACAAGGGAATCGGGACGGGCGAATCGCGACGGGCGAATCGCGACGAGGCGGGGATTTACTCGTTGCGTGCGCTGGGCGCTTCGTCCAAGGGCGTCCACCAGGTCACCGGCGGTGTTACTGTAAAGCGCCGGCCAGTCACCTTGCTTGGCGTGATCCTGATGAAGTGGTCCTTTTGCCCTGCCTCCCAGGGGAACAGGAGTAGCCCCACTGTGTCCAGCACTTCCTCGGTGAGTTTCACTGCTGAGGCATTTCCTTTGATTACTACGCTCCACGCAACACCGGTTTCGGCGTTGACGCCGTCGGCTTCCATGGCGACAGGACCTTCGCTGAGTGCTGCGTGAAGCTTGGTGCCTTCGCCGGTACGGAAGACAAGACTTCCGTGATCCACCTTGTAGTTCACAGGGAAGATGTCCGGTTCGCTGTCAACGACGACGGCGAGCCGGCCCACAGAAACTCCGCGTAGGAGGTCCCAGCATTGATGGGTCTCCAAAATTTCGGTAGCGGGTTTGTTCGTCATAGGCCGAGGATACGCCAGCCCCTTACGCGCCAACAGGCCTCCGCGGGATACAAAGCGCGAGTGACTCATCAATCCCGCTAGATGGCTTTCCCTGGGTTTAATATGCCGGCGGGGTCCAGGAGTTCCTTGATGCGGCGTTGCAATGTGCGTACTGGTTCGGGCTGTTCCTGACCTAGCCACCGCAGCTTGTACTGCCCGATACCGTGCTCGCCCGTGATCGTTCCGCCCATCTCCAGCCCCACGCGGATGGACTCATCGAGGGCGGCGTTGAGTCGGAGGCGGGCGTGCTCATCAGTCACCGGATCAACCCGCTCCATCCAAAATGTTGGATGGAGATTGCCATCGCCCGCATGCGCCACTACCTTGAGTCGAACTTGGAAGCGTGAAGCCATCGCCTCGAGCTCGGCAATGAAGTCCACCAAGCGGGAGCGCGGCACTGCGATGTCTTCGCCCACTCGGAACTCATCGTCCATCTCCACGCCACGGCTGCTCCGGCGTAGTTCCACCAACATCTCAGCTTCTGCGCTGGCTTCAGTCGTTACTGTGGCCCCGCCGTCGGCCAGGACGCGCCTAACCACATCGGCCTCCGCGTCCGCGCCGAAACCATCGGTCTGGATCAGCAGCAGCGATCGGCCACGCTTCTGGAGGTCACTCCCGTGTAGTTTGTCCAGCTGCTCCAGCGTGCCGCTATCCAGGAGTTCCATGATTGCCGGCTGCACACGGGCCCTACCCACAGCCAGAACACCGGCGGCCGCGCTGCGGAAGTCCCGGTAGAACGCGGCCATGGTACGCACCACGGGAGGCAGGTACTTCAGTCGAACGGTCACCCCCACCACAATGCCCAGCGTTCCCTCCGAGCCGACCATCAGTGCCGTCAGGTCATAGCCTGCAACGCCTTTGAACGTCTGGTGGCCCGTGTGGATCAAAGAACCATCAGCCAGCACCACGTCCAACGCAAGGACAGAGTCCCGCGTCACGCCGTATTTGGCGCACCGCAGCCCCCCGGCGTTGGTGGCCACATTTCCCCCGATGGTCGATATCTTGTAGCTCGCAGGATCCGGCGCGTACATCAGGCCATGACCAGCAGCCGCAGCATTGAGGTCCGCGTTGATAACGCCAGGTTCGACGACGGCGGTCTCATCGTCAGGGCTGAGGTCCAGGATACGATTCATGCGCTCAAGGCACAGCACGATGCAGCCTGGAGTAGCGTGGGCACCTCCCGAAACACCGGTCCCTGCGCCGCGGGCGACTACGGGCACTGCAAAGCGCGCGCAACTGCGAACAACGTGCTGAACGTCCTCAACAGACTCTGCCCATACGACGGCGACAGGAAGGTGGCGCTCCAGCAGTGGCCCCTGATCGGCAGAGTACGTCCGAAGAACGCCTGGGTCTTGGGAAAGTTGGCCGACCTCCAAGCCACCGGCCAGCTCCTGCAGGAAGCCATGCGTCATGTCGTGCGCAGGTAGAGGTCCATCGGACGGAGGTCCATCGGGCGGAGGTCCATCGGACGGAGGTCCATCGGGCGGAGGTCCATCGGGCGGAGGTCCATCGGGCGGAGTTCCATCGGGCGGAGGTCCATCGGGCGGAGTTCCATCGGTCAAGGGCGTTCCCTGCATGATCTAGCCAACAACTCCGCCCATGAACCGTGTGAATCTCTCCAGTATTCTGGGCCACCTGTCCGCATAGGAATCCCGCGTGGCTGAGGGCTCTTCGGCGCCCTCCCAACCATCGTGGATGACCCTTACCTCGGTGCCCCCGGTTACAGCTCGGAAAACTACGCGGATCTCGGTAGACCACAGAGCTGTGCTTGCTGGATACCAGTCCGCGTGGAAGGACAAAGGCGGCTGCCAATCATCAATGGTTCCCCAAACCGACGTTCGGCCATCCTCCGCTGTCTCGAGAATGAGGTTCTCCTCGAATTCCACGTGGGCGCCGGCACCAAAGACGCTTAACTCCTCCAACGGCCACCAAAGATGCGGGTGATCCGTGAAGCCCATGAACGCATGCGATACGTTCGTTGGCACTACTACCGTGAAAACCAAAGGGTCCAGGTCACTGCTGCCTGGTTGGCTCGGGTCTGGTTCCGCTACGGGATGACTGAAGAGGCTTTCCATGAGCACCAACTCTACCTGCGGCGCGGGCGCGCTTAAATGGGCAGGGCCTAAAAGGACCGATAGTTAAATGGGAAACCCCCCGAACCATGTGGTTCGGGGGGTTTCCAACTAAAGTATGTCCGGCGGTGTCCTACTCTCCCACACCCTCCCGGGTGCAGTACCATCGGCGCTGTGGGTCTTAGCTTCCGGGTTCGGAATGGGACCGGGCGTTTCCCCCACGCTATGACCGCCGTAACCTTGTTACCCGTCCCTGCCAAACCCGTGTGGGGGTTTGTGGGTGGGAAGTATGTTGTGGTTACAACTGTGGTGCTTGGTTGTTATTCAGTTGTGTGTTTTGTTCCCGGGTTGTTGGTTGGGAACCACATAGTGGACGCGTGCAGTGTGTTGTGTGTGGTGTTAGTTGTTGGCCTATTAGTACCGGTCAGCTTCACGAGTCTTTAGTCCTCGCTTCCACATCCGGC